>JAGRPC010000020.1 GCA_020439925.1 Verrucomicrobiia bacterium | reverse complement strand
TCGATGTTCGCGCTGATCTTCTCCATCGGCATCCTCATAGATGACGCCATCGTGGTGGTGGAGAACGTGGAACGGAACATCCGCGAGGGGCTCGCTCCCATGGAGGCCACCAAGAAGGCGATGAGCGAAGTGACCGGTCCCATCGTGGCGACCGCCCTCGTGCTCTGCGCCGTCTTCATCCCCACGGCCTTCATCAGCGGGCTGAGCGGTCAGTTTTACAAGCAGTTTGCCGTGACCATCGCGATCTCGACGGTGATTTCGGCGATCAATTCCCTCACCCTCAGTCCCGCCCTCTCGGCGCTGCTGCTGCAGGCACACGGGGCGAAGAAGGATCTTCTTTCCCGCCTCATCGACGCGCTTCTGGGCTGGTTCTTCAGGCCCTTCAACCGTTTCTTCGACTGGTCCTCGCGGGCCTACGTGGGACTCGTGAAGCGGATCATTCGTTTCGGCGCGATCGCCCTGATTCTCTATGGCGGCCTCGTCTGGGCCACCTGGAAGGGATTCGAGATCACTCCGACGGGCTTCGTGCCTTCGCAGGACAAGCAATACCTCGTCGGCTTCGCCCAACTACCCGACGGATCCTCGCTGGACCGAACGGACGAAGTGATGCGCCGCATGTCCGAAATCGCCCTGGCGCACCCCGGGGTGAAGGATGCCATCGCCTTTCCCGGCCTTTCCATCCATGGGTTCAGCATCAGCCCGAACAGTGGCATTGTCTTTGTCGGCCTCGATGACTTCGAGGAGCGGACCACGCCCGATCTTACCGGTGAGGCGATCGCGGGAGCCCTGAACGGGAAGTTCGCCTCGATCCAGGATGCCATGGTCCTCGTGCTCACGCCACCCCCGGTCAACGGCATCGGAACCACGGGCGGCTTCAAGATGATGATCCAGGACCGGGGGGACCAGGGCTACGCCGCGCTCTACCAGGCGACCCAGCAGCTCATCGGACAGGCCTACGAGACCGGAAAGCTCATGCAGGTTTACTCCGGCTACACCGTCAATGTGCCGCAGCTCGAGGCAGATGTGGATCGCGAAAAGGCCAAATCGCTCGGAGTTCCCCTGCAGAACCTTTTCGAAACGCTCCAGATCAACCTCGGCAGCCTTTACGTGAACGACTTCAACCGCTTCGGGCGCACCTACCAGGTCGTGGCCCAGGCCGAACCGCGCTTCCGCGACGACGTCAGCGACATCACCCGGCTAAAGACGAGGAATCTCGCTGGAGAAATGGTTCCGGTGGGATCGCTTGTCCAAGTGCAGGAGACCTTTGGTCCGGATCGGGTGACCCACTACAACGGATACCTCGCCGCCGACCTCAACGGGGCACCGATGCCTCCATTAAGCTCGGGGCAGGGCGAGGCGGTGATCACGGAAATCGCGAAGTCCCTCCCCCCGGGATTCGAGTTCCAGTGGACGGAACTCGTCTACCAGAAGATCATCGCGGGCAATACCGCGGTCTACATCTACCCGCTCTGCATTCTCCTCGTCTTCATGGTGCTCGCGGCGCAGTACGAGAGCCTGCGGCTTCCGCTCGCGATCATTCTCATCGTGCCGCTCTGCCTTCTCTTTGCGCTCGCCGGCGTGCACTTTGCGAAGGGGGACAACAACATCTTCACGCAGATCGGGTTCATCGTTCTCATCGGACTCGCCTGCAAGAACGCCATCCTCATCGTCGAATTTGCAAAGGAGAAAAACGACCACGGACTCAGCCCTCTCGCCGCCGCTCTGGAAGCCTGCCGCCTCCGCCTGCGTCCTATTCTCATGACCTCGATCGCTTTCATCGCAGGCGTCTTTCCGCTCGTCGTCTCCACCGGAGCGGGGTCGGAAATGCGTCGTGCCATGGGCACCGCGGTGTTCGCCGGGATGATCGGGGTGACCGTTTTCGGACTCCTGCTCACCCCGCTCTTTTATTACCTCGTCATGAAACTCGGGCGCAAACGGAAGGAAGTTCCTGCCACCGAAGGTGCCGGTGCCATTGACCCTGTTTCTTCCCACGCCTGACCCTGTTCGATTTCCCGTATGAACCCGTTTAGAATACACCGGCAAGTCATCTCCAGTCGGGGGGAGACCGCGATTGCAGCGATTGCCGGATTGGTCGTCCTCCTTTCGTCGGGTCCCGCGTTGGCTCAGTTCAAACCCCTGGGGCCGGATTACGAGCGTCCCGCCACGAGTGTGCCGGAGCGGTTCAAGAACGTGGCCTGGCGGGCTCCGTCTCCTTCCGCTCATCTGACGAAGGGGGAATGGTGGAGGGTCTATAGCGACTCCACGCTCGATGAGCTCCTGAGACGCGCAACGGCCAACAACCAGGAACTGAAAGGGGCGATCGCCCGGTTCGACCAGGCACGTACATCCGCGCACATGTCGAAGTCCGATCTCCTTCCGCGGCTTGCGCTTCCGGCTTCCGCGGAGCGGCAGCGCACTTCCGAGAACATGCCCTCGGCCTTCCCCCTAGAGGGCCTCAGGTATGACGGTCCCGCTTACAATGCCCTCGTCGATTTCGGATGGGAGATCGATCTCTGGGGGAAATTGCGGCGCAAGGTGGAGTCCGATGAAGCGAGCACGCTTGCAGCGGCCGATCAGGTTCACAATGTGCTCCTTGGAATCCAGGCGGAGGTCGCCGCGACCTATTTTCAGATCCGTGCCCTCGATGTCGAGACCGCCATCGTGCGCGAAGCGGTGGGTTGGCGGGGGGAAGCCTTGAAGATCGCCCGCGCCCGCGTCACGGCGGGCGCCGCCAACGACCTCGAGCAGGCCCAGGCCGAGACCGAGGTGGCTACCGCCGAGGCGGAGATTTCCGTGCTGCAGTCGCAGCGTGATCAGCTCGAGAACGTGCTGGCGCTGCTCGTGGGGGCGAATGCCTCCTCCTTCGCCCTCGCGGCGGCCGGAAACCTTTTGCCCGGTCCGCCGGAGATTCCGGCGGGATTCCCCAGCGACCTGCTCGAGCGACGCACTGACATTGCCGCCGCCGAGCAGCAACTCGCCGCCGCCACCGCCCGGATCGGGATGGCCGAGGCCGAGTTTTTCCCCAGTGTGTCCCTCATGGGGAACGGAGGATTCCAGAGCGGCGACATCGGGCCGCTCCTCGACGTCAATTCCCTCATGTGGACCTTCGGGCCGCGAGTGCGGATTCCGGTGTTTTCGGGTGGAAAGGACCGCTTCAATCTCTCGCGTTCCCATGCCGCCCACGACGAGGCGCTCGCCGCTTACCGGCAGGCCTTTCTTGTGGCGGTCGGCGATGTCGAGACGAGTCTTTCGAATCTGCGTCACCTCGGAACGGAGGCCAAGTCCCTCGGGCGGGCGAGGGACAGCGCGGTCAGGGCTTCGAGGCTGGCCCGCACCCAGTATGAGTTGGGGACCGCACCCTATCTCGATGTCATCACCGCGAATCGCACGGCTCTCACGACCCAACTCGCCTATGAAAGGGTGGCGGGACAGCGCCTTGTTGCCTCCGTCGCGCTGGTGAAGGCGCTTGGTGGAGGCTGGGATCAAAGTCGAGCTCTGCCCATGCCGGAGGCGTCCGCCGATCCCGTCGCAAAGTCGAATCCGGAAAAGACCGAAACTCCTTTGCTGAAGCGTCTCTTCCAGAAATCCGCGGACCGCGGGAAACCGTGAAAGGCCGCTCGTTCCTTGGGAAGAACCCGGTTTTATTGAGGGGCACCGCGTCCGCCGGCAGACGAGTCAGCTTTCCTGGGCCTTCTGCAGATCGAGAAAAGTCTGGATATCGTCGCGGTCGCCAAACCCGCAATCGACCTTTTCCTCCTCCAGCCCCGGGCTCGCTTCGTCGCGCCAGCCTCTCTTGAGAATGAAAGTGTTCCAGATGTGGGTCTCCTCCTCGCCCGGGTTGGAACCATTTTCCCGGCACCAGGCAAGTACCTGCTCGTCGCTCGCTCCGGATTCGACCCGTTCGCGGAGCCCGGCGTAGGGAACTCCGAGGAAGCGGCAGAGCCTGGCATCCCACCAGGAAAAGTCGCCTTCGCCGAGGAAGTAGCCCTCCGGCAGCGTTCCTGCCCGGGCGAGTCGGATCTTGTCGAGCATGCGGCCAAAATGAACGAGGCCACCGACTTTCTCGTCGGCGGCGCGGAGACCAGGAATTTTCATGGTAATCAATGAGGGTGAATCAGGAGTTGAGTTTGGCGATGATGGCCTCCACGTCGTAAACGCACCCGCCCCAGGTGCCACCGCTGACATTCTGAAGAGCGGCCCAGAGTCGCGTGTCGTCGGGCACGTTGGGAAGGCGATGCAGTTTTTCGCTCACTGGCCGTGAGTGGAACTCCGCTTCGTCTCCCACAAAATCGACAGAGCCTGTCAGATTCCGGCAGTCGATGCGGATGCGGACAGGGTCACCGTCGCGAACCTTGCCGATGGGTCCCCCGGCCCAGGCCTCGGGGGAGATGTGTCCGACACAGGCGCCGGTGGAGACTCCGGAGAAGCGGCCATCGGTGACAAGGGCGACATATTTGCCCCAGGGGAGGTGTTTCAGGGCGATGGTGAGCTGGGCGGTCTCTGGCATGCCGCAACCGATGGGACCGAGTCCGATCAGGACGATGACGTCGCCTTCCTTGATTCGGTCGGGTCCGGTCGATTTGACTGCGGCGATGGCGGAAGGCTCGGAGGCAAAGACGCGGGCCGGCCCCTCGTGCAGGTAGATGCCGTTCTCGTCGACGAGGCTCGGATCGATTGCGGTCGATTTGATGACGGAACCTTCCGGGGTCAGGTTGCCGCCGGGAAAGGTCACTGTCGAGGTGAGTCCACGCGAGGCCGCGACGGAAGGCGACATGATGACGTGGTCGGGATCGATTCCGTCGAGTTGCGTGAGTTTCTCGCGAAGGCGCTGGCGTCGTTCCGACCCTTCCCACCAGTCGAGAATTTCGCCGAGCGGCTTGCCCGAGACGGTCAGAGCGTCGAGCTGCAGCAATCCCGCCTCGCGCAGGTGCAGCATCACTTCGGGCACCCCTCCGGCGAGGAACACCTGCACGGTGGCGTAATGTTTTGGCCCGTTCGGAAGGGCGTCGACGAGACGGGGGACCTTGGCATTGACCCGCCGCCAGTCGTCCACGGAGGGACGTCGCACGCCCGCCTGATGGGCGATGGCGGGCAGGTGCATGATTAGATTCGTCGATCCACCGAAGGCGGCGTGAACGGCGAGCGCATTCTCAAAGGCCGCCTCGGTGAGGATGTCCTTCGTCGTGATGCCACGCTTCTCGAGCGTGACGACGGCGGCTCCGGAACGGCGGGCCATGTCGCGCCAGATGTCGGCACCCGAGGGCGCGAGCGCGGAATGGGGCAAAGTCAGACCCAGGGCTTCCGCGATCACCTGGCTCGTCGCTGCGGTCCCGAGGAACTGGCATCCGCCTCCGGGCGAGGCGCACGCCCGGCAGCCCGCCTCGGCGGCGTCGGCGTAGCTGAGGGTGCCCTGGGCGTAGCGGGCTCCGATCGTCTGGATGCGCCCGAGGTCTTCATCCGTGTCTTCACTCAGCAGGGTGACCCCGCCCGGCACGAGCACCGTGGGCAGATCGTGCATCGCCGCGAGAGCCATCATCATCGCGGGGAGACCCTTGTCGCAGGTGGCCACGCCGACGACGCCCTTGCGGGTCGGGTGGGAGCGGATGAGCCGACGGAAAACGGTCGACGCGTCATTCCGATAGGGAAGCGAATCCATCATCCCGTCGGTTCCCTGGGTGCGTCCATCACAGGGATCGCTGACGAAGCCGGCAAAAGGTACACCTCCGAGCGAGGTGATCGTTTTTGCGACTTCCTCCATGAGCAGGCCGACCTCGAAGTGACCGGTGTGATAACCGAGGGCGATCGGCGTGCCATCGGGCTGGCGGATTCCACCCTGGGTGCTGAGGATCAGGTAATCGCCGCCCGCGACCTTGTCCGAGGGCCAGCCCATGCCCACGTTCTGGGTCCAGCCGAAGAGGTGGCCGCTGGGATGGGTCGCCAGCTGTTCCTTGGTGAAAGGAAGCACTCCGTTGGGCCCGGGAGCCTTGGTGCGCAGGGTGTAGATGGAATCGTCGCCGGAGTCGAGAAGGGGATTCATGGGATCAACCCCTCTTACTCATACTCCTACCTCTTGCTCATACTCGGCGAGCGGTGAGGGGACATTCGGATTTTGAGTAGGAGGTAGGAGTATGAGTAAGATTAGGATTAAGAAGTTCGATTAAAGCGGGAACGGGGGCACCGCGGGGTTTTCTGGCTAACCGCTAAAAGCTAACAACTAAACGCTCTCCACGCAGTTTCTCAGTGTCCCGATGCCCTCGATCGTGATGGCGACCACGTCGTCGACCTGCAGGGTGAAATCGCTGTCGGGGACAATCCCGGTTCCGGTCATGAGATAGGCGCCCTTGGGGAATCGGTTGCACTTGAAGAGCCAGCCGGCGAGTTCCTCGAAGCTCCGTTTGATTTGAGAGAGGGCGGTGTCGCCGGAAAACACTTCCAATTCACTGCGAGTGATCGAGATGGAGATCTTCGTTTCCGGAGCCGGAGACGAAGCGACGACGAGACATGGACCAAGTGAGCAGGATCCTGTATAGTTCTTGGCCTGAGGGAGATAAAGAGGATTTTCCCCCTCGATGGATCGTGAACTCATATCGTTCCCGATGGTGTGCCCGAAGATCTTGCCCTCGTGATTGATGGCGAGAGTGAACTCCGGTTCTGGTACATCCCAGGTGGAGTCGCTGCGGATGCCGACATGGTCGAGGTGACCACGGACGCGGGCGGACGTCGCCTTGAAGAAGAGCTCGGGCCGCGGCGCCTCGTAAACCTTGTCGTAGAAGATATCGCCGCCCGCGCTTTCCGCCTCCTCCATCCGGGCGGTGCGGCTGCGGAAGTAGGTCACCCCGGACGCCCAGACTTCCTGGTCCCCGATGGGAGCCTGGAAAGGGATTTCGGGATTGAAGGAGACATCATGGGCACCGCTGTCGTAGGCGGCGGAGACGTGGGCCGCAGGGTCCGGGGAGGTGAAAAGGGCGTCGAAGGAAAACTCCGGTCCGGCATGACGGAAAAGACCGGGGGCTTCGGAGTTTTCGATGAAAACGGCGGCGGCGGTTTTGAAAAGTCGAAAGGACATGGCTCGTGATGATAGCGGAAATCGTCCCCTGCGCCAGCCTGCACTCTCAAACTCTTGCGGGGGTAAAGACGACAGGCTAGCGTCCCGGGTGTGAAATCCGTTTTTCAACCCTTTCTGGTCTTGGGTCTGACCCTCTTCACTTCCTTGCCTGCGAGGTCGGAAAAGGTTTCCGTCGCCACCATTCTCCCGGAAGACCTCGTCGAATATGAAACGGAGGCCGCTTCAGTGAGAAAACTCATCGAGATTTCTCTGGGCCTCACGACCCGCCGGCTCGGCTATCAGTTTGGTTCCAACTCGCCCGACAACTGGGGAATGGATTGCTCGGGCACAGTGCAGTGTGCGCTCGCGAAATTCGGTTACGAAAAACTGCCGCGTTCTTCCTGGGACTTCTACCAGTGGGTCCGTGCCAACGGGGAATTTGTCGAGACATCGGCTGTGGCCACGACGGAGGATCCGGTCTTCTCATCGCTGAAACCGGGAGATCTGCTTTTCTGGAAGGGAACCTACACCACCAAGGATCGCGATCCGGCAATTTCCCATGTCATGATCTTCCTCGGGACTCTCAAGGAAGATGGGGCGGGGGTCCTCTTCGGATCGAGCAGCGGTAGACGCTATCGCGGTCAGACCATCCACGGAGTGAGCGTGTTCGACTGGGAAGTTCCGAATTCCGGTTCGGAGTCGAAGTTTGTCGGATACGGACGAATTCCAGGTCTGAGACCTGCGGAAGAGGAATCTCCGCCCGTCGAAGCGAATGCGCTGAAATCGCTGCTTGAAAAACTATTTAAGAAAAGCGAAGCTTCCCGGCCATGAAATCGCACATCCTCATCACCATCCTTTTCGCCGCCTCCGTCGCTTTCGTCGGATGCACCCCCACTCAAAAGGGCGCCGCTGGCGGTGCCGCCATCGGTGCCGGTGTCGGTGCCTTGGTCGCCGGAGACGGCAACCGTGGAACCGGAGCCCTCATCGGGGGTGCGGTCGGTGGCCTCGGAGGCGCCGCGATCGGATCCTCCAACGAGAAGAAGCAGCAGCAGTACTACGGTCCCGGTTACTGATCCCGACGCCGGTTGCGGAATTTGAAAAAGCCGGATTGCCCGAGGGCAGTCCGGCTTTTTGCGTCTCAGGGAAACCTTCTCATCAACCGGCGAAGACCGGGAGTTGGGTGGGATCCCAGGCGGAAGCGTCGAGGCTGCATTCTTCGGCGAGGTGGATGAATCCTTTCACTTCGGCCTCGGTGAAGAGGAGGCCACCCGCCTTTTCACTCATCTTCGCGCTGTTGGCCTCGATCGTTCCGGGGAGCATGCAGCCCTCGTTGCCGTGGGAGAAGATGTCCTTCAGAACGGCGGCGATGTTCCCGGCCTGATCGCGACCATTGGAGAAGTCGCCACCAGAGATGGCCTCGGGATGAACCACCTGGAAATAGAAGGCGCACGTTGTTTTTTCACCCGTTCCTTCGGCCTTGGCAGCGCGGCCCCGCAGGGTGGGGAGGGAGCCGCCGATGGCCGCTCCGTAGAGTTCGTTGAGGAGTCCGAGTCCGTAGCCCTTGTGACGTCCGAAAGGAAGGATCGCGACCACGGCGAAGGGATCGTCGGTGGGGTTGCCGTCCTTGTCGATGCCGAAAGGGGACTCGAGTTTCCGGTTCTCCCGCTTGTATTGCTCGACCTTGCCCATGGCGATCTCGGAGGTTGCCCAGTCGATCACGACCGGGTATCCCAGCGCGTCGACGGTGGGGAATCCCCAGCTGTGCGGGTTCGTCCCGAGGGTGGGAAACTTTCCGCCAAAAGGCACGACCTCGGCGAGGGTGGAGGTGCAGTTGGTGTAGGCGATGTAGCCGCGCTTGGCCGCATCCATCACATAACCGCCTCCCCAGAGATAGTGGAAAGCGTTATCGATGGCGACGGTGCCGCTCCCATATTGGTCGGCAAGACGGATGCAGGTCTCGACCGCCTCGCAGGCGACCGCTTGTCCGAGCTTCCGGTTGGCATTCCAGCTCTGCACGGCGGAGAATCGGGTCTCGCGCACTTCCACCTGGGCCCCCGGCACGCAACCTCCGCTTCCGGAGCCGAAGAGCTCGTCGAGGTGCAGGGCCTTGAGGGCATTGTGGGTGCGGATCCCATGCCAGGAAGCTTCGCTGCACATGCGCGCGGCAGCGGCGGCTTCATCGGCTAGATAGCCACGATGCTCGTAGGCGGCGGCAACCAGGGACTCGTGCTGTTCGCGGGAGACGACAAAATAGGCGGGGGTCGACATGGCGGAAGCGATGCCATGGAATGAAGCCCGATTCCAGTGGAAAGTTGGAGCTTGCCCGCAGGAAACCTCTGAAGTAAAACGCTCGTCATGAAGTCAGCTCGAGCCACTCTCCTTCTCGCCATTCTCGTTTCTGGAATCAGCTTTGCCGCGGAACCCGAACTGAAGTGTGACTTCAGCAAAGCAGCCCTTCCCGAAGGGTGGAAAGCGGTAAAGGGAGAGTGGAAAGTCGTGGAGGGGGCGCTCTCCGGCGCGGAGCTCGCTTCCGACCAGCACGCCGCTGTCTTCAACATCCCGGACCCCCATCTCAATTCTTCGTTTCGCGCGAAGGTTCGATTCGACGGGGCCAAAGGTTTTCACCTCAGTTACAATCACGCGAAAGGCCACCTTTTCCGAGTAACGGTCGGGAACGGGGTTGCCACGCTCTCGATGGACAAGGACAAGAAGGATCCAGCCTCAAAGGCAGAAATGCTCGCGAAAAAGGAGTTTTCCGCCGCTTCCGGGGAGTGGGTGGAATTGTCCTGCAGTGTAGAGGGAAACCAGGTGCGGGTAAAACTGGGCGACCTGGTTCTGGAGGGTACCCATCCGGGGCTCGCCAAGGAGAAGACCGGCTATCGTTTGGTCGTCCAAGGGGAAACCATGGCATTCGATGACATCGCTTTCTCGAGCAGCAAGTAGGAGCCCCTTAGGGATCCGGACGGATCGATCTGTGAAACGTTCGCGGATGCCCGATAAGATTCGGTGGCTTGGCTGATTAAAATAGAGCCAAAATGACTCTTTAACAATGGGTCAACCTTGTCTTTGTATGAGTCATAATGGCACTTGAATGGGTGGATTCTCTGTTTTCAAAAATACGCAAATAATTGAAAACCAGGGCAATGGGATGATTTGAGATGGGTGGTACAAGAGATGCATTCTTGTGAATCGGTGTTTTCACCTTTTCAACCAATCCATCTGAATTCCATGAAACTGATTCGTTACTCGCATCCCTTGAATCAACTGCGCGACTGGGACGGCTTTTTCGGTGATCCCTTCCGCTTCTTTGAACCCTTGTTCCTCGCGGCAACGTCCGGATCCCGTGGCGGTGGCTTTTCCCAGCGGGCTTCCTCGGGAGTGGAATGGTACGAGGACGAGCAAAACTTCCATGCCCGCATCGAGGTGCCGGGCGTGAAGCGCGAACAGCTGAACCTCGATGCCGAGGAAGGAATCCTCCGCCTGAGTGTCGGTGAAGCGGGGCAAGCCGAAACGGGCGAGGGCGGTCAGTCTGCCCGTTCCGAATATGTCCTTCGCTGCCCCGAAGGCGTGCGTTTCGAGGCCATCTCGGCACGGCTCGCTGATGGTATTCTCGAACTCACTCTCCCGAAAGAGGAGGTCCGGAAACCGGTCTCCATCGACATCCGCTGATGCATTTTGTCTTTGGCGGGAATCAAGAAGCTGAAACCTCTCCCAACCTTCCAAGAATCCAATTCTCATGAGCGACTACACCTCTCCTTCCAATCACACAACCTCTACGGCCCTGACCGTTCCCCAGCCGCGACTGCCCGAATACCACCGTCCCTATTACACCTCCCGCTACGACAAGGAGGCGTGGGCGGTGGCGGTGCGGCTCCCGGGAGTGAAGAAAGAGGACATCAAGGTCACCGTCGAAAACGAAGTTCTCGAGATCGAGGCGGTTCGCCTGACCGCCGTTCCCGAATCGTGGCGTCCCCTCGGCGACTACTCGTCCGAAAAGCACTGGAGACTTCGGCTCGACGTCGGACCCGAGGTCGACGGAAGTCGGATCAGTGCGTCTCTCGAAGACGGGGTCCTCTCGTTGCGTCTGCCCTTGCGTGAAGAACTCAAGCCTAGGCGGATCGAGATCCTCTGACCTCACCCCGATTTGGGCCTGTATGCATTGCCGGCGCGTTTCAGGCCTTCAAGCCCGTTCCCCGTTCCGGAGAGCGGGCTTTTGATTTGAGTTCGTCCGATTCCAGGCTCCTGTTCCGCCTGACCCGGAATCGCCATTTCAAGGAATGACCGAGGTAGCGCCGTGCGGTGTCGGCCGGGCGGAGCCTGCCCCCCGACCGGGCCGGTCGGGGCTACCTGGGGTAGCGGAGCGCGATACGAAATCGAGGCAGGGGTGCGTCCGGGAAAGATCAGGGGTAGCGCTGCGCGGCTCGCGCGGCGTGGTGTTGGCCGGTGAAGCGAGGCGTTGTGTCACGAAAGTCGCGATGCAAACTCAACGTAGCGTTCCGTCAATTTCGCGATCTGTGAGGCCCACTTGATGTCCGTGACGACTCCTTCGGAGATGGCTTCATGGGCCGTCCGGATCGCCAGCTGATCGGCGAAGACGGTGATCCGGAGATTCTGCAGCAGTTCGCGCAGGGCGAAGAGTCCGCGGAGACCTCCGAGGGCTCCGGGCGATGCCGCGAAGAGCACGGCCGTTTTTCCGGCGAAGGCGCTCAAGGGAGCTTCGTCTTCTCCTTCCGCCCGGCTGCACCAATCGATCGCGTTTTTCAGCAGGGCGGAGTAACCGCTGTTGTGTTCCGGGCTGGCGATGAGAAATCCATCAGCCTCCCGGAGAATGGATTTGAGTTTTCGAACCGCGTCGGGAAGTCCTTCCTCGCTTTCGAGGTCCTGATTGAAGAGGGGCAGGGGATAGTCGACCCATGGCACCCTGGTCACGGACGCCCCGGCTTCGATGGCTGCAGCAGTCGCCGTATCGAGAACCGCCTGGTTCAAAGAGCTGTGGCGAGCGCTGCCGCAGAGGGCGACAAGTTTCGGAGGATGCATTTTATAACCGGGGGGTTATTTGAGTGGCGAGTAGTCGGTCGCCTTGAGCAGGGTGGATGCCACGCCCTGGTCCACGAGAATCTTTTCCTCCTTTTCTGAAGCATCCCGCGCCGCAATCCAGTCGGGATCGGCGCGGAAGGCATCGAAACTGGCCGTGCGTGCATCCGCAGAGGAATGGGCGAGGAAATAGACGAGAGTGTGATCGGATGCTTCCTGATCGTCGTCGAGATGGAAGTAGAGGAGGTTCGTCATACCGTGTTTGGTGAACAGGCCGAGGGTGTGATCGCGGAAGCGGGTGTCGAGAGCGTCGAGCCGCCCGGGGCGGGTGGTGTAGACGCGCATTTCGAAGAGCCGCGGGGTGGCTCCTTCCGACGCAGGAAGTTTCGGGGAATACCCGGTAAGGTGCAGGAAGCGGCTCTCGACCTTGGCCACGAGTTTTCCGTCCTTTTCCGATTCCGTCTTGGCCGACTTCCATTCCGGGTCGGCATTAAATGCCTTCCACGACACCTCTCGCGCTTGGCGGTCCGGGTAGGCAAGCAGATAGACGAGAGTCTGGCCCTCGTTTTCGACCGGCATCCAGTAGGCAACATTGGTCATGCCATGTTTGGCAAAGAGCGCCCGGGTATGATTGCGAAAACGAGCGTTGAGGGCCTCCAGCTTTCCCTCGGCCGCGTGATAGGTTCGCAACTCGAAACAGCCGGGATCCGCGGCAGTCAATGCCGTGGAAAGGAACAGAGACAGGAACAGGATGAGTCGGTACATGGGGTGGGTGGGTTGAAATGAGCAGATTGGGAACGTCATGAAATCTCCTTCTCCCGGCGGTGGAAGACCCATCGTGCCCAGCCAACGAGGAACGACACTCCTCCAAGCGGGGTGATGGCACCCAACTTGGTCACTCCAGTGACGGCGAGAAGATAGAGGCTGCCGGAGAAAAGGAGAATGCCCGCGAGGAACCAGTAGTAGCCGAGAGCGCGGCGTGAATGCAGCGAAAGGGCAAACATCGCGAGCGCATGGATGAGGTGATAGAAAGTGGCGGTTTCCCAATTGTCAACTCGTCCGGTCTCGGAGAGCCTCTCAGCCAATCCGTGGGCCCCGAAAGCTCCGAGGGCGATTCCGAGAAAAAGCAGAGCTGCGGCGAGGCGGATGCGGGCGGGGGAACTCATGGAAAAGGCGGGAAAAAACCATGGGGAGGGGGACGGAGCAAGGGGCGGAATCGAATTTCTCCTTCCGCGTAGTTCCATCCTGGTCCGGTTCCGATCCTTGACTTTACGGTGAGAACGGCGAGAAATAGAGGCTTTGTGACAGAGATTCTCGTCATTTTTCTCCTTCTGCTGCTCAACGGAGTCTTCGCCATGGCGGAGATTGCTCTGATCTCTGCACGCCGCAGCCGTCTCAAGATCCAGGCGGAAGGTGGAAAGAAGGGGGCCGAACGGGCTTTGAAGCTGGGGGAAAACCCGGAGCGTTTCCTGAGCACGGTACAAGTGGGGATCACTCTGGTCGGCGTCCTTGCGGGTGCCTACGGCGGATCGACCCTCTCTCCCTATGTTTCCCCCTGGATCGACCAGATCCCGGCATTGGCGCCCTATTCGGAACGGATCGCCTTCGTCGTCGTGGTTGTCCTCATCACCTACTTTTCCCTCGTGATCGGCGAACTGGTGCCGAAGGGGCTTGCGCTCCGATTTCCCGAGGCGATCGCCTCGGCCATGGCGAAGCCCATGGATATGCTCTCCATCGCCACGAGGCCGCTGGTCGCGTTCCTTGAACTGAGCACGAAGCTCGTTCTGAAGCTTTTCGGCAAACCGCCGGAAGGTGACGAAGGCGCCTCCGTGGCGGATGTCGAAGTGATCCTGCGCGAGGGCATTGTCACCGGGACCGTGCACCAGGAGGAATCCGAAATGGTGGAAGGCGTCTTCGACCTGCGCGAGGTGCTTGCCGAGGAGGTGATGCAACCCCGCCCGCGCATTCTGTTCCTCGCGAGCAACGCCTTGCCCGAGGCCTACTGGTCAAAGGTATCGGCGACCAACCAGACGGTATTTCCTGTCTACGAAGACAACCGGGACTCGATCATCGGTCTCGTCTCCCTGCGCATGTTGTTCGCCAATGTCGCAAGCCCTCGTCCCCGAACCCTTGGGGAAATCTGTGTCGAGCCGCTTTTCGTTTCGGAGACCCAGTCGGCGCTTTCCCTGCTGGACACTTTGCGTCATTCGAAACTGGGTGCAGCCCTGGTTGCGGACGAATTCGGAACGGTTCGGGGGTTGATCACCCTGGACGATCTGGTGGAGGAAGTCGTGGGTGAACTGCGCCCCGGGGACTTTCAGAAGGATCGTCCGGCCCTGCGGGAAACTGCGGAGAACACCTGGCTCGCGGATGGCCTGGTCGAGATTGACATGGTCGAGGAGGCCATTCCCGGGTTCTCGGTGCTCACCGAGGCCGAGAAGGAGCCCTTCCAGACGCTGGCCGGATACATCGTGCACCGGCTCGACCGCCTTCCGACCGAGGGGGAAGCCTTTGCCGCGGGAGAGTTCGAATTCGAAATCGTCGACATGGACCGGCAACGCATCGACAAGGTCGGGATCCGCAGGGTCGTTCCGGGCGAGGCGGATGAGGACGAAACGGTGGAAGAAGAGGAGAAAACCGAGGAGTGAAACTCCGGCTTTTTCCTTGCCCGAATTCACAGGGATCCGCCTGCTTGCGGTCTTGACCATAGGGGGTGGGCACACCTAAGCTCCGGCTCATGAAATCCTCCGTCTTCTTTGCCATTGCCCTGCTTTCCCTCTCGGTGCCCGTCATCTCGGGAGAAACTTATTCGCTTTTCGACGGGAAGAGTTTTGCCGGATGGAGTGGCGCTGACGGAGGAAAGCCCGGACCCGGCTGGAGCATTGCGGACGGGGAACTGCGTCTCGATGGGAAAGGAGGCAATCTGCTTTCGGAAAAGGAGTTCACCAATTTCGACCTCGAGTGGGAGTGGAAACTCGCAGAAGGGGGGAACAATGGTGTGAAATACTGGGTCACCAAAGTAGGTGGAAAGGAATGGCTAGGGATCGAATACCAGATGCTTGATGACCAGAAACATCCGGATGCCAAGAATGGAACCAAGCGTCTCACCGCATCTTTTTATGATATCCAGGCTCCCACGGCAAAAACGAATGTCAGACCGTCCGGGGAGTGGAATCAAAGTCGTGTCGTGGTGAAGAACGGAAAAATCCAGCACTGGCTCAATGGCGAACTCGTCAACGAAGCCGATACCACCTCGGAAGATTGGAAGCAAAAGATCGCCGCGAGCAAATTCAAGGCGAAGGAAGGTTTTGCCCCCGGAAAAGGGAAAATCATGCTTACCGATCACTCCGACCGCACCTCCTACCGCAATATCCGGATCAAGGAACTCGACTGAATCGAGAGGTAGTTCCCTATCGTTTCAGCAACGGAGGAGAGGCGTGGATTTCCACGGGAGTGGTCTCCACGGAAAAGCCCGAGGGAGAAATCACAAGGCGGTCGCCCGGGTTGAAATGATCCAGTTCACCGCGTTCGGTCGTCACACGTGACACTCCCGTGAGGACCAGAGCCTCCGTAACCGGATCGTAGCTGAGGATTTCCGCTTCCGCCTCGCAGCCGACGCCGGGTTGAGAAACGCGGACGCGTCTTGCCAGGAGTGGAGTTTTCCGCGTGAGGAGGTCGCCTCCGGAAATCGCCACCTCGACCACATCGGCCTCGATTCGAAATTGATCGTGTACGACAACCACGTCACCTCGGAACGACTGCCCGTCCGGGCTGGAATCACGCTGGTCCGCAACGATACGAAGCTTCTCGTCACGCGACGTATCCCGGGGCCAATCGGTGAAGGTGGGGCCGAATTCGGTGACGATTTCGGGGGAATTCGGGGAAGCGAATGAATCCGAGGGAGTGATAGCCAAATGGAATCCTGCCGGTGGAAGCGTCACGAGACGGGATGCGATCACTGCCTCGGGAATGGCGGCGGGAGCCCTTTCTGTCACGGAAAGCGGGGTGGGAAGATGAACCACGAAACGGAGCTCTTCCGATTGGCGCACCTTGGAGGAAGTTCGGAGTGACGCCAAGCCGGCAAGGAGGATGCCGAAAGCCGCAGCAGCAGCGAAGGCCGACGCAGTGAAAGGAAGGGAGAAAAAGCGACTGGATCTCGCGTGGGGACGTTGGACAGAAGGGGAGGGGCGATGCACGGTTTCCGAGAGGATGCGGAGAATCATCTCTTCGTCCGCGCCGTCCCGCCCCAGTCTCGCATGTTCGGAAAGTGCCGCGTCGATCCAGCGTTCATCCGCGGAAACCGGCTCGTAAGGATGGGGGAACGATTCCTTGTTCATGGTTCGCTTTGGGGAGAGTTTCGGAGTTGTTTGAACTCGAGGCACTGCTTCAGGAGGGTTCTGGCTCGTTGCAGCCGTTTGCGCACCGCCGCCGGCTCCACGCCGAGTCTCAGGGCCGCTTCGTCGCCGGAGCGACCTTCGTAGTAGTAGGCTTCGATCGTTTGGCGAAGCGTTTCGGGAAGGCGTGAAAGGCATTCCTCGAGAGCTTCGAAAAGGGGAGTTTCGTCCTTCAGTCGTTTGGACTGCCAGACCGCGATATCGGCGTCCATCCGGGCAAGTTCATGGTCGCCCAGGTCGTAGCGTCGATTTCTCCGCAGCCACTCGCGCCACTTGTTCCTGACGATCCCGCGCATCCAACTGCCGAAATCGCGAGTCACGTCGAAAATGGCGAATTTCTCGTAGGCCACGATGAACGCATCCTGGACGATGTCCCGGGCGGTAGCGCTATTGCCGCACAAGGCGTTCGCGTAGACGAGGAGCTCACGGTGATGATCCCTCACAAGGGTCGCGAAATTGGCGGACCGATTTTCGCCCGGCTGGATTTCCGGAATGTTTTCCCCTGATGGATTTGAAAGCATGGCCTCTCGGAAGATTGATCGAACTGCCTGAAATTGTGACATCGATCAAGGAATCCGGCGAGACGAATCAATCTATAAGCTCACCTTATCAGGGGACGGGAATTATCGAGTTGCAGGTGAATCGTGAGGGGAATATTGGCTGATGGCATGTTTTTGGATAAGAATATCTAATTTACGTGATTAATGCTCATTTTCCTTTTGCGCGATGGTAGGGCCTTTTTACGTTTCCCAACTAATTTGATCCTGACGCAAACCCCTATGATGACGAAATTCCGAATCGGTTTGTCGACCGGTGTCCTGGCAGTCTCCATGTCTGTTTCGGCTGCCGACACGAACGAAGGCAACTGGGTTTCCTGGCGCGGCCCCCTCCAGAACGGAGTCAGCTTGGAAAGTTACGAAGGTTACGAGTTCAATCCGGAGCCTTTGTGGACCGACAGTATCGCCGGTCGGGGCACCCCGGTGATTTTCAATGGCCGACTATACTCCTGGGGATACCGCGGTAGCGGATCGGAGGTGATGGAAGTCCTGCAGGCGCGTGAAGAAAAGACCGGCAAGGTAATCTGGGAGCGGGAGACTCAGGATTTCATGTCGGATACGGCCTACAGCCGCTACACGCTCGGGGCGCCCACGGTGGATCCCGCGACGGGAAACATCTTCCTCATGAATACCTACGGGGAGGTTTATTGCCTCAATCCCGACGGGGAGACGATCTGGTATCATTCGCTGGTCGAGCGTTTTGGTCGCCTGACCTTCCCGAACGGTCGCGCCGGTTCCGTTGTCGTCGACGGGGACATCGCCATTGTCCGTGGTGTGACGAGCTATTGGGGCGCCGACGGCCCTGCCCGTGACCGTTTCTTCGGGCTGGACAAGAACTCCGGTGAACTCCTCTGGTCCTCTACCCCCGGGGTGGGTCCCCCATACCTCAAGGACAGTTCTTTCAGTACGCCTTTCCTCGCCACGGTTGACGGACGTCGTGTATTCTACGCGGGCACGGGATGCGGCAACATCGTCTGCGTGAACGTGGGGGACGGCACTCCGCTCTGGCGCTTCCAGGTTTCCAAGGGTGGGGTCAACGCCTCCCCGGTTGTTTACAAGGACCGTGTAATCTGTATTCACGGTGCGGAGAACATGGACACCACCGAAACGGGACGTCTCTTTGCTTTCCGTTTTCCCACGGAACTCGACGAGAAACTCGGCGAGGTGGAAGAAGGCCAGGGTGGAGCTCCCAAGCTTCCGGCAGACACGGAGCTCTGGCGATACACCTTCGAGCAGTTCAACTGTTCGCCGCTGGTGGTTGATGGCAAAGTTTACCAGATGGACAAGACCGGCCTGATGCTCTGTGTCGATGCAGAAACGGGCAAGGTTCTCTGGGAGCTCAAACTGGCAAACGAGCAGCTCTTTGCTTCTCCGGCCTACGCCGACGGCAAACTTTATGTCACGACCTCGCCGGGTGAACTCATCATCATCGACGTGACCGGCGCCGAGCCGAAAATCCTTCATGATATCAAGCTTGAAGGCAATTGCTACGGATCCGCCATGATCTGCAGCGGTCGGGTTTATGTGCATACCTCCGAGAAGCTTTACGCCTTCGAGATCAAGAACACGGGGATCAAGTGGGCCAAGGCTCCCGAGGTCGAGCGTCCCGCGCCCGGTGCTCCGGCGAAGCTGCTTCCGGTTCCCGCCGATGTGCTCATTACTCCGGGGAGCTCTCAAACGATCACGCTTCGAACCCTTGACGCGGCCGGTAACCATATCGGCACGGTGGATTCGGCTGAGTGGGCAACCTTCATCCCTCCGACCGCCAAGGTGAAATCGACCATGGACGCCTCCTTCAAGGGCAACACGATCTCGGCCGAGGAAAACGCCAAGGAGTCGGCTGGTGCGTGGAAGGCCACTTCCGGAGGACTCACGGGGATCCTTCGCGGCCGGGTTTCGAAGAACCTGCCCTACTTCCAGGATTTCGAGGCTTTTGAACTGCCTGAGGAACATGCCGTGGACAAGGTCAAGTTCGGTCATCCTCCGCTTCCCTGGATCGGTGCCCGTCTCAAATGGGACATCCGCGAACTGGACGGGAACAAGGTTCTCGCGAAAACCCTGGACTCCGTTCTCTTCCAGCGCGGCCTCACCTTCATCGGTGCTCCCGGCCAGAAGAACTACACGGTTCAGGCCGATGTGATGACGGATGGCAGCCGCCGCATCAAATCGGTGGTCGGTCTGATCAATCAGCGATACATCATTGCTCTTGTCGGGAACTCGAACGTCCTGGAAGTGAGTTCGAACCACGAGCATTTCCACAAGACCGTTCCCTTCCCGATCACGGCCAATCAGTGGTATACCCTCAAGACACGGGTGGACGTTGCCGCCGACGGTTCCGGCGTGGTCCGGGCAAAAGCGTGGAAAAAAGGCGAACCCGAGCCTGAGGCCTGGACGATCGAGGCCGAGCACAAGCACGCCTATTCAACGGGGGCCCCGGGTGTCTACGGCTTTGCTCCCCAGGCACAAAAGCGGGTCTTCATTGACAATCTTTCCGTCACACCCAACGAATAATCTTTTGAACCAAGGACTCCGCCTGACCAACCCCTGCTATCCAATTCATCCATGAAAACCACAGAAAAGCTCATCGCTCTCTCCGCGGCCGGAGCCCTCTTCGCGGTCTCCTGCGAGCGTTCCGCTGAACCCGTCGCTCCGGAAGCTCCGGCGTCTCCCGCTGCCAGTCCGGCCGCGGAAGCCCCTGCCAAGGAAGGAGCCTCGGTGAAACCGCAAAATGCAGGCGTGCAAGCGAGGGAGTTTGCCGCCGAAGAGGATCCCTCGGGTGGCGAATGGGTCCAGTGGGGGAGGAACTCCACGAAAAACATGGTGTCTCCCGCAAAAAACATCTCCATCGATTTCACTTCGGGCGAGATTGACGACAAGGGGGATATCGTGGGAGCGAAGGGAGCCAAATGGGTGGTCAAGCTCGGCTCCCAAGCTTACGGTACTCCCACCGTTTACCAGGGACAGGTCTTTGTCGGAACCAACAACGAGGAGCCTCGGATCGAGGCGGTCAAGGGCGATTACGGCATCGTTATGGCCTTTGACGAGAAGAGCGGGGACCTCAACTGGCAGTTCAGCGTGCCGAAGCTCGAGGCCGGAAAGGTTTCGGACTGGGAGTATCTGGGGATTTGTTCATCGATCCTTCTTGATGGCAAGCACGGCTATGTCGTGACCAACCGCGGCGAAATCATCTGCCTCGACCTCTACGGAATGAGTGACGGCAACGACGGCCCCTTCGAAGATGAAAAGAAATACTGGGTCGGCGGTCTTGAAAAACTCGACACCGCGGAACCGGTGGACAAGGGCGAGAAGGGAGCCGACATCGTCTGGGGGTACGACATCCGCTCGGAACTCGGGGTCTTTCCGCACAACATCACCTCCAGTTCCGTCGTCCTCGTGGGAGACAAGATTTTCGCCACGACCTCCAACGGCGTTGACTGGTCGCACATCAATATTCCGGCTCCTACCGCTCCCTGCCTTATTGCTCTCGATAAGGAAACGGGCAAACTCGTGGGCGAAGAGGCCAGTGGTATCGGGGAGCGCATTATGCACTGCAACTGGTCTTCGCCGTCCTATGCCGAAATCAATGGGGTTCCGACGGTGATCTTTGGTGCCGGAGATGGTTATGCCTACGGGTTCCACGCCAATGAATTCGACGTCGAGAAGGACGGCGACGAAGAGTTTCATCTCATGAAGGAACTGTGGAAGGTCAACTGCTGTCCCAACGAATATCGATTCGATGACAAGGGAGAGCCGATCAAGTACGCGACCTATCCCGGTCCCTCCGAAATCATCTCCTCGCCCGTGGTCTACAACAACAAGGTCTACGCTGCCATCGGGCAGGATCCCGAGCACGGCGAAGGTGTCGGAGCGATCACCTGCATCGATCCTTCCAAAGGTAACGGGGACGACGCGGTGGTCTGGCAGTTCAAGGAACTTGGCCGCTCCATTTCGACCCCGTCGATTGCCGATGGTCTGGTCTACATCGCCGACTATTCCGGCCGACTTTTCTGTCTCGATGCCGAGACTGGCGAGAAATACTGGGAGCACGATACTCTCTCCCACATCTGGAGTTCGACTCTCGTTGTCGACGGAAAAGTGTTTCTCGGCAACGAGGATGGGGAACTCGTCGTGCTCAAGGCCGGCAAAGAATACGAGGAACTGTCCACGATCAGTTTCCCTGCGCCGATCTACTCGACCTGCGTCGTGGCCAACGGCACGCTCTACGTCATGACCCAGACGCACCTTTACGCCTACGGCCAGCCCTGACGTGATTCCACGACTCCGGCTTCCGTTTCTCGAACAGGATGCGGGGGCCGGATTCTCCTGAAATGACCGCCAAGATTGCGATTGCCGTTTTCGTGGTGTTGTTCCTTCTGCACCAGGATTCCTGGAATTGGGACAACGGAAAACTCTGGTTCGGATTTCTCCCGGCAGGGCTGGGGTATCACGCCGCTTACTCAGTAGTCGTGGCTCTCTTCTGGGCGGCCGTGAATCGTTTCGCGTGGCCTCACGCGGTGGAGGCCTGGGCGGAGGAGGGAGAGAAAGATTAGCGATTGTCCGGACGCGTCCCGGATCGCTCTGCACCCAATGACGACCTTTTTTATTCTGGTTGGTTACCTTGCCCTGCTCATTGGACTCGGGCTTCTCAGCAGTCGCTTTTTCAAAGGAACCAGCGCGGACTACTTTGTCGTGAGCCGATCCGTTGGATCGTTTCTGCTGCTCATGTCGATCTTCGGCACGACGATGACGGGTTTCGCCATTGTCGGGTCGACGGCGAAGTCCTACACCACCGGTGTCGGGGTATACGGACTCATGGCCTCGTGGTCCGGGTTGGTTCATTCGGCGGTGTTTTTTGCGGTAGGTATCAAGCTGTGGGCCATCGGAAAGCGTCATGGTTACCTCACCCAGTGTGAATTCTTCCGCGACCGATTCGAGTCGCCCGGACTGGGTTACCTCCTTTTTCCCATTCTCGTTCTGCTGGTGATTCCGTATCTTCTGGTGGGCGTCATTGCCGCCGGAAAGTTCATTCAGCCGACGACGGCAGGGCTTTTCCCCGAGGCATTTCCCATGCCGCCTTTGCCGAACGGACAGCCTCATCCGCTGCATGGCGGTATTCCCCCCTGGCTGGGCAGCGGAGTGATTTGTCTCATCGTTCTTTTCTATGTCTTCTTCGGTGGACTGCGCGGTGCAGTCTGGGCGAACACCTTCCAGACCATTGTCTTCATGATCACTGGGGTCATTGCCTTTTACATGATCTCGAAGAACCTCGGAGGTCTCAAGGTGGCCGGCGAGAGTGTCGTCGCCAGCGAGTTCGGATCCTCACGGCTGGTCCGCGAAGGCATGATGGGCAAGCTGGAGTTCATGAGCTACTGCTTCGTGCCACTATCCGTGGGCATGTTCCCCCACCTTTTCCAGCACTGGCTCACTGCCAGGAGTGCCCAGAATTTCAAGCTGACAGTGGTGGCTCATCCGCTATTCATCCTGATCGTGTGGATGCCCTGTGTCCTGATCGGCATCTGGGCGGCGGCCTACCTCGGCCCGCTGGGGGAGGGGCAGTCCCCGAATTCGGTCCTTGGCCGTATGGTGGGACAGCTGGTTCATTCTCCCGTGCTTTCGGGCCTGGTAGGGGCAGGGGTGCTTGCCGCCATCATGTCCTCTCTCGACTCCCAGTTCATGTGCCTGGGGACGATGTTCACGAATGACATCGTCGTCAGGAAGTTCGGGGCGAATCGGTTTTCCGATTCCCAGAAAATTCTCATCGCCCGCGGTTTCATCCTCGCGGTGGTGGCCGTCACCTACTGGCTTTCCCTCGCGCTCAAGGACAGCGCCCATATCTTTGATCTCGGAGTCTGGTGCTTCAGCGGTTTTGCCGGGCTGTTTCCGCTCGTGGTGGCGGCGATCTACTGGAAGCGTGTTACCGCGGCGGGCGCCTATGCCTGTATTCTTTCTGTGGTGGCCGTCTGGTGCGTGCTCTTCTACCGCGACATCATTGCCGTAAAACCCGCCGGTGCCGCGAGTGACGAACTGCTCGTCCTCGGGATGATGCCGGTAGCCTTGATCATTGCGGTTTCCACCCTCAGCCTCGTGGTGGTCTCCCTCCTTACGAGGAAACCGTCCGACGACACCATTCGTAAGTTTTTCGTGTGATTTGCCGGCGGAAATGTCAAGCTGGCACACCGCCCCTTCAAACCTTCCTTCCCATCTGGAACCGCTTTTCAAAAATACCTATGACCGCTGACGAAGCCAAAGCACAACTCGATGAACGTGTCCGCGAAATGATGGCGTGGCACTTCAGTGAAGAAACCGGATGTCCCTTCTGGCTCGACTGGAAAAAAGGAGCCGGATGGGATCCCCGCGAAGAGGTGAAGACCTACGAGGACATCGTGAAGTTCCCTCATTTCCAGGACGAGTGGCTTCGCGACGAAAAGAACGAGCGTTTTGTGCCGAATGCGTTCAAGGGGCGCCCTTTCAATGTCTTCGAGACAGGCGGTACCACGGGTCTTCCCAAGCAGCGGGTTGGCTGGGATGACTACAAGCACGACTACGAGCAATTCTCCCATCAGCTCAACGATGAGTTTTTCCCCAAGGGAGGCAACTGGATCATGGTCGGCCCCACCGGCCCCCGCCGCCTCCGACTCGCCGTGGAGCATCTCGCAAATTTCCGGGGTGGCAGTTGTTACCATGTCGACTGCGATCCCCGTTGGGTGAAAAAGGTCATCGCCCGCAAGGCCTTCGACGAGGCCGAGCGTTACCAGGCCCACGTCATGGAGCAGGCGGTCGAGATCATCAAGCATCGCGATATCCAGTGCATTTTCACCACTCCGCGTCTTCTCGCGTCCATTGGGGAACGAATCTCCATCCCCGGTCACGGGATCAAGGGTTGTTTCTGCGGCGGCACTTCAATGACCCCCGAATATGTGCGCTTCCTGCAGGAGGAAGTGCTCGAGGACAAAGCGCAGTTCGTGCCGACCTACGGCAACACCCTCATGGGTCTCGCCGTGAGCATCCCCGAGGAGCTCAAGGCCAACAACTATAGCGTCACCTACTATGCGCCGCAGCCGCGTGCCGTCCTCCGCATTGTCGATCCCGAAAAGACCGAGATTACCAAGGACTATGGCGAGTATGGCCGCGTCGAGCTGACCACCCTTACCCATGAGTTCTTCATGCCCCGCTTCCTTGAGCGGGACGAGGCGATCCGCCGCAAGCCGCACGCCAAATACGCGTGGGATGGGGTCGGTGATGTGCGTCCTTTCGGGGCGCTGACCGGCAAGGTGATCGAGGGTGTTTATTGAGGACCCTCGAGAGACAGACGGTGATTCACGATCAGCTTCCCAGCACACTGGCCAAGTAGCGGAGTTCGTCTTCGATGTCGTCGGGTGACTCCACGGTGTCGGCGATGATATCGCGGAGTGTGCGGCCAAGGCGTTTCCGCAGTCGGTAGATTTCGACGGAAAGATCATTCGGACCGAGCCCCAGCTCTTCTCCGAAAGCACTTCTGTCACCTGGCTCCCTCCGGTCATCGTTGATCATCGGCAGCAAAGCGGCAAAGAGAGTTGATTTCCCGCGGACGGCGTAGGAGTCCGAGAGGGTTTTCAATGCTTTGTCCATAATGTCTTTCGCCCATTCACGATCAAAGACCTCGTCGCTTGGAGGGGGCATGGACGGGATGAAGCCCGACTCGATATCGAACCCATTGTCGAGGGAGATGGATTCGTGTCTCACCCCTCGCTTAACAGTGCTTTGTCGCCGCCAATCGTCGATCAAGTGGTTTTTCAGCGAGCGCAGCAGGTAGTTTCGAAGTCTTCCGACACCCTCGTTGGCTTGAAGAAATCCACCCGAATTCACGAATTTGGAAAGGAAATCTTGAACCAGGTCGCTTGCGTCCGCCTCTGATCTTCCAAGGTTCATCGCAAAGGCATGCAGGGGACCCCGGTAGGCCAGGCAGAGAGCCTCGAGTGCGCTCTGAACCTCGGTAGGAGAGCCATGACGTGCCTGGAGCACGAAAGTCCATCGGGTCGTGGGAAAAGGAGAGCCGGAGTGGCGTGCCTTGGAAGACGTCATAAGCGGCGAGAAAACCTGTCCGATTTTTCGGGGACAGAAGGAACAAACGCAAGAAATATCGGGAGAAATGAATTGCAAGGTGCCATCCGGAAACCCATCCTGCGTAGGAAGTAACGACGGGCAAAGTTCTCCGGGACAATCTCAATTGTTAGAGGGGGCGGGCCGAGAGTAACCTGCCTTTGCACGTCGACCGCAAGCCCTGAAGAAGAGCGTCAATTGATGCGAATCTGCCGCTCCAAGATCAAATCCGTACGATACAATGAAGAAGGCCCGCCGCTTTTCCCTTGCAATTACCTTTCTGGTCCTGATGGTGCTGATCGCTTGGGTTTTCCTTTCCCGTCAACCGGTAGGCGGCGGAGGTGCCGACAAGGGAAGCCGGAACAGTGAGGCGACTGCAGCCGTGATCCGCGAATCGAGACTTTCGCAAAACGCCAAGGAATCGGTTGAAGGCGGCGCGAGCTCGAAACGGAATGGTGAAGATGAAGTCGTCTTGGATGTCCCCCGCTACGTCAACGGTTTGATCCAGCCGATCGGACCGGCGATCCGAAACACGACCGACAGTTCGGTTGAGCGCTCCATGCCGATCACCATCGACCGCGAGGAACTCGGGCGGTTGCGGGAGCGGATCGAAAAAGGAGAGAAGGTCACTGTTGAGATGGCGTTCTTCGAGCGGACTGGGGAAAAGCTCGATCTCGACCAGGTGGAAGATCTCGAGGTGGGAGGGGATGAGGGATTCGCCCTCAAAGGATCATTCCAGGGGCAGCCCGGGAGTGTCGGAGTGCTGGTCGATTGGAAGGGATCGCTGGCGGGAACGGCGATGTTGTACGGGCGGGGGTATTATCGGGTGAGGACGGTGCCGAGCGGGTATCAGGTGCTGGATCATGTGGTGAAGGACGTTACTTGCATCAATTCACAGCAAATCTTCTCCATTCAAGGAATTGTCGACCGGTCATTTTACCTGGGTGTACCTGAAGGTTACACCCTCGTGCCTAAAGGGAAAGGCGCGAGACAATATAATATTGATGTATTTTTTGCCTACACCGTAGGGACTATTGAGCTGCTGAACAATAAAGGTGAAATTCATATATATAAGCCCGTTGAAGCCAGCTCACCTCCAGATCCATACAGCAATGTTGAGGCTGCAATTATTGCTTCTCTAGCATTCACAAATTCAGTTCATTCTCAGAGTGGCTCGTTCGCGAAATTCGGGGTTTCCGGATTCTACCCGAATTTGGTCACATCTGACGGCGATGCAGATAAAGTGCTCAATGGAGTTACAGAAGACTATGATGAATATAACTCCAGCGTATATGGAGAATTGAACACTCAGGCCGACAAGAGTGGTGCCGACCGACTATGTGTGGTCGCAAATTTTAATAAAAGTGTCGGAATTGCGCGAGCGCCTCACCGAATAGCAGAGGGTTTGGGATGGCGAAAGATCGCGCTCAACATTCAATTTGAATCAGTTTGTAGCATTGAAAGCCTTGAGATTGTTATTTGTCATGAGCTTGGCCATTCTCTTGGCGGTATGCACGATGCAGACACGATACGCGATCCCAAGTATGGAACAGAGGCATTTCAAGATGCGCGAGCAGCACCTTGGAAGCCCGATTCAGTTGGGTACGCATTCACCCTGGAAGAGAACAATAAGAAAGTTGGCTACGGTACAGTCATCAGCTACCCGCATGCGCAACCAACAACTTCCCAACGTGATTACTACATACCCATATTTTCCGGTGGTGGACACCTTTCACACAGATATTTGAATAGTATTCAATTGGGTCAATCCGGATTGTGGAGTGATAACGGAGCCTCTCGAGGGTTTGACAATGTTAAGACATTTAACGACACTGCGCAAAGAAGTGCAGGGGTGGGGAATGGAACTCTATACAGCTCAAATGCCCACCAGCAGCTGAAATCCGCGCATTGGGCGCGCGAGTATATAAAAAATTCAATCCACCTGGGATTCATGTCCGATCCTGATTCGTGGGAGAAAATTGATGATAGTCTAACGAGGGGCGAGTTAGTTACGATTCTAAAAAAGGCGGTAGATGCGTGGAATCCAGGGAGAATTACAGCTCTTCAGAGTTCGAGCGGGAGGTCTTCCTCTGGATATTTCCCGAACGACACCGATCTGGCGCAATCAATATCCCACAACCCGAATGTCCAAATATTCGCGCAGTTGGGCTGGATCGATACCGGTAATGAATTTTTTAGGGTTGATGATCCGGCCAGTCTTGGGGAATTGGTCCTTTTCGCTTGGGAAGCATTTGAACTGGCGGGGTTTCCTGAATTTGGAACGCTTTCCGGAAATGCTGAGGCGCGCTACGAATATGCCCGGACCAAACTCCGAATTCTCGAGTTTCAGCACCCTGTTGGTGATTTTCTTTTACCGAAAGAAAACGGAGAGAAGCGAAATGGTTTTGTGAACCGAAGGGGGAGGCTTTTTCTCGATTTGACTCGCGATGCCTCTGCGACCAGGACGCAAAGAGGTGCGATTGGATTGGATTTCAATACACAAGCTAATGTAGCATATGGAACGGGATACGGAGATCCCGCTGTTCGTTCAATTGCGTCGAAGCTAATGGTAAACCTTATTATGTTCAAAGCAGCTAATCTATAGTGGTACTTGCAAAATTTATGCACCTTCGGAGCCATGACGAAGTCCTTTCTTATTCTTGTTAGCGTTGTGATGTATTCCCTTTCACTGCTTACTGCGGCCGACTTTTTAGGCGTGAAGATCGAATACCTGCGGACCGACACAAGCGCTTCCGAGCCCGAGCCTAGAAACTTCACTCTCTCCCTCAACTCCGGCGATTCCTACGACTTCGGGCGAGGATTACTCGAAGATGCCGACGGAAATCGCTACACCTACTACTGGTCGTGCGAAGAAGGGAAGCTAAATTCACGCTCGCGCGACAACAATCACGTCGTCTACACGGCGCCAGTGGTTGCGCACACTACCACCGATCTGATCTATCTCTGGGTGGGTTCGGAGAGTGGCCTCTCGGCGGATGGCCTGATCACCGTGACCGTCTCCCCAACCGCAGCCCCCCCGCAACCCTCCGTAACCTTGACCGGCCAATTGGGCGGGGTGTATCGCGCGGCGAACGGCCAATTTGACCTGGCTTACATTCTGGGTGCCGGTTCGCAGTTCGCGACGATCTCAGCGTCATTCGACGGACGGACCTGGACGGAAGTGGCGACGATCAATCCGGGCGTGGACGGGTTAAACGGTCTCAAGACCGTGACGGTTCCCGATAGCGGCAGCCATCAACAGGTGAGGTTTCGCCTCCAGGTGGCGGGCTCCTCCGGTACGCCGCAGGTTGTCAGAACCACGAGTGTCGATTATCAGCCCATCCCTGTTGCACCCAGGACAACCGAGATTCCGGCGAAGCCGAATCTGAATGTCACCGGCTATGTCACCAGCACTCCGTCGGTTGAACTGACCTGGCGGCGGGTGAACGACTCGCGGAATGACGACAATGTGAATTCTTACGAGCTTCGTTACGGAACTGACTCCGCCTTCAACGGAGCGACGGTCGTGAACATCGGGAACCCCGCGGCCGGTGGCAACATTTATGAGACCTTGAGGCATACCGTCAATGGATTGGCGGATGACACCAACTACTACTTTCAGATTCGCGGAATCAATGGAGCGGGAACCGGTGACTGGAGCAATAGGCAGTCCATTCGGGTTCAGGTTCAGGATGTCCCGGTGTTTACGGGAACGAATCCGATCGAGCCTGCGAACGGGGCGACCGGAGTGGGAAATCGTCCCGACCTGCGCTTTCGCGCGACCGATCCTGACGGAGATTCGCTCGATTACCGGATTCTTTTCGGAGAATCGGCCGGAAGCCTTGCGCCGATCCGTAGTTTTGGTGATGCCACCGGCCGGGGAATTCCCGAGTTTCGTAGCGGCGAATGGCACGAAGCGCTCAAACCGAACACGACCTATTTCTGGAAAGTGGTAGCTCGTGAGGAAGGCCGCAAACTGAGCTACTACGGCGGCACTTACCCCAGCTCTCCGGTCTGGTCCTTCACTACGGCAAATTCCGGCTCCTCCCTCACGTTTCTCAGTGCCGATCTGCTGGCTGGAACCATTGCACCCGGCGGCCGCGTCACCTACCGGGTCACGGTGCGGAATGACGGCAATGCGAACTTTGCCGCGAATGTGATTCAGGCTTTTTACGCCAAAAGCGGCGGTGAGTGGGAATTCCTCACGAATCTTGGAGGCGAGATCCCGGAGCTGGAGCCCGGTCAATCGACCATCACGGATCTCACCCTTCAATTCCGCGAGGATTTGTTCACGTCTCCGGGCGGGTTTGTTTACGACAACGTCCTTACCTCCGGAAGTTCGGAAATCCGGCTTTATCCCAGGAAGCGGGACAATCAGAATGTCGGGAATCCTTCTTTCACCATTCCCGTGAACTACACTGGCGGTGGCGGTCCGGAGATCACGGCACTGGTGCTCAAAGGCAACAGCGGCGATGCCTATACCCCCCGGTCGGGGTTGGTGCAGATCATTGCCAACATTAAGGACGATCTCCAGACGGTTCGGACGCTGCTGGAATACCGCTACAACGGTGGTAGTTGGCAGGCTCTCGACGATTACACCGGCAATGCTGCCGCGAAGATGTTCTTCGATCAGGCGACCCACTCGGGTTCTACCATTGGTGTCGGCCAGAACACGGTGAACTGGTTCCTTCCCGCCGGCGTTCCCCTGACCACCTCGCTTCAGGTCCGGGTTACCACCTGGGACAACGACGGGCTCTCGACCACGCAGACCTCCGGTAATTTTCAGGTTATTGACAATACCTTATCGATCATGGCCGGATCGACCGAGTTGTCCCACTATCAGCCCGGGCAGCAGGTGAGCTTCCCGATTGAGGTCATCGCCCCTGGCCCAATTACCAGCTACGACGTTACTCTCCGTTCTGGAACGAAGGAGGTAACTCTGCTCTCCGAATCCACCGCAGACCCCAGCGGCTTGGTGATTCCTCCCGTCTTGACCGTTACTCTTCCGTCCGGGGATTTCTACGATCATGCAGGTGCCTTTCTCGATGTTTATGTAAACGCCGAGAACGGTGCGGGAGGGTTTGTGAATGACACGGATTCGACGGACGGCACCTTTGTCCTCGCGACGAAAGACCTGCCTGCGCCGTTTCATGAAGCGATCGAACTCTTCGATTTGTATTTCAATTTTCCGGGAAGCTCGACCGGTAGGGAGGAGTTTGCCGAGCCTATCGCGATGGATTGGGAGGGAGACGACAAGGTTCATGTTCTCTTCAAGCATCTGGCTATTTACACGCAGAGCGGCACCGATTACAGCATCGCCAGTTTCTATTACATCGTCTACAACCGACTCACCGGAGTGTTGACTCGGCAGTCGCTGGGCAGCTCCAACGAGTATCTCGATCTGAAGGTCGCTAATGGAGTCACTTATCTGTTGTCCCGGATCGGGAATACTGTCTCCTGGCGCTCCAATGCCTCGGGCAGTTTTTCGTCCAATGCTAGCCTTGTAACACTAGCCGACGCTGAGTTGGGTTACCCGCATCTTTTCACCAGCGGCAACGACACTTATTTCGGGTGGGTCCATCAGGCAGACCAGCCATCGTCGATCAAGCGCAACCGTTTTCGGAAGCTGGGCTCGACTCTTGGGCCGGTGCTGGAACATTCTTCCGCCTATATGGGAAGCACCCTTAACTACGGAACTCATCTGTCCTCTCAACGACAGGGCGTTTTCGGTTTGAATCCGGATCTCACGGCGGGTTCCCAGACCCACACATGGTTCAGCAGTGATGTCATGTTCAAGAGCAGCGATCCGCTGGTCATCGGGGCCCAGCAGACATGGGGGGGATCCCCGAGTCATCCATTCATCAACCTCGCTCATCCCGGCGGCAGTACCACTCCATGGGACACGCACACGGACAATGCCAATCTCCGAATCTCCCCGGGTTTCCAGATTGCGATCGGGAAAGGGCAGGCTACGCTGTCTGCCGATGAGGGTAATCGGCATGTTGTGGTACGCCGGGACCGCAGCACGGGTGAAGAGGTCCGACTGCCCATTGGTCAATATGGAGCCAATCCGATGGTGGAGGTGCTGAAGCGCTCCGCGATCAACGAGAATCTCTGGACTGCATTCGGTTGGCGGCGGAAACTGGCGGTCGGCAATCTGAACGGGGATATCGTGGCACCGGAGGTCGAGATTCTGAATTCGAGCGACTCATTTTCCGTCAGCGAGGGGCTCGAGTTGGAGTGGTCGCAGTCCGATCAGCATGGATCCCTGGCCTCATATTCGATCTACCGTGTGGATGCCGGAGTGAAGCATTTGATTGCCACCAGTAATACGGGACTGGGCGCGACGGAGTCACGGAATATCGTCCTGCCGAATCAGGCTCATGTTGCCGTGAGGATCGAAGTAACCGACAACTCGGGAAACCGCGGCGTCGCGGAGCGAGTTTTCCGGCAAGTCCCTTCCGTGAGTATTACGAATTTTGCAGCCGATCGCACTGCGATCGAAGCGGGTGAAGTTCTCAGGTTCTCATGGAATGCCTCTCCTGTGGAACCGCTGCGGGCTTTCACGATTCTTAAACGGCTTGGCGGAACCTCGCATTGGGAGGCGGTCGGTTCCGCCACCGGAAACGAACTTCTGCTGAAGACAACCGGCTTCGACGGCACTTGCGAATTCAAGATCGAGACCCCGGGCGGTTCAGCCATACTCGGGCAGGCGGTCACTATTTCAGGTGGATTCGATTTCATCACTGAAGCGTTCGAGCCGAAAGGTGGACCGATCGTGACGTCTGCACTCGACACTTCGCTGACACTTTTCTGGGATTCCAATCGAGTTGTTTCCCCTAGTGTGATCTACCGGATTCTCGGAAGATGGGACGGGGTCGGGGGCTGGTTGGAACTGGCGAGGACCGATCAGAAAGAGATCACCATTGATGTCGCCGGGCATAACTCTCTGGAATGGCGAGTCGCCACCCTGCAAGAGGGGGCGGACCTGGTCTCGCCGCCGTATCTGCTTAACTTGGCCGAGATCGAGGCGCCCACCGGTCTGACTGCGAATGTGTTCGACCTCGATACCGCCATTCCGGGAGTGGCCCTGACCTGGAATCCGGAGTCGACCGCCGAACTATACCTCATCAATCGGGTGGACGTGGAAGCGGGGATCACGGTCGAAATCGGACGGGTCTCCACGGAATCTTTCACCGACCTCGACGTCGATTTTGGAAAGTCCTATCTCTATCGGGTTGCCTCGGCCCATGGCCGGGTGCAATCGGAGTGGGGGGCGGACGTGCCGGTGGTGATCGCCGATGGCAGCCCGGTCGGTATCACCTTCATGAACACTGATTACGAAACAGTCGGTGGCAACACGAACACGGTGACGTGGCAGGCAACCGAATCCGGCGGAACTGCCACATACCGCGCCTATGAAGCTCTTTTGAAACGTGGCGACGGGGCGATCGTCGATCACTGGCCTACTCTCGACTCGACCTCAGGATCGTCCGTTTCGCTGCCCCTGACCGGCTTGCGATTCAGTGAAGGGTACGTGCTGGAAGTCTTTCTGCTGAACCCTGATGGAAGCCGAGTTGGCAACACGCCGGTGCGACATCGCTTCACGACCGGAACCGATACCCGAACGATCAATTCAGGACCCTTCGTAACTGGGATCACGGGAACTCATAGCTCCGTGGTTGTGGAGTGGACAGCCGCGGAGAATGCGGATCAGTATGATATTTTTCGTCAGACGAACTCAGGATCCTTTGTTTGGGTCGGAGTGACCGATGCGTTGAGATGGGAAGATCGCTACACGAGTTCCGGTGATGAGGTGTCGTATTTCGTGCGGGCACGGAACGGGCATACGTCGAGCGCGTCGCCGGCGTCGTCGGGTTTCTTGGTTCCTGATCCACCGTTCTATCAACCGGATGTGATTGTCGGAAGGTCGCTTTCCACGGGGATGGGGGATGGTCTCTATGAAGCAGTTCCGTTCTCGCAAACACTCGCTATCAAGACCAGCAGAGCCCGAAGGGTGAGTGCGTATTTCACGGTGGAGAATGACGGAAGCGGGGAGGATGTGCTCGAACTGAGCGGGAGTCCTGGCAACGCTTTCTTTCAGGCAGTGTTCCGGGATCTCGAAGGCGGAAACATAACGGCATCGGTGACTGCTGGAAACCAGGAGACAGGGGCTCTGGCTCCCGGGGAAAAAGAGAGCCTCCGTCTTGAAGTCATACCTTCGAAGAGGCGTCTTGCGAAGCTTTCAAAGGTCCGCGGAAAAGCTAAAATCCGGTGGTTGCGCAAATCATACCAGAATCTCTTTCGTGCAATTTCCAATACGGACATGGTGGGATCTGACGCGGCACGTGTGTCCGTGCAGCATTGACCCAGGGTTGCTCATGGATCGCTACCGTTCGGATTCGGTGCTTGCGATTGTTGCCACTCTTCACGGCGGGAATGTGTCTTTGAATTTTCCGTTTTCATCCGCATGGGGTGGTTTTGATGAACATCTGATAAACAGGCGTATCAATCTGTCGTAATGAAGGACCCACCCGACTACGGCAGCCTCTACGATGCGGCGATGACGCGAAACGAGCCTGCGAGGCACGACTCGGGCCTGGGCCGGGTGAACGGCCACACCCTGCTCTCGAAGCTCGGCGAAGGTGGCATGGGAGTGGTGTGGGAGGCGCGCGAACCCGGCACGGGTCGCATCGTGGCCCTGAAGCAACTGCGCTACGTGGATGTCGCCACGCGGGGGCGGCGCGACGCGGCGGATGCACGGTTCCAACGCGAGATTGCCCTTGCCGCGAGGTTGGAGCATCCGGGGATCGCCCGAGTCTATGATTCGGGAATCGATGAAGCGACCGGCGCTCCCTACTTTACGATGGAGCGGATCGTCGGCGAACCGCTGCCCCTCGACGGAGTGCCGGAAAGTGAGTGTCTGTGTCGGATGGCTGCGATCTGCGAGGCGGTGGAGCACGCGCACCGCAACGGAGTGATTCACCGCGACCTCAAGCCGGGCAACATTCTGGTCACACCGGAAGGGATGCCCAAGATTCTTGATTTCGGGGTGGCGCGGGCGCTGGAGGAGAGCGAGATCCGCTCCGACCTGTTCGGGCCTGATCCGGCGCTGACGCTGTCGCGCGATGGCGAGGTGTTTGGTACGCCGCACTTCATGGCCCCGGAGCAGGCCCGGGGCGAGTCGGCCCGATGCGACACCCGGACCGATGTCTACGCGCTGGGAGCCACCTTGTTTCGGCAGTTGACGGGTGATTTCGTCCATCCGGCGTCGGACGGAGCCAACTGGAAATACCTGCGGTCGGTGGCGGAAAAGGAGCCTCGTCCGCCCGCCGAGGTGGCGCGCCAGAACGGACGACGTTTGGCGCGCGACGTGCAGGCCATTCTGATGAAGGCGCTCGCGCTCGCACCGAACGACCGCTACGACTCCGCCGGGGAATTGGGACGGGATCTGTGCCGCTACCTGGACGGTGAGACGGTGACCGCTCAGCCGCTCACGGTGTCCTATTGGCTGGGGAAACACATTCGCCGTCATCGGGGGCGCTGGCTTGCCGGAGTCGCGGTCGCGGCGGGATTGGCGGTGGCGGTTTCGGTATGGTTCGGGCAGCGGGAACGGTTTCTCGAAGAGCAGGTGGCCCTACGGACGCAGGCGGAGGCGGGGGAAAAGGCGGCGCGGGATTCCGAGGTGCGGTCGCTGATCCGGGTGGCCCGTCAGCAGTGGGAATCGGGCGCGAAAGCCGAGGCCTTGGCCTATCTCGCCCGCGCGGTGCGGCTCGACCCCGACCAGCGCGAGGCCAGGGCTTCCCTGATGGCGGCGATGAAGCAGTTTTCCACTGTTTACAGGGCATCGTCTTCGGTGAAGTTTCAGGGAACGGCAACTCACGCGGCTTTCTCTCCGGATGGAACGTGGTTCGCGCTCGGGCTCGGGAGCGAGATGACGGGACTTGGCATATGGGACGCCGTTACTTTGGAAGAACGATTGATCGTCCCGGGCAATCTGAGGACGGTCGATCTTGATATCGCGCCCGAGGGCGGCTATGTTGCCGCTTTGCTGGATCACTTCAACCCCAGTGGCATGGCGACGGTCTCCGTGCTGATTCTGGCGGGACCGAACGGTATCCTGAGTCAGCTGGAGATGCCTCACGCCGGGGGACAACTCGCCTTTTCGCAGGATGGCGCGAAGTTAGCCGTGTCGTTGCAGGCTCGTGATGAAAATAGGGACACGGCGGGCGAGGTCGGGATCTTCGATGTGAGGAATCCTGCGGAGCCGAAGATCGTCCATCCGTTTCGAGAACTGAGCCGTCCCGGGTTCAGCAAGGTCTTCTTTTCAAACCGCGGGAAGTCCCTCTATTTTGGGAAGCATGAAGCGGACGCCCGTGTCTGGCGCTGGAATCTGGAGTCTGGAGAAATCATTCGAACAGAAATGCGGCAAGGTCCCGCGGAATGGCGGCCTTTGTTCATCAACCGAGTGTTGCCCGATCCCTCCGGTGATTTGTTTGTAACCGGGCAAAGTGAGTTTGTTGCTCGATGGAGGGATGACGGAGAACGGCAATGGACGGAATGGATGGACCGGGTCGAAGGAGCGGTAAACTTCATTTCGCTCGCCGCTTCCGAAGACTTCACGATTCTGGCCGGAGGGACCTCCGATGCCCGGGCGGTCATCTGGGATGCCCGGACCGGAAAACGGCTGGCGGAATTGTCGCACCCGGAAAAAGTCGAGGAGCTTCGTTTCTGCCCCGGAAACCCTGGGCTGATCGCCACCATGACAGCGACAGGAGCAGTGGCACTATGGGATTGGAAACGGGGCAAGCAGATCGCAGAGCCGATTGACGGAGGAGAACGGGTCGTGTCGATGGCGTTCTCACCGGACGGAAGCCGTCTACTGGTGGGGCGGGGAGGCCACGCGCGAATGTGGAGCACCATTCCCCGCAAGTGGGCACCAAAAGTGGTCGACATCGGCTCGCCGGTTGATGGAGTTTCTTTTACCGGGCATGCTACCTGGTTTTTGGCGACCTCGCATGATTCGGAGACCGTCCATTTGGCCGAGGGATACTCAGGCAGGGTAATTGACTCGTGGCCTCACCGGAGCGTGTATGTCCATGATCGAGTGCGAAATCGTTTTGCGGCGATCACGAATCGGGAGGCGGGCTATGCGGTGACCGCCGATTCGCCGCGATTGCTGAAAGTGCGGTATCCGTCGCCATCGGTGGATCAATCGCCCCTTGAGATTGCACTGAAGACCGACGCTACCGCGATTGCCACGACTAGGAATGGCCGTTATCTCGCCGTTGGCGACGCGGATCACCGGGCGTGGATTTTCGATTTGCTCCCGGAAGAAGGTACCCCGCCTCTTCAGGTCGCTATGATTCAGGGTGTCGGCCTTCCGGAATGGGAACTGCGAGACTGGCGGCTGCGCTTTCCCGAACGCAGTGGAAGGTTCGACAACTTCGTCGGGCACCTGGCGTTTTCTCCCAATACCTCGCGGCTTGTCATGACGGAGATTCCTCTGGGTGCCGTTACCGCTTGGAATTGGAGAGAGCAAAAGCGGATCGGGCAGAATCCGTTATTGGTCGACGACTACATTGCCGAACTCCAAACCACTCGAAACAATCGATACGCTCTCGTCTGCGGCAGGAGCTTCACGATCCAGACTCTGGGTTTGGACTTCGGAACGGAGGCGGGTCTAAGGAGGCTGCATCGGACGTCGGTGACGCGACTCCGGATCGATCGGGAGTCCCAACGACTCGTTACGGGGGCGGCGGACGGCGAGGTGCGTTTCTGGGATGTCGAAGACGCCCGTTCCCGCCCCACGAGCCGGTTCCGGCCGGGGACCGATCCGATTCTGGCGATGGAGATGGACGAGGAGAGCGTGGTGTGCGCCACAGGAGATGCGGCGGGCAAGATCCACCTTTGGCTGGTCAAAAGTGGTCAACCCCTGTGTGATCCGCTCGACACGGGAGGTGCGGCCGTGAACGACCTGGCGTTTCACCATCGGCTACCGCTGCTCGCGGCAGCTTGTGCGGATGGAAAAGTCAGACTCTGGGAGATCCCCACTGGCAGGGGAAAACCGCCAGGCTCCTTCGCTGCCGCCGCAGAATCAATGGGCTGTCTTTATCTTGCTGATGATGGAAACCTCAAACGTGGGGCCATCTTTTTTGAAGATAATGAGATCGAGAATGTAGCCCGTATTCATCGTGAGCATCTTAAATCGCGCGCAATGAATCCTGAAATGTATGCGGGTGAATATCAGCGGCTGATATTCGACCTCTACCGTCTGCCCGAGATTCCGCCACCGGTCTGGCTGGCGCCGGCAGTAAAATGAGGCGTCAGGCATGAGCGTAATTTTTTTCATTGGCTGAACAAGATTTTCAGCTGCGGCATCATCGCGGGTCGAATTGGCGTTTGAGTTTCGTCCGGAAGTGTCCTTGAATACGCATCCACCGCGGATCGCTTGATCGTAAGTCGGTAGTCTCCCCAAGACCTTCAACATGAGTGCCCCTCACATTCCCATCCTCCGCCAAGGCCGGGTCCACAAGTCCCTCGATGTCCAGATCGTGCCGAAGCTCGGCTCCGATGAACCCGCCGCCGAGATCAGTTTCGCTTGCGCGGACATGATCAAATACGATCTGAACAAGATGGGTCAGGCTCGCGCCGCCCTGAAGAAGTTCTCCTGCCGCGAACTCGTCGAGATCACCAAGCGGGCCGGTGAAATCTTTCTCGAGGACTCCCTTCCTGTCGGCATCGACGGCGCCATGCAGTCTCCGGAGGACTATGTGCTCTCACTGGCGGCGACCAGCGGACTGCCTCACGCGCTCATCCGCATGAACATGAAGCGCCTCGGCGGGATTTTCGCGGACATCGAGACCATTTTCCGTGGCCTCACCCGCGGCCTCGACTGGGATGTTCTTGACCAGGGGTACGGCGAGCAGGGTGGAGCTCCGGTCAGTTTCTCGGCCACAACGAGCGAACTTGCCGTGATCCTGCCGAGCAACTCGCCGGCGGTCAATGCCCTCTGGATTCCGGCGATCGCGATGAAGATCCCGGTGCTGCTCAAGCCCGGGCGCGAAGAACCCTGGACTCCCTGGCGGGTGATTCAGGCTTTCATCAAGGCGGGATGTCCGGCCGAGGCCTTCAGTCTCTATCCGACCCAGCACGATGGTTCGGGAACGATCATTCGACGTGCCGGTCGAGTCATGTTGTTCGGCGACGATTCGACGGTAAAGCAGTACGAGCACGATCCGCGCATCGAAGTCCATGGGACCGGGTATTCCAAGTTCCTTATCGGTGAGGACGAAATCGATCACTGGGAGAAGTATCTCGACAGCATCGTCGAATCGGTCTCGGCGAATTCGGGCCGCAGTTGTATCTGCACCTCGACGATCGTGGTTCCGAGGCATGGCGACGAGATCGCCCGCGCCGTGGCGAAGCGACTCGCCGAGATCAAACCGCTGGCACAGGATGATCCGAATGCGAAACTTTCCGGCTTTGCCAACCCCATGTTCGCCGAGTGGATCAACGAGGCCGTGGAGAAGGGGCTGAAATCGGCGGGTGCCGTCGACGTTACCGCGGAGTTTCGGGAAGGGGAGCGCTTCCAGCAACGTGACGGGATGAATTACCTGCAACCCACCATCGTGCGTGTGGATTCTTTTGATGAAGAACTCGCGATTCGTGAGTTCCTCTTTCCCTTTGCCAGTGTGGTGGAGTGTCCGCAGTCGGAAATGCTCGACAAGATCGGATACTCGCTTGTCGTGACCGCGGTGACCCGGGACGTCGAGTGGATCAACCAACTGTTCGATTGTCCGCACATCGACCGGCTGAATATCGGCAACGTGCCGACGAACCGGATCAAATGGGACCAGCCTCACGAGGGCAACCTGTTTGAGTTCCTGTATACGCGCCGTTCATTCCAGATTGCGGAGATCGCGTGACACGTTAGGGTCTCCCGCGATGCCCTCCCACCCTCTTTCGATCGATTCCCTGTGTGCGGGGATGGACATCCCGGAGTGGGTGCGTGACTTTCGGCATGCGGCCGGTGGAAAGGTGGTTTTCGGACCGGGAAAGCTTGAAGCTTTGGGAGAGGAGGCCGCGCGACTTGGGGTTTCACGGGCTCTCATCGTGACCGATCCTGGCCTTTCCCGCACGGGTTTCGTGCAAAGGGCCTGCCAATCGCTATCGGCCTCGGGCCTGGAGTCTGCAGTGTTTGCCGAGGTCCATGAAAACCCGACCACCGAAGATGTGGAACGGTGCGTCGCCTTTGCGAGGGCCACGGAGGTCGACCTGATCGTGGGCCTCGGAGGAGGCTCCAGCCTCGACACGGCAAAGGGTTGCAATTTCATCCTCACCAATGGCGGGCGAATGCAGGATTACTGGGGGGTAGGGAAGGCGCCCCGTGAGATGCTGCCCTTCATCGCGGTCCCGACAACGTCGGGGACTGGAAGCGAATGCCAGAGTTTTGCCCTTATCGCCGATGCGGAAACCCACGCCAAGATGGCCTGTGGCGATGAGAAGTGTGCGGCTGTGGTTTCCATACTCGACCCGGAGCTGACCGTGACCATGCCTGTGGCCGTGACGGCGCACACGGGAATCGATGCCATTGCCCATGCGTTGGAGACCGCCGTGAGCAACAAGCGGAGCGAAGTGTCGTCGGCCTATTCGCATGCGGCCTGGAGACTTCTCGAAGCCGGGTTGGAGCGGGTCCTGGCCGAACCTCGAGATCTCGAGGCTCGTTCCCTCATGCAGTTGGGGGCGGCTTTCGCCGGTACCGCCATTGAGAATTCCATGCTCGGAATCGTCCATTCCTGTGCCAATCCATTGACCGCACACTACGGGATTGTCCACGGTCAGGCCGTCGGGACGATGCTGCCGCACGTTATTGCCTTCAACGCCTCCGATTCGGCTGCTGCCGGAATCTACAGCCATCTGGGCGCGGGCCGTGATCTGGTGGAGCGTGTTCGCGTCCTCCTGCGCGCCTGCTCCATGGACCTGCCTCTTCGTGAGCTTGGGGTCGAAGAAATCATGCTGCCGCGCCTTGCCGAGGAGGCGGCCGCCCAATGGACGGCCCGTTTCAATCCGGTTCCGGTGGATGCTGGGCAGATCGAGCAGGTCTATCGAGCCGCCTGGTGAGCCTGGACCTCGCGAAAATTGGTGTTTTGCGAGCCTGACTTGGCGTCGGCTGAATTCTCCCCTTAACGCTTGGCACTCAAACTGCTAAAGTGACTGGCGGTGAAAGAGCAGTTCGACAAATACGAGGCTGGAGATTTTTTTGACGAGTCGTTCACGGGAAAGGGGGGCGAGATCAGGGAACCCTACCGTGAGACTTCCGATTATTTCTCCGGGCTCACCGACGAGAGAATGCGTTCAAGCCTGCGTTCGCTTGAGCGGACCTTTCTCAAGCAGGGGGTGACTTTCACGGTCTATTCGGATGGGCAGGGGACCGAGCGGATTTTCCCTTTTGATCCCTTTCCCCGCATCATTCCGGCCGAGGAGTGGGCGGTGATCGATCAGGGGTTGCGGCAGCGGATCCAGGCCCTGAACCTTTTTCTCAAGGACATCTATTCGGAGCGAAGCATCCTGAAGGAAGGGATCGTTCCCGAGGAACTGGTGAAAACTTCGAAACACAACCGTTCGGAGTTTGCCGGGGTGAAGTTGCCTCACGATACCTACATCCACATCTGCGGTACCGACCTGATCCGGGACCGCGAAGGGCGTTACTGCGTGCTGGAGGACAACGGGCGCTGCCCCTCGGGCGTCTCCTACATGCTGGAGAATCGCCTCGCGATGAAGCGGACCTTTCCCGATCTCTACCGGCGTCTCAACGTGGAACGAGTCGCGGATTATCCCCTGGAACTCCTGAAGACGCTTCATGCGGTTTCTCCTCGCCAGCAGGACAATCCGGTCTGTGTCCTTCTGACTCCCGGTCAATACAACAGCGCCTATTTCGAGCACACCTTTCTCGCCCAGCAGATGGGCATCGAGATCGTCGAGGGGCGGGACCTTCTCGTGGAAAACGACCGGGTCTACATGCACACGACACGCGGTCTGGTGCAGGTCGATGTGATCTACCGGCGCATCGACGACGACTTTCTCGATCCTCGCTTTTTCCGGCGCGATTCGATCCTCGGGGTCCCGGATCTGATGAAGGCTTACCGGGCCGGGAATGTCACGCTCGTGAACGCCGTCGGTACCGGGGTCGCCGATGACAAGGCCACCTACGCCTATGTCCCGGACATGATCCGCTTCTATCTGTCCGAGGAACCGGTCCTGCCGAATATCGAGACTTTCCTTGGCAGCCGGCCCGACGATCTCTCCTACATGATCGAGAAGATGGATGATCTTGTTGTCAAGGCCGTCGACGAGGCAGGTGGTTACGGGATGCTGATCGGTCCCGCCTCGACCAAGGAGGAGGTGGCGGAGTTCCGCGAAAAAGTCCGGGCAAATCCAAGGGGCTACATCGCCCAGCCCGTCATTTCGCTTTCGCGCCACCCCACCTTCTGTGATGGCAAGCTCGAGGGACGTCACATCGACCTGAGACCTTTTGTCCTCACTGGAAAGGAAACGGTTGTCATTCCGGGTGGGCTCACTCGCGTCGCCCTCCGCAAAGGGTCTCTGGTCGTCAATTCTTCCCAGGGTGGGGGCAGCAAGGACACTTGGGTTTTGCGGGCTTCCGCTGCTCCGGAGACGGACTGACGATCGAAATCTGCCTATCATCATTCGCCCGCGCGCTGACCTGACGAAAACCGTAGACAAGCTTGCCTCTCCCCTGACCCACCGATTACCCTTCCCAGATAAATGCTCTCCCGTGTCGCCGAAAACCTTTACTGGATGAGCCGCTATATTGAGCGGGCGGACAATCTTGCCCGGCTCGTCACGGCGCACCAGAACGAACTGCTCGATGCCACCTCGAATCTCACCGGTGAGCACGAGTGGCATCCTCTTCTCGAAGTCACCGCGACGGGTGATGAGAACTCGAGCGAAGATGTCGTGACCTACATGGTGAGTTCAAAGGATAACCCGGACAGTGTGCTCAACTGTGTCTTCATGGCACGGGAGAACGCCCGTGCGGTGCGGGACCAGATTTCCGAGGAGATGTGGATCGAGTTGAACGCCCTCTGGCTCGATCTGAAGCAGGTTTCGGAAGCCGATATCGACCGGCACGGAAGGATCTGTGAGATGACGGCGCGTTCTTCACTCGTTTTCCGCGGCATCGAGAATATTTCGCTCCCGCGTACCGATGTGTGGGCCTTTGTTCAGCTGGGCGAGTATATCGAGCGGGCCGACAAGACCAGTCGTATCGTCGACCTTCCCCATTTTCTCCCGTCGCATGAGGCGGCTCCGGCCTGGAACACGATGCTTCGAGCCTGCAGCGCTTCCGCGGAGTATCGCCATCGTTTCGGAGGAGAGGTCGACGCCACCAGTGCATCGACGCTGCTCCTGTTTTCCAACACCTTCCCGCGCTCGGTGCGCTTCTGCGTGAGAAGAATCGACGAACTGCTTCGCCAGATCTCCGATACCGACGAGGGTGATTACCTGAACGAGGCGGAGCGTGCCACCGGCGCCCTCCTTGCGAGACTGAACTTTTCCGGGGTGGAGGAAATCGGGTCGTTGGGGCTGCATGAATACGTGGATTCCCTGCAACTCGATCTGAACCGTATCGGTTACGAGATTTCCCAGCGCTATTTCCTGTTGAGGCGAGACGCTCCTCCCACCAGCGCGGAGGCATACGTCAACAGCCGGATGCAGGCCCAGTTCAGCATGCAACAGTAGAAGGTAACCGGTGATCGATACTCGGAATTCAATCCCTCAGCCCTGATCCTTTTCGATCTCCTTCCATCGATTACCAAAGATGTCCATTCACGCGGCGCTTTACCACCGGACGACCTATCGTTTTGACCGGGAGGTGTCGGTGTTTCCTCACATCGTTCGGCTGAAGCCTGCGCCGCATTGTCGCACGCCGATCCTGTCCTATTCTCTCCGGATCGAGCCGGCGACCCACTTCATCAACTGGCAGCAGGATCCTTTCGGCAACTACCTGGCCCGTCTTGTCTTTCCGGAGAAAACGGACCGGTTGGAAATCGTGGTGGACCTGGTGGCCGACATGACCACGATCAACCCCTTCGACTTCTTTCTGGAAGAATCCGCCGAGAAGTGTCCCTTCGTCTACGAACCCTGGCTCCTTGCGGAACTTGCTCCCTATCTGGTGCGAACCGATTTTGCGCCGCAACTGGACGAACTCGCCAAAGAGTTGAAGCCGGCGGAGCCACTGGGGACGATCGATTTCCTTGTCTCGGTGAACCAGAGGGCACACTCCCTGGTTGATTACCGGATCCGGATGGAACCGGGGGTGCAGAGTTGTGCCGAGACCTTTTCTCTGGGTTCGGGGTCCTGTCGCGACTCCGCTTTCCTGCTGGTGCAATTGTTCCGGACCATGGGACTGGCGGCACGGTTCGTCTCGGGGTATCTCGTCCAGCTGGTTCCCGACGAGAAACCTCTCGAGGGGCCGGAGGGCCCGTCGGACGACTTCACCGACCTCCACGCATGGACCGAGGTTTATCTTCCCGGCGCCGGGTGGGTGGGGCTTGATCCGACCTCGGGGCTCTTTGCTGGCGAGGGGCACATTCCTCTTGCCTGTACGCCCGAGCCATCGAGTGCTGCTCCGGTCACCGGGGCGGTGGAACCCTGCGCCACGAGTTTCGATTTCGCCAACGTGGTGACCCGACTGCACGAGGAACCACGCGTGACCAAGCCCTACACCGAGGACGAGTGGTCGGCGATCCTCTCCCTGGGGCATGGCGTCGACAAGCGCCTCTCGAAGGGGGATGTCCGACTCACCATGGGCGGGGAACCGACCTT
>JAGRPC010000268.1 GCA_020439925.1 Verrucomicrobiia bacterium | reverse complement strand
CGCTCCGAGCCACGAGGATGGGATGGCCGGGAGTCTCGTGCAGTTCGACGCCGAGGCCCATGGAGCGGCATTTTTCCGCGAGGAAGTTCGCGCAACGTCGCACGTCCTCCCGGTGCCGACTGTCGGTCGAGATGCTCGGAAAGCGGAGAAATTCGAAGAATTCGGAGAGTTGGGGGGTCATGGAAGAAGCGATTGGCTTTTAGCTCTTGGGGCTTGGACTCTTACTCATGCTTCCTGCTCTTGCTCGACGGAGCGGGAATAAGGCTTCGAGTAGGAGCAGGAAGTATGAGATAAGAGTACGAGGATCAAAGAATGCTACCCGGTTGATACGATTTTGCTCCTTCCACGGTCCCTGCGTAGGCGTCGGCCTCGGCGATGAAATGATCGATCTGGGCGTTCGCGGCTCCCGCGTTGGCTTTTCCTTCCTCGAGACAGGCGCGAAGTTCCGGCTCGCTCATACCCAGACGGGCGTCGGCGGCGAGTCGGGCGACGAGGTCGTTGCGCTCGCTCTCGCCGGCGCGATAGGCGCGGGCAGCCGCGACGGCATGCTCCTTGATGACTTCGTGGGCGGTCTCACGTCCGATGCCTCGCTTGACTGCCGTCATGAGGATGGTGGTGCTGAGGAGGAAGGGGAGATAATGCTGGTTTTCACGCTCGATCACGGCGGGATTGGCATCCATCTGGTCGAGGATGGTGATGAAGGTCTCGAGAAGGCCGTCGATGGCAAAGAATGCGTCCGGGAGCATGACACGGCGCACGACCGAGCAGGAAACGTCACCTTCGTTCCACTGGTCTCCGGCAAGGGCCGAGGCCATTGTGAGATGACCTCCGAGGATGGCCTTGAATCCGTTGACCCGTTCGCAACTCCGGCTGTTCATCTTGTGGGGCATGGCCGAGGAACCGACCTGGCCCTTGGCAAATCCTTCACCCGCGAGTTCGTGTCCGGCCATGAGGCGCAGGGTTTTCGCGAAGCTCGAAGGAGCCGAAGCAAGCTGGTTGAGCACCGCAACGACTTCAAAGTCGAGGCTGCGAGGATAGACCTGACCGACGTTGGTGAAAAGATTCCCGATCCCGAGATGCGCCGCGAGACGGTGTTCGAGTTCAAGCACTTTCTTCGAGTCTCCCTCGAAAAGACTCAGCTGATCGAGCTGGGTTCCCACGGCGCCTTTCAGGCCGCGCACCGGGTAGCCGGCGATGAGCGCGTCGAGGCGGGTTGCGGCATAAAGCAGTTCCTCGCCGAACATCGCGAGCCGCTTCCCGTAAGTCGTGACCTGGGCGGCCACGTTGTGGGTTCGAGCGGTGATGGCGAGGGCGCGGAACTCGTCGGCGCGACGGGCGAGTCGATGCAGGGCGGCTGCGGTGGTGAGACGGATCACCCCGAGAGAGCGGTGAACTTGGAGCTGTTCGACGTTCTCGGTGAGGTCGCGACTGGTCATGCCCTTGTGCACGTGTTCGTGCCCGGCGAGTTCGCAGAACTCTTCGATGCGCGCTTTCACGTCGTGGCGGGTCACCCGTTCGCGGGCGTCGATGGAGGCTAAGTCGACCTGGTCGACAACCCGTTCGTAGGCCGAGATGGCCTCCGCGGGAATCTCGAGCCCGAGATCGCGCTGGGCCTTCATGACCGCGATCCAGAGTTCTCTCTCAAGACGGACTTTCCCTTCAGGAGACCAGACGGCCTTCATGGCGGCGGTTGCGTAGCGTTCGGCGAGGACGTTGGGGATCATGGAAGAGGGATCGAAGGGCTGAAAGAGAAAACAGGGGAACGGAAAAGGAGACAGGTGATATACGGCTAATCTGCGATTTCGCGAAGGTATTCGAAGGAGTAAAGGCCGGTGTTATGGCCATCGGAAAAGCGGAACTGGACCGCGTAGTTTCCAACAAGGCTCCATGAGGTGACCGTAACCCCGGTGAAGTCGCGTCCCCTTTCGTTACTTCCTATCTCTTTGCCGAAAAGATCCCGTTCACCCGATGTCTCGGCACTGGGGGAAAGGGAACGGAGACGATCCATGCGATGATAGGTTTCGCTACCATCATGCCAGCGGATGGCGACGACATCGCCGATGAGCTGGAGGTCCTGGGGAGAAGTCATTGCAGGGCACGAAGATGGTTAATGGAGACGCTTAGCACGGGGGTGCGCCCCGGGCAACCGGTGACGAACTCCAGGGACGCGGAACGCGCCAGCAGGCCGATTCCGGAGTTGAATATTGGCCGGCAACATGCTTGGATTGAGAGCATGTCGTCCGGTTCATCTTCCGAACTCAAACCGCTGAAACATTCTGCCGATCTTGATCTGGTGGACCGGGCTCTTTCCGGAGAGCCGGTATCGGTGCGGGAGTTTCAGGATACCTACCGGCCCTTGCTTGAGCGTGTTCTCATGTCTCGCGGAGTGGACCGGGTCCAGGCCGAGGATCTGGTCGCCGACATCGTTGCGGAATGTTTCGGAGCGGGTAAAAACGGACAGACGCGTCCCCTTCTGGAAAAGTTCGAGGGTCGTTCTTCCTTGTCCACCTGGATGATCCGGACTACCTGGAATCGTTGGCTCGACCTGAAGCGTCGCGACAAGTTTCGGGGGGAGCTACCGGGTTACGACGACGACGACGATCGCGGAGGGGATCCCTTCGACCGAGTCTCCGGAGGGGAAGACGAGGAATTTCTCGACACCGATCTTTCCGAACTCATGGGACGGGCCATTCGAGAGGCTTTCGATTCACTTGGACCCGAAGTGCTTCTCATGCTGAAGCTTTCCTACCTTCACGGCATCAGCCAATCCATCATTGCCCGGATGTGGCAGTGTGATCAAACTCGAATCAGCCGCACTCTCACGGCTGCTCGTCAGCAGGTCGCGACCGAGACCATGAAGCGTATCCGTGAGGCAGACGATAGTCTCAATCTCGAATGGGAAGATTTTCAGAAACTCTGTGCTGCCGGGCTTGACCTGTAAAATCTCTCAAAAATTTTCGTCATTTTGAATCAAGAATGCGAAAATTACAGAAATTGCGACTTTAGTGATTGAGCCCTCCGTCATTTGGTAGTAATAATCGACCTGCATGAAGAGGTTGGTTTTCACCTTGATAGGTCTGGCGTTGTTGCTCTCGGGAGAAAACGGAAGTGGGGCGTCCGATTCTCATGCCCGCATCCTCTATCTGGGCGATTCCATGAGTATCGGGGCCTTTGGCCAGACTTTCGATGCTTCCTTGCGCTCATCGGGCTTCCAGGTTCACACGGTTGTTGCTGGCGGAGCAACTCCCTATTACTGGCTGAAACACTATCAGTCCCTCCCCTGCACGATCGGTTTCTGGGAAAAATCCGAAGCCACCGAAAGGCGGGTCGGATATGTCCGGGCGGTTCCAAAGCTGGAAGATCTCATGTCGACAACGAAACCGAATGTTGTTGTTGTGCAGACGGGAATCAATCTATACGCCACGCTTCGATCAAAGCGCAGGCCCAAGCAGGAGAACGTGGCGGAGATCCGATCGCTCATCGATCAGATGTGCTACGTGATCGCCGAGGGAGGGGCGATTTCCTACTGGGTGTTGCCCCCGCATTCGCACGAGGAACGGTATTCCCGGGAACTCCAGGATGAACTCGCTCTCCTGATGCGCGAGGTGGTTGCCAGATATGAGGGTACGGTTTTCGAGAGTCAGAAGGTGACGAAGTTCGTGGATCCCTACCCGGCGACGGACGGCATTCACTACGGACCAGCCGAAGCACGGGGTTGGGCGGAAAAGGTGTCGGCACATTTTAATGCCTTCATGAAGGTTCCCCAGGCCGCGCCGACAAAAGTTCTTGTCAGGGCGGTACCGCTGCAGGATCCGCCAAAAGAGCGTTTTTCCTCTGCGGTGGCAGCGGCCTCGCCGGATGCGGACCAGTTTCAGAAGATTCCGGACGAGGTGGCTCTGAGAATTCGTCTCGAGGTGAAGTCCGGAATCGACAATCCTGCCCAACTCGATTATGCCAACGCCCTCGGTCTCTATGAATACCAGGTGGTGAAGGATCTCCGGAACAATTATCCCTTCGACAAGATCCGGATCGCCCAGGGAATCATCTTTGGCCGCAAGTTCACCGGAGCCGCCCGGGCCGAAATCGGCTCTGAGACGGAGCTGGTTCTCGTGCCTCTCGCCCGCTATAAGAACCTCTCTTCCTGGCAGATGATCGACGATCTTCGGCCCAATTTCGAGATCCCGATCTACACGCCGAAGCTGGACTGATCATTATGGGAGAGGCTCGTGAAGAGGTGGTCGAACTCCGCTTGATTGTGCCGCCCACCTCGACGGGGCAACGACTCGATCAATTCCTGCCTGCGGCGCTTGCCGCAGAGGGGTTCCAGCTTTCGCGTTCAGCCGTTCAGGATCTGATCAAGTCGGGGGCCGCCATGATGAACGGCAGGTCCGCGAAACCGAGTGTGAAAGTGGACGGGGGCGACCGCATTGATATCCGCATCGCCCCGGAGCGCCCGAACGAGCTGAAGCCCGAGGAAATTCCTCTCTCCATCCTTCATGAGGACGATGAACTGATCGTCGTCGACAAGCCCCCCGGACTGGTTGTCCACCCGGCTGCCGGCAATCCCGGCGGAACTCTCGTGAACGCCCTTTTGCATCATTGTCAGGGCAAACTTTGCGCCCTCGCCGGCGAAGACCGGCCCGGGATCGTGCATCGGCTCGACAAGGAAACCTCCGGCTGCCTCGTGGCCGCCAAGACCGACGCGGCCTACCATTCACTCGTCTCCCAGTTCTCCGGACGCGAGACGGAAAAGGAATACCTCGCCGTGACGGAGGGCGTTCCGGCGAAAGTGGAGGGAACCATCGAGACGAATATCGGTCGCCACCCGGTAAACCGCCAAAAGATGGCCGTTGTCACTCCTCCGGCGGGCAAGGTGGCCATCACCGACTACCGCGTTCTCCGTTCCGATGTTCGGGGAAACTGGGCCACGCTTCAGTGCATCATCCATACCGGCCGGACCCATCAGATTCGGGTTCATCTCAAGGAGGTCCTGCATTGTCCGATTCTGGGAGACACTTTCTACGCGCAGGTTTCGAGGCAAAAAACGCGAGTCGGCCGGCTCATGTTGCATGCCCGGCGTCTTGCTTTCTGTCATCCGCTCAGCGGCGAGTGGCTTCGCTTGGAAGCCCCGCTACCGGGAGAGTTTCTGCCTTTTGTCTGAAGGCGACGGGTGCCATCGGGAGATTCTCCGGGGGCACACAATCTCCATCGGGGACTCCCGAGAGAAACGTGGCTCTGCGACTTCCCCGCTCGAAGTAGAAGGGGAAAAGCCATCCCGTCAGGAGGGCAATGGCTGTGGCCATGGTCAGGTAAAGCGATCCGATTGCTCCTCCATGATAAAGGACGAGAGTCGTCGCGGAGATAAGCAGGGTGGCCTCGCACGCTACCGTGGCGGCGACCGCCGAAATTCGGCCGACTCCGAGCGCGAGGGTCTGGTGAATGTGGCGCCAGATATGGACGACGAAGTAGGCGGCGAAGCAGATCAGAGCAAGACGGTCCATCACGAAGGACTCGGGCACCGCCGTATGGAACTGTTCGCCGGCCCACATCGGAAGAACCACCGGACCAAACAGGATGAGCCCGGCGGCGGCAAAGAGCGCGAAACCGAGACCTCCGAGGCGCAGGCGGTTCGAACTGCGCACAATCCAGCGATGATCCCGTCGCTCAAACGCGTCCATCAGGGCCGGCCAGTAGGGTTTGGTGATCATCCCGATGAGCCCGGTTAGAGAGAAATGCACCGTGATCATCACGTTCCAGACGCCCACGGCTTCGGGGCCGATATGGTGCCCGATAAGAAAGGCCATGAGATTGTATTCCACGGCGGCCGCGAGGATGTAGGTGATGGAGAAGCGGATGCCGTCATGGGCGAGACCGGGGACGAGGGCTCTGCGGAAGAGCGAAAACCGGGGGAAAAGATAGGGACGTTGCAAGAGCAGGTGAATCGTGTTGCCGAGTTTGGAAAGAGCCAGCGAGCCGTTCACCGCGATGAGAAGAAACTCGATCGTCGGGAAAAACCAGATTCCTCCCAGAAGGAGGAGGGCGCCGACGACGTTGCCGGCCGCGCCCCACGCGTTGGTGAAACGTGTTTCCTGATAGCCGTCTCGTCCCATTTCGAAAGGGATGCACATCATTTCCACCTGGATGATGACCAGGCCGAGCAGGGCCGCCCGGAACATCGTTTCTTGGACTGGGGCGAATTCCTTCCCGAAGAGATCGGGAATGGGAACATGGAAGAGAAGGACGGCAGCGGTCACCGCAGCGATCAGGGAGAGCCCGATGCTGAGGAGAATGCTTGTGCCGAAAACGGTGCGTTCGGTTTCACGGTCGCCATTTGCCACGGCCTTGGCAAGGGCCTTGGTCAGTGCCGGGCCAATCCCGATGTGAAGCATGTCGATCATGCCCACGGCCATGGTGATCGCGGTGTAGACACCGAACATCTCCATGCCGAGGAGATGGACCGCGATCGGGATGGAGACGAGCCTCAGAACGATCGTCCCGGCCTTGGAAATCAAGGAGGTGATCACCGCAAGCCGCAGGGAACGGTCGCGGTGTGCAGCAGTCCCAGAGGGTGCGCTGTCGGAAGCGGGCATGAATATATTCCATAAATTATAAAAGTTATGGAAATTTAATCAAGCAGGAAGGTAGGTTGCTCTAGCGCTGTGCGGGATATGGGTGGCAAAACCCACTTTGGAGCCGAGCTATCCGGTCTATTTCCCGGGAATCTCGTTCAGCGTATAGTAGGCCTGCGGATGGAGCAGCCCGAAGCCGCTTTCGGTCGTTTTTAATCCCTCGGCGTGCAGTTCATGGACGTGGCCCTTGGTGAGGGGCTCGACTTTCAGCTTCAGACTTTTGCCGTCTTCGGCCACGGAGGCCACGGTGACCTTCGGTTTCACCTGGTCGACCTCGGGGCTGCCATAGGCCTTCTGATAAATGTAGGTGTAGGCCTCCATCTTGAAGGCGGCATCCACCGCGCTGGCCTTGTCGACGGGCTGGGTAAAGGTGAGCTCGAAACCTTCGGGGAGGGCTCGCATCTCGTGGATTTCGAA
>JAGRPC010000267.1:15721-68339 GCA_020439925.1 Verrucomicrobiia bacterium | reverse complement strand
AGCCCGGAGTGATCCGGGCTTTTTTTATTTGTCGGTATAAGAACGCCCGCCGGGATGGGACCGACGGGCGCGAGAACCCGGAGAGCCCGGAATGAATCTTCGATCAACGGCCCCGTACGACCGTCACTTTCTTTGTGGAGGTGTCGCCGAAAGTCGAAGTGGCCGAGACCTGCACTTTCGTCCGCTTCTTGTTGAGGGGGAAAGGCACCTTCGCCGTCCAGTTCGTTGTGCCTCTGGCACGCTTCCCATCAACCTCGACGAGAGCGGTTCCATTCGATGACTTTCCTTTGAGAGTGACTTTCTTCGCCTTCCCGTCGGTCTTGACCTTCCCAGGCACCTTGATCTTCGGGCTGTCGTTGAGGCTGTAGACCCCGATTTTCCCCCCAACTTCGTAACCCACGAGGAGAAGCGGGTTCTCGGTCGGGCTGTTGGCGGCGGAGATGAAAACGATGCTCTCGGGAGCAACCAGCCCGTCAGAGACGTTGTTGATCGCCGCGACGAAGACGGGATTCGTGGGATCGTCGACGTTGAACATCAGGATCGCGCCCTCGCGTTCCATGCCGACAAACACATAGTGGTTGGAACCGACCTTGCCGTAGGTGAGGGCTTCGGGTTCGGGTCCCTTGTCGTCGGATCGGTCGTCAAAGGTGTCGTCACCGTCTTCTCCGTTGATGTTGTGAAGGTCCGGAAAGAGTGACAAGAGCAGCGGCTCGAGGCTCCCGGAATCACCCACCAGACCGTCGTCCTCGCTCCAGATGGAGAACGACCGCGTTCCAGGCATGATGACTTCGTCAATGAGGCCATTATTGTCCGGGTCGGAGAGATCCTTGACCACACGAAGACGACCCAGGGCCGCATCGCTGCGATCGATGGTCACTCCCATTTCGGTACCGGTGAAGTCCTTCACCCGGATTCGGTCGTCGTCATCCGGACGGAAATCTCCCTCATTGGCGGTGACAAAATAGCGCGTTCCGCCCACGACATAGGAGGCGATCGTGTCGGGCATCGGCACGCCCTTCACCACATCGTCGATCAGAGCCGCCGTGCCGCCACCCGCACCGTCGCGGTCGGACGCGTCGATGGTCTGTTCGATCGTGCCGAGCGGAAAGATATTGGTGTACTCGAACGCGTTCGGACCGGTCAGGGAGAGTTCGGCCACCGCGTTGTTTTCCTGTAGCGTGATATAGAGTTTGTCATCGCCCTCGGAAATGTACTCAGGCTCGACGTGCCGGAACTCGTTTCCGGAGGTAAAGGTGGAATCATTGAAGCGGAGGTCGTCAAGGGTGACACCCGTATCGAGATTGCCCGGCGAAAAGTCCACCGTCGTGACATCCATGGCATCGAGACCGGCCAGATCACCGATCACGCTCACTCCGGACAGATCCACCACGCTCACCGAACCCGGTGCGTCCGTGTCCCCGCCGGTGGTGAACTCCCCCTCATTGGCCACGAACACCTTCGACCCGTCGCGAGAAAAAATAACGCTGTCGGGATGGAATCCGACGGTCAGCGTCTTCAGGGCACCGACAGAACCGGAACGATAATCAAAGAACACGACGACCCCTTCGACCGTGCCATTCGCCGTCGGGATTACGGACATCACACCGAATCCTCTTCCGAGCGGATCGAGGGCCACGGAACTCACCGAGGCAATCGCCCCGCCGAACTCGGAAGAAACCGAGACGAACTCCCGGGCCGTAAGGACTCCGTCACCCCCAAGCGTCAACAACTGTGCGCCGAAATTTGGAGTCGTATCGTCGGTGACGTTGGTTGCAACGGTGTTCCCGTCCGGAGAAAAGGCAACGATTTCGGCGCCTTTGGTGACATCGATCTCATCAATGAGATTGATATTCTGAGCTTCGGTTCGGGAGGCGGACACCGCGATCACCAGAAAGGCAACGCGGATCAGAATGGAAGTGAATGGTCTTTTCATACGATGGCGAGTTGGTAAGACTTCGATTCGCCATCCTCAAATCCGGCAGAGAAACACTTTCTTCACAGAAGCTCGTTACAGTTGTGGAAGCACCCGACGGGCGAATGCGATTGACTCGCATCTAACCCGTTTACTATGATCCACTCTCAACGGTCGAGGTTTTGTAGCTTTGTTCTTCGCCCTTCAGGCTTAGCCTCGGCGATGCGGCCACCAGATGTCACCTTGCACCGCCGAAACCCGGAACCGCCTACAATACAGACTGAAAGAATATCCCCTCACACAACCCCAGATCTCATGAAGTCTCGTTTCTCCTCCACCCTCGCTGCCAGCGCCATCGCAACTGGACTCGCCTTTGCCTCCCTCACCACGGCCGCCGCCAAGGACGGGGATATCATCAAGAGGGGAAATTGTGCCGGCGGTGTCAAAACCAAGCTCAAGGCCAGTCCGGAAAACGGAAGGATCGAGGTCGAGTATGAACTCGACAACGCGGCTCCCAACGAAGCTTGGCGAGTCATCGTGAAAAAGAACGGTCGTGCCATTCTTCGCGCGACCAAGCGCACCAACGGGGTCGGGGACCTCAAGGTGCGAAAGGTCACTTCCAACGGGAACGGAAACGAACGAATCGAGGCAAGCGCGAAGCGGGTCAGTGGCGGGGGAGTTTGCAAGCTTTCCCTGGTCGTTCCTTTTTGAGGGTGTTCCCTCCGCCTGTCGCAATGCGCCAGGTCGAGACCAGGATCAGCAGCGCCCCCGCCCATTGCAGGGCACCGAAGTGCTCCTTGAAGAAGAGCCATCCCCCGAAGGTCGTGATCACCGGCCAGAGCATCTGAATGGATGCTCCGGTTGAAACGTTCAGACAGCGATAGCCCTCGTTCATCGCCAGTTGGCCTGCGCTGGCAGCCGTTGCCGCCCCGGTGAGCAACAACAGGTCCGCCCAGCCCAGGGAGGGCAGATCCGGCACCGCGAGGAAAGCCACCGGAGCGAGAATCCAGAGGCATTGCGCGAGATAGATCGTGCCGATGGAGAAGCCGAACGATAGCTGCCTCACGAGGACCACCGCCCACGCCGCCATCACCGCTCCGAAGAGGGCCAGCAACTCCGGGAAACCAAAGGAGAACCCCGTCCCGGTCTCGTCCGGACCGACGAGCAGGGCGATCCCACAAACTGCCGTCGCGAGCAGCACGAGCCGCGTCACGCTGAGGGATTCACCAAGCGTGATCGCCGCAAAGATCGATGCGAAGACGACGTAGGTGTTGCAGATCAAGGTCGCCTTTCCCGCCCCGAGTGCCGGGATCGTCCAGTAGTAGGCGGCGGTCCCGAGCAGGCCGATGATTCCGCGCAACACGAGATCTTTGTTCCGAAAGACGGGAGCGATACTCATGGGTCTGCCCCCCCGGAAGAAAGCGGCAACGACCAGGGTCCCGACGACGGCACGGAAGAAGAGGGGAACATCCGGAGAAACGCCGCTCCCCGAACGACCGAGATATTTCAGCAGCATCGTGTTCACCGAGAAGGCAAGGACGGAGAAAACCATCACCACGATCCCGCGCCGGGATCGGTTGATCCCGGAGTCGGGTGGATGGGTCAGGGTGTGTTCGGATGGCGCTTTCATGATGGGAAACAAAACGGCCCCAAGGATTCCTTGAGGCCGGTGCCGGAAAACGCGTCGAAGTGCTGCTGGTCTGCGTTGAAAAGGTCCAATTCCCCCAAGGTTGTCGCTTCAAAGGCGAATTCGCCAAGCGACAACGGCGTCCGCGAAAAGGCGGACGACGGCGGCAAGACGTTTCGAGGAGAACATGGACATCGGGGTGAGGCAGGAAGAATCCACCCCGGCAGCCGGAACGCAAGCGCAACTTCGGTCATGCGCCCGAGTCCGAGGGAAAAGAATCACAATACCGAAACGACAGCCGGCCCGGAGGCGAGAAAGTCGGAAACCTCTTCCCGCGTCGGGAGACATGCCCTCCCTCCCAAACCACAGGCAGAGAGAGCGGCACTCGCCGAAGCGAACCGGGCACACCCTTCCAACGAGTCTCCCCGGAGCACACCCGCGAGAAAGGCTCCGTGAAACACATCCCCGCATCCGGTGGTATCGACAAGACGAGGAGAGACGAAGGCTGGCTGATGGAAATGGCTTCCTTCCGGGAAACGGAACCAGCTCCCGCAAATACCATCCGTGATCCCGACGGTGGCTGGGCCGAAGCGGGAGAACTTTTCAATTTGCTCGAAGCGATCCCCGGAGCCCACGGCCCGATCGGCGAAATCGGCCGCCACGATCAGAATATCGACGTGGAGAAAGAGAGAGTCGTACCTGGTATCGTACCGGTGTGCTCCACCGTCAAAAGAAACGAGCCCTCCCCTCTTCCGCACCCGTTGCGCGGCGGAGAGGCACGCGGGCCAATGCCTGCCGTTCAGATGCAGGATCTCGCACTGGTCGAGAACCTCTCCAGAGATCTCCTCCTCCGAAAGCGGCGTGAAATCACCTTCGTCGAAGAGGAGATGTCGCTCCCCATCCCGCCGGCGCACCAGCACGGTCCCCGAGGTGCTCCGTTTTCCCTTTTCCTTTTCGAGGAAAGACACGTCGACCCCGTGTTTCAGATAGTCTTCCCGGATCCTCTCGCCCCGCCAGTCATCCCCTGTCCGGTCGAGAATCACGGTTCTCGCCCCAAGCCGGCTTGCCGCACAGAGGGCCGTCGGCACCGGGCCTCCTCCCATCATCGTCGAGGACAGGATCGGGGTCACGCCACTCTGTCTGGGAAACTCCTCGACCACCTGGATGAGGTCGAGGACGGACATGCCAAGCCCGGCCAGCAGGGGCGTGGCGTTCAGCTCCATGGAGCCGGGATCAGTTGCTGTGGCCCTTCAGCCAGGAAATGACCGCCTCGGTCATCAGCCCGAGCCCGTCACCGCTGAAGACGTGATCAACGCCGGGGAGGATCACAAGTTCCTTGGGTTCATAGGCATTCGCGTAGATCTCCTGCCCCTCCTCCACCGGAACCACATCGTCGGCGTCACCGTGCACAATCAGCCAGGGAACCTCGATCTTTTCCGTCTTCGAAAGGACATTGTTGATCTTGGTCATGTCGTCGGCGAAGGCCTGCGAAAGAGGACAGTTCTTGTCTTCCCACATGCAGCCCTTGCCCGGCTTCTGGTCACCAAACTCCCGCTCGAGGAAAGCTTTCGTGTGCACCATGCCGGCGAGCGAAACCAGCAATTCAATGCGCTCGTCCTTTGCGGCGGACAGCACGCCCACGGCCGCGCCCATGCTGTGGCCGATATAACAGATGCGGTGGTAACCTTCCTCCTCGGCCGCGTCGACGATGGCCTTCAGGTCCTTCAATTCCTTGGAGATCGTGCAGTCCTCGAACTTGCCTCCCGATTTGCCGTTCCCCGAAAAGGAAAACCGCACGGCATTGAACCCCTCCTTTTCAAGGGCTTCGGCGAGACCGACCGCCCACGGGCGATCCTTGTTCCCTGTCACTCCGTGACCGATGATTGCGAGAAGCGAGGTATCCGAAGGGTCTCCGTGGAATTCGTAGTCGAGGGTCTCCTTCGAGGAATTGAGAATTTCAAGATGCATGCGGACGGGCTAAGCGGTGTTGACAATAATGTGCGGGGACCAAGCCAATTGTCTAAGGGAAAAAAGGCGGAAAACGGAAGCCGCATCAAAACTGGGTATCGAAGACACGAACCTCGCGAAACCAGGATGAAAAAGAGGCCACGAAGACATCGTGCTCCGGGTGCACCTGATAGGCATTGTGTTTCTCAACGGAATCGAATTCGAGGACGAGAGCGTAATCGAAGGTGTTCCGGGTCACCGGCCGGACCGGCGTGGCCGCGGGCTTGCCAAACGATCCCGCGGCAACCACATCGATTTGAAAGAGCGCCTTGAGCCCCTCCTCAAACGACGTCTTTTGATCGTCGGAGAGCTCGGGATCCAGCCAGAAGTAGACGTTGTGACGAACCATGGGGCGGACCCTAGGACAAGCCCCCTGCTTTCGCAAGCGGCAAGCAAATCAGGCCTCATCCTTCCGCAAATGCGTCTGCGCAACCGGACAGGAGATACCCCACGTCGTCAAACCGCCGCGGATTCGCTGGCGTTTCGCAGCATCACCTGAATGTGCGGCGTGTAGAGTTCCGGCTCCAGGAGAAAGGAATCGTGGCCTTTTTCGGAGTGGACCGTGAGGAAGAGATGCGGCACGGAGGCCTGCTTGAGAAGATCTACCAGCGCGGCCTGTTCCTCGGGGTAGAAGCAATAATCCTCGTCGATGCTGAAAACGAGATACTGCTGCCCTGCCTCGCGCGAGCGCCCGAACAGGTCGAGCTCATCCTCGGCGCCTCCTTCGCGGACGGGGTCGTAGCGGCTCCACGCCTCGCAGATCCTGAGGTAGGTGTTCGCGTCGAACCGGTCGGTGAATTTCTTCCCCTGGTGCAGCATGTAGCTCTCGACGTGGTCGTGCGCCTGGTACCACGAGAAGCGGTCTTCCGGCTGGATCACATCCTTGCTGGCGCGTCGCTCGATCGCATCGAGGTGAACGAAAGTCTTGTGGCTGATCATCCGCGCGAGGCCGAGCCCAGTCTCGGGCGGACCACTCCCGTAGTACTCGCCCGCCCGGAAACAGGGATCGTTCTCGATCGCGAGGATCTGCTCGAGAAGAATGATTCGGTTGAGAACGGTGGTCTTGACTCCGGTGGCGATGGGGATGACGAGACGCACCCGCTCGGGCAGAGTCGTGGCGAAGGTCACCGCGCTGAGTCCACCGGTGGAAGGACCGACGACGGCAAGAAGCTGGTCGATACCGAGATGGTCGAGAAGCATCGCCTGGCTGCGAACGATATCGGAGACCGTGATATGCGGAAACGAAGAGCCGTAACGTTCTCCGGTCGCGGGATTGATGTCGGCCGGTCCCGTGGAACCATAACAACCGCCGACGTAGTTCGCGCAGATGACGTAATAGAGATCGGTATCGAGCGCCTTTCCCGGCCCGATGTAGAGGTCCCACCAGCCGGGAACACACTCCGGGGTCCAGAAGGCGTTGCCGGGACCCTCGGGGTTCACTCCCGCCGCGTGCTGGCTTCCGGAAAAGGCGTGAAAAAGGAGGATCGCATTCGACCGGTCGGCATTGAGTTCGCCATAAGTCTCGTAGGCAATCCGGAGATGCTCCAGAGTCTCGCCACTGCGAAAGACAAATGGCGCCTCCGGTGTCGCGATCGTGGCGAAGCGGGTTTCGACTGTTCCGATGTCACTCATCCAAACGAGGGGTCGGGAGGTTAACCTACAAGCAGCCCTCTGGCCAATGGTTTGGTTGTCATAACAAAAGCACAGCCCTTTCGAAGGCCGCGGCGGCGGTGCCCCTTGACTCTTTGCCGGCAACCCCCGATTTTGAGCGGTGAGCCTTCTGGACCGATTTTTTTCTCGACCCGAGACCGGGGATTCCGATGATTCCGGAGATGTCGGCGGCATCCGCCTCGTTGTCGGGCTCGGCAATCCGGGTCCCGAATACGAAGGCACCCGGCACAACATCGGTTTCGAACTCGTCGATCTCCTCGCCCGGGAGCGAGCCCTGAAATGGCAAAAGGAACACAAGTTCCGTTCAAAGGTGGCCGTGGGTCGGGACGGAAGGGTCTTTGCAAAGCCGCTCACCTACATGAACCTCAGCGGAAACGCGGTGGCCCGCCTCATGCGCCACTACCAGCTGGAGCCTGACCGCATTCTCGTGGTCTATGACGACACCGCCCTTCCACCGGGCGCTCTGCGCTTCCGCCCCGGGGGATCCGCGGGTGGGCATAACGGAATCAAATCCCTCATCGAATACCTCGGTACGGAAGCCTTCCCCCGCCTGCGCCTCGGGATCGGCCCGGCCCCCGATGAGGCGGGCCTGGTCGAACACGTTCTCGGACGTTTTACCGCTCCGGAGAAGGAAGAAATGGAAAAAGTCCTCGAAATTGCCGCAGAAGGAGTAAATTGTGCGCTTTCCTCCGGCCTGGAGACGGCCATGAACCGATTCAACCGGCGGAACTGAACTCACGACACTGACCTTCCGCCTGCCGGAACCACCTTTATCGCCTCACATGAAACGCAAATACGAAGGAGTTTACATCCTGAAACTTCAGGGCCAGGACGAGACTGTCGACGAAATGGTCGGCAAGATCACCAAGGAACTGGAATCGAACGGCGCCGTCCTCGAACAGATCGATCGCATCGGCCGCAAGGAGTTTGTCTTCCCCAACAACGCCAAGCAGACGCACGGATACTACGTGCAGTATCGCTTTGAAGCCGAACCCACCGCGATTCACGAAGTGGAGACTCACCTCAAGCTCAACGAGCAGGTGATGCTTCAGCACTACCGCCGCCTCTGACCGGCCTCCGGCGGAATCATCGCCCGTGTCGACTTTTTCCCGGCCTCCCCGGCATTCCTGCCGCGGAGGCCGTTTTCTTTACCGATCGCTTGCCGCGGTCTCCCGTTTCCTCAAATAGAGGGCGCGAAATCCGACCCAGATCACCGGAGGAAGCACCGCACTGAGAACGAGCGCAAACACGGGGCGGTCCTCGCCACTGTGCCCGATCCAGGCAAAGACAAATCCCATCGGCACACTCCCCGCGCAGAGGGCCGGAAAAAACCTCCGCATCGGCATGCGGGCGAGACCGGCGAGACAAGCCACCACTTCGGGCAGAACCGGCATCCAGCGGGAGAGCGCGACCAGCCACCCACCGAGTTCCCCGCAAAACAACCGCTCCCCCTCCGCCAGCCCCTTGTCCCCGGCAAGCCAACGGGCCGCCCTGCGTCCGGCGCGGAAGCAAAGCCCGTAGGCGAGCATGCCCGCGGCGATCGAGCCGGTCGCGGAGAGGAGACCTCCCAGCAACCATCCGTAGACCAGACCGAGGGCCGACATCACCGCCGTCCCGAGGACGGGAAGAAACAGGTCGATGACAAGCAGACCGATCCCCGCCAGCCACGCCCAACCGCGTGCTTCCTGAAAGGACGCCGCCAGTTTTCCCGGCTCCATCGTGGCCTCGAAAGTCCCGCCCCAAATGAGGAAGGGCACGATGACGAGTGCCGCGAGAACAAGAAAGAGAAAAAGGAGACGTTTCATATCAGCGTCCGGATAGGCTATGGTGACGTCGAACTTCCCGAACGCCCACCACTTTTTGCGCGATGAAGCCCCGTCCCGAACCCGTTGATCCCGAACGCCTGCATGAACTGGCCCACGCCGTCATCCGCGAGGCGAAGTTTCCCATGCTGGCGACCGTCGATCCCGGAGGCCAGCCTCGCGTCCGGCCCGTCTCGCCGGTAAGGGTCGACGCCGATTTCACCGTCTTTGTGGCCAACCTCGCGGTCTATCGGAAAACCCGCGAAATCGCCGCGAATCCCCGCGTCGAGCTCGCCTACCTCTCTCCCGGCCACGACCAGTTGCGCATCACCGGAACCGCGACCGTGGAGTCCGATCCCGGAACCATCGCCGGGATCTGGGAAAAGAATCCCCTCCTCCGCCAATACCTCGGATCGCCGGACAATCCCCAGTTCGTTCTCTACCGCATCGATCCTTTGCAGGTCCGCTTCATGCGGGAATGGGCGTTGGACTACCACGAGGTTCCGCGAAGCTGAACGCCGCAGTTCATCCCGGCAAAACCCTCTTGACTCTCCCATCGCACCCTGTTGACTCCCGCCATGTCCTCATCCGCTTCCCCGGGAAACGGCTCCGCCAAAGTCGGCCTTGTCACGGCCATCGCCATCGTCGTGGCCAACATGATCGGCACCGGGGTTTTCGGCAGCCTCGGCTACCAGGTGGCGGGGATTCCCTCGGGTTTCCCCATCCTCCTGCTCTGGCTGGTCGGGGGCATCGTCTCCTTCTGCGGTGCGGTCTGCTACGCGGAACTGGCCTCGATGTTCCCGAAGTCGGGCGGGGAGTATCACCTCCTCACCAAGTCCTGGAATCCCTTCATCGGATTCCTGGCGGGGTGGCTTTCCGTGACCGTGGGATTCGCGGCACCGGTCGCGGCGAATGCGGTCCTGTTGGGAGAATACATGGAAAAGATCACGGGGCACGAGGCTCTCTGGTTCGGTATTCCCGTTGTCGTTGTGGTGACCCTGATCCACCTCGGCAAGCTGAGCAATATCGGCATCTTCCAATCGGGCTTCACTTACGCGAAGGTAGCTCTCATCGTCGTCCTTGGTCTCCTTGCTTTCGTCCTTGGCACCGCCCAACCGGTTTCCTTTCTTCCCCGAGAGGGTGACGGGCACCTGATCGCCTCGAGCGATTTTGCGATCTCGCTGATCTTCGTTCTCTACGCCTACACGGGCTGGAACGCCGCGACCTACATGATGGACGAGGTACGCCGCCCGGAAAAAACCGTTCCACTCGCACTTCTCGTCGGCACAGCCATCGTCACGGTCCTCTATGTCTTCATCAATGCGGCCTTTCTCCATGCGACACCGATCGAGAAAATGGCCGGGCAGCCGCAGGTCGGGTTGATCGCCGCCGAATCCATCCTCGGCCCGAAAGGAGGAATGATCATGGGCATCCTTATCAGCTTCGGGCTGATCTCGACGGTCAGCTCGATGACCTGGGCGGGACCTCGCGTGACGGCGGCGATCGGACGCGACCACCGACGCTTCCAGTTTCTGGCGAAGGGAAACCGCAACGGAGTTCCCGCTCTCGCGGTCCTGCTGCAGGCCATCATCGTCCTGCTCCTGGTGATCTCCGCGACCTTCGATCAGCTCATCACCTACGTGCAGGCCCTGCTCACCATTTCCTCCCTCATGGTCGTGGCCGGACTCGTCATTCTCCGCATCCGCAAACCCACCCTGACACGCCCCTACAAGGCGTGGGGGTATCCTCTCACTCCCCTGGTTTTCGGCGGGGTAAGCCTCTACATGCTCTGGTTCCAGGTGCAGGAAAAGACCACCGAATTCCTGTATGGGCTCGGCACCCTGGCGCTCGGGGCCGTGATCTATTTCCTCTTCATCCGCGGCACTGCGCCGATCGACGAGGCAGAATCGTGATTTTTTTTGCGAAATCGGCCCGGAAGCGGCCTGCGAGCGAACAATTCGCTTGCAGTCGTTCTTTAACATTCCTTAAATAAAGATCTTCCGCTCCACCTCGCCACCGCACTTGTTTGCCCGACCACGATCCAGCGCGTGACTTCGATAGCAAAGGGATCAGTGAAACGACCGCTCACTCTCCCAACGTATTTCTCGCGCCAGGCGGCGGGATTTTTGGCCCTGGCAAATCGGGACCCTCACCTTCGGCGAAACCTGCCTCGGTTTCCCATCATCCCACGCCGATCTTTGCTGCGGGAACCGTTTCACCGGAATGTTCCCAGTTGCTTGATACGCTGCCTTACGGTTTTGTCCTGCTGGGCACCAAGCAGGAAGTGCGTCACGAGAACGCCCTGTGCCGACAACTCACCGGGCATGGCATCGTTGAAAGTGGCGGCATCGAGTCCTGGCTCACTGCCCTTTGTCCCGAAACGGAGCACCGCGAAAAAGTCATCCAATCCTGGAGGGAAGACATATGGAGAAACCAGCTGACCCGCACCTTCACGCTGCGCACCGCGGCGCAGAAACCGAGGGAGATCGAATTCCGGTCTTCTCTGCTGCCGGATGGTGGTATGACTCTTACGCTCGAGGATGTGACGGAGACCAGGAGGGCCGAGGAAACCCAGCGGAATGGTCGCTGGAAATTCCGGGCACTTTTTTCCCATACCCGAACGGCAACGGTCCTGGTCGACCGCAGCGATCGGATCATTGACGCGAATCCCGCCTTCATTCAGCTCTCGGGAATCGGGATGAAGGACCTGCGCCTCTCGCCCTTTCCCGATCTGCTCCACCCTGCCGAAGCGTCCGCCCTCGCCGCAGCGGAGCAGGGACTCCTTGGAGGAAATGGGGCAGACTCCCGTCCGCGTCCGTCAGAGGAACGTACCCTGTCTCGCGAAATCTGGTTGCGAACCCGGACCGGCGAACGCCGCACTCTCCTGACCTGGTGTCCGGTCGGTGAACCGGGAAGCCCTCCCTTGATGAGCCTCTATCTCTTCGAGAACCCGGAGGAAGAAGATGTCCGCGAACGCCTCAGATCCAGGCTTCGAGCCGTCGCCAAAAAGGCCCAGGCCCTTCTCAACGCCGTTCCCGATCTGATTCTCCTCATCGAACGCGACGGGACCATTTCAGACTTCGCCCCCCCACCCTCCCCGTGGAAGGAATTGCAACCCGACGACACCTGGCGAAAGCGCCTGCTCTCCGAAGTGTGGCCTGTCCTTGGCAATGTCTTTTCCCAGTGCCTCGGACAGATCCTCGACAGGACTCGTACCATCCAGGCGGAGATCCGGGGACCGGGATCGGGCAACTACGAGTTTTCCGTCACCCTTTCTTCCGGCGGCGACGATCAGGTTCTCGCCGTGGTGAGAAACCTGACGGAGCTGCGGTCATTGCGGGAGCGCAGTTTCTGGCAGAATGCGGCCTTCGCACACGCTCCTCTCCCGATGCTTAAGCTCGACACCCGGGGAAAGATCGATGCAGCGAACGAGGCAGCGGCGGCGGTTCTTGAAGCCGATACGGATTCGACGCACGGTTCCAGTTTCGCCGAGGCAGACTTGCCGGGAGGGATGGTGGCGGAGTTTCTCGCCCTGGAAGACGAGGGTACGTCCCGAGGTTCAATCGTGTTTCTGAAGGACGCTCCCGGCTTTTCCAAGCCCTCGGTGATCCACCGCTCCGCAGTTGCGAGTTCCTGCGACGGTCCCCCGGCCCAGGAGCGCCGTCAGCACAGTCTCCGCAACCAGTTGCAGCTCGTCACGAGCCTTTTCAGCCTCGAACCTCAGAGTACCGCCGCCCGCGAGGCCTTCGTGAAATGGCAGGTCCGCCTTCGCTCGATGGCGCTGGCCTGTCCCTACGATCTCTCGAATACCGTCTGGGTCTTCCCGCTTCTCCGGGGCATCGCTGACGAAATCTGTTCTCTGGCGGGCCGCGGCCCGGGGAGGCGCGAAGTCATCGTCACGGGCGATGAAAACCTCACCGTCGATGCCCAGACCGCGACCCCACTCAGCCTGCTCGCCGGCGAGCTGATGCGCCTAGTCCTCGTAACCCGCCAACCCGGACCGGGACCCGAACTTTACGTCAACGCCCTCCCCCACTCGGCGGGTGGATTCTCTCTCTCGATTCGACCGGGAGCCCAACGCACCTTCATCTTCACGGACCGCGACTCCGAAATCGAGACGCTCGAGATTCTCACCGAACAGATCCAGGGCAGGCTCGAGCCGGTCGATCCGGCAAATCCCTCGCGTGAGTGGATCCTCGTTGTCCCTGGCCCGAACCGGTCGTGAACTCCATCTCCTGCCCGCTTCGCGCGCAAACGCCAGGCGTTTGGGGAATTTCCTTTGCGAATTATGGTGATTTGAATGTAGCATGAGCGGCTCCGCGACGCTCCCGCCGCGAAGGATCCATGGATGACCTGCCCTCCAACCGCCTCCGGCTCCTGATCGTCGAGAACGATCGGGTGACGGCGCGCGATCTCGAGGCGACCTTGCGCCGACGTGGCTTTCTGATTGCCGGGATCGCCTACTCCGCCGGTCAGGCGCTCGATTTTCTGAAAGGGGAGAGGCCCGATCTAGCCATCCTCGACATCCAGCTCGAAGAGGCGGAAGACGGGATCGAACTCGCCCGGCGACTGCGCCGGGAGTACGGCATTCCCTCGGTCTTTGTGACGGGCTACTCGGAGGAACAAGTCCTCCATCGGGCCCAATCCGCCCAACCGGCGGCGGTCCTGAGAAAACCTTTCAGTGATGCCGAGATTGCCGTGTGCCTCGAGTCGGTGGTGGAGCGCCGTATCGCCGGCGAGCGACTCTCCCTGCGTCTGCCCGGACTCGAGGCGGTTTCGCAACACCTGCCCCAGGCCGTCTTTGCCACCGATCTGGACGGGAATCTGGCCTATCTCAACGCGGCCGCTTCGACGCTGGTCGGCTGGTCCGTTGCGGAGGCGCTTCATCAACCCTTCGCATCCGTGGCACCGCTGAGCGAGGGGGATCCCGCTACCGAAAGCGGTCAGACCTCATCTCCTTCGGAATCCGGTCCCGAAACAACCTCCAGACGCTTCGCACAGCTCGCGACCCGGGACGGACGCAAGTTGCAGGTGGAAGAACGATCCGTGCCGATCCGAACCTCCGACGGCGAAGCCATCGGACTCGTCACCGTACTCGCCGTCGAAGGACTCCCCGGTGACCTCCCGTCCATCCCCAGTCCAATTTCGCCACCACCTCGCGAATCCGGGGCCGTCGAGCCATCCGAACCGGTCCAGCCGGTGGTGTTCCCTCCTTCCCAGCCTCCCGCCGCCCGCAGTGAAGCGCTTCGAAAAATCGCCTCCATCGCCAGCGATCCGGCCTTTCGGAGCCTCATCGCCCGCAAGCCGCAGCCAGCCAAACCATCTGCTTCCATCGATCCCCAGACGACTGCCCCCACCCGGGTACCTGCGGACTCGTGGAGTCCACCTCCAGTTGGCGCCGGTGTGGCTGACGCTCAGGCGGTTTTTGCCAGCGCTGGCGCAGCCGGCCAAAGTGTTCTCCCCCCCGGCGGAGCCACTCCCTTCGAGGAAGTGGGGGATCCCCTGATGCGACTCGACGAGGACGGAATCATCCGCTACGCAAACGCCGAGGCGGATCGGGTGTTCGCCGCCGGGAAACGGCTCGTCGGTTCACCCTTCAATGAACATTTCGACGGGAACGACCTCGAACGCTACGAGGATCATTTTCACCGCCCTCTCGCCGACGGACGGCGCCACCGCTTCGATTTCCACGATTCCAGTCGCGGCATGTGGTTCGAAGTGAGGGCCTATCCAACTCGGGGAGGCGTCCTCCTGCTCTTCACCGACATCACCGCCACCCGGCTCGAGGCGGCGGAAGAAATTCGCCAGCACAGGCTCGAGGGCCTCGGGCTCCTGGCCCGCGGTTTTGCCCACGACTTCAACAATTCCCTCACCACTCTCACCGGAAACGTCAGCCTCGCCCGGGAAAGACACCCGGAAGACGACGAACTCCAGTCCATGCTTGCGGAGGCCCTCTCCGCCGCTGCCAAGGCGACGGGCCTGGTCCAGCAACTCATGACCTTCGCCCGGGGGGGACGCCCCATCCGCGAGCGCACCCGCATCCCGGATCTGATCCGGCGTCTTCTCACCGAGCACCGGCTGAGGCACCCTGAAATCCGCTACCAGTATCAGGGCGCGGATCCGGAGATCATCGCCAACGTGGACCCCGCCCAGATCGGTCGTCTCGTCGAGAACCTCCTTGCCAATTCCGCGGCAGCCATGCCGGACGGGGGGGTTCTCATCGTCCGAAGCTCCCGCGTCAGTCCCGAAAGCGTGCTCAGAATCCGAGGTTCACACACCCCCTCCGAGGAGGATCACCTCCTCATTGAAGTGATCGACACCGGTCACGGCATGAGCGAGCGGGATCTCGAAAGGGTTTTCGAACCCTATTTCACGACGCGACGCGAGAACAATGCCACGGGAATTGGTCTCACCGTATGCGAATCCATCGCCAAGGCCCACGGTGGTTTCATCCAACTCCAGTCCAAGGAAGGCAAGGGAACCATCGCGACCTTCTGTGCTCCACTGGGTCGACGCACCGAAGAACTCGGGCTGGACGACGGAGTTCCCGCCTATCCGAATTTCGACATTCCGAATCTTGCCCTTTCCCGCAGCGCGGAGAATGAAGAACCACTTCTCGTCGGCACGCGAATTCTCATTCTCGAGGACGACGCCCCGATCCGCAGGCTGATGGCCGCGACCCTGAGAAGGGCCGGCCACGAGGTCGTCGAAACCAAGGACGGCCGCGAAACCATCGCGGTTTATACCGAAGCCATCGAGCGGGGCGAACGTTTCCACCTGCTCATCTGCGACCTCACCATCGAAAACGGGATGGGCGGGGTGGAAACGATGCGGCGTCTCCTCGAAATCGACCCCGGGGTGCTCTCCATCGTCTCGAGCGGCTACTCCGATGCTCCGGCCATGTCGAGTCCGGCGGCTTTCGGGTTCAAGGGAGTGCTGCCTAAACCGTACGCTCCAACCGAACTCCGGGCCGCGGTGCACCGCATCCTCACGGCTCATCATATCATTCCCTGACGGCCAGCCCGATTACCCGGGCCTTTTCACTCGAGGACCTGGATGGCGTTGGGATCCGATGCGGAGGGAAAAGGCGCCGCTTCCTGGGATCCCGCGGCCGGCGGAAGATAGTCCATCGTCACCTGCTGCCCTTTCTTCGGGGCCCCCCAACGCAGGTCGCCCGTAAGAAAGGACCCCTTTCTTGCCGGACTGACTTCCAGGGTTGCCACAACTTCGCCCTGGTTTCCGTGCACCTGGAGCATGGTCCCCGGTTCGATCTGAAGAACGCGGCTCGACCGAATCAGGACAAACCCGGCATTTTCGTCGACGAGATGAACGGTGCCGACCGGAAGGGTGGTTGCGGGACGGGGTGCAGGCGACTCCGGCTCGTCGGTAGCGGCCCCTTTCTCTTTGTCCTTCGGCCACGGCAAAGTCCGACACCCCGCGATCCCCGTGCAGAGAATAGCGGCGAGAAAGACGCGCGCGAGATGAGAGCAAAGTTGCACGCGGTAAGTTTGGGCGATACGGCTGAGCATTGCAAGACTGCTCCGCTTCCTCGCCATCCGCCCGCGCATGAACGTGTTCGTCTACGGTACCCTTCTCGTTCCCAGGATCTGGGATACCGTGACCCTCGCCCGGGAACTCCGCTCCGTTCCGGCCACACTCGCGGGGTATGAAATCCGGCGGGTCCGGGATGCGGTCTATCCGGGCATCTTTGCCAATCCTTCCTCACCCGCCCCCGTCCAGGGCCGGGTCTTTCTCGGTGTCCCGGATTCGGCGATCGCCCGTCTCGATGCCTACGAGGATGACTTCTACCTTCGCGCTTCGGTCAGACCTTTGACCGAAGAATTCGGTGAGGTCGAGGCCCAGGCCTATCTCGTCCCGCCCGCCGAAGTTGCGACGATCCTCACCGAGGACAACTGGTCACTCTCCTGGTTCGAGCGTCATGGGCTCGAGGGATTCTGGGATCGGGTCTTCTCCGGATAAACCGGGAGAAGCAAAGGGCCTGAAGCCACTCAGCGGGCTGCCGCGATCTCACGCCAATCCCCCTTCAGCACGTAGACCGGATCGAGGCCGAGCAATTCACGGAGGCGTTCCGCCACTTCCTCGCTGCGCTCACATTGATTTCCGTCACAATAGACAATCACCGGATGCTGGAATGCCTCCTGCAGAGCCGACTGGTGCTCGAACATCAACTCTCCCCACTCCTCCTGGTTGAGCAGCAGGGCGCCTTCGACGTGACCCTGCTCGTAGGAATCACGCTTTCTCGCATCGACCCAGACGACCTTTTCGCTCGCCAGGGCCTTCGCTCCCGCCACATCGATGTGCCAGCGGGCTTTGGCGGGATCTTCCACTTCCTTCCATGGAGGCCGAAGCGGATGAACGAAAGCCGAGACGACGCCGGCAGCGGCGGCGCATCCGAGAATCAGGGAAATCTGTTTCCACAGCGTCATGCCGACCAGCTCCGCCTTTACTGGATCGAATAATACGCGAGGGGACGGGCGTAATTCTCCAACTCGCAATCGGTCTCGAGTCTCACGATTCCCAGCAGCGTGCTCTCCGTCGAAACCGGAGTCAGCTTGAGATGGTAAACCCTTCCCTTCTCCACTTCGACCAGTTCGCAGGTGACCTCGGGGCGCTTGCTTTCCGCCGAAAGGACATGCACCGGCTTCTCCCGCAGGACGCGAAAGGTCACCACCTTGGTTTCGGGCTGGCTTCCCCGCGCCCAACTCGTCATCGACTCCACGATCTCATAGACGGGTTCGATTTCGATGCGGGTCGTGAGAAAAACGGGACGTCCGCGTCCCTCGGCGGTGACCGCGATCTTCCTCTCCGAGGAACCCCTGAGTTTCTCGATGTCGAAGATCCCGGTGATCGTGGCCTTGCTCCTGGGGGGAACGGGGTTCACGTCGATCTTGACCTCGAGACATTCACAGCCGCTCTCGAGGGAGGTCACCCCGACGGGTTCCGTCCCGGTGTTCTCAACGGCAAAAGTCACCTCGAGGGTCTTTTCTCCCGGATCCGCCTTCACCGTCTGGGAGAAGGGAGTGAAAACAAGATCGCCGTCCTTGTACCGTGCATCGCTGTTTGCGCGGGTCAGAGCCAGGTCCGCGCGTCCTCCGGCGTTGCCTTCCCGCAGGCCAAGCCTGGGCATGACTGGTCCGGCGGAGGTTTCCGTGTCTGCCACCGCCTTCGGGGGGAACCAGACGTAGATCATGAAATAGATGATCACTCCCGTCACCGAGACGAAGAGCCACGACGGAAAGGTGTAACGCGCGACCCGCTTGTGCTTGTCAAAATTACCCTTCAGCGCGGCGAGCAGGAGCATGATGATGAAGGGCAGGTTCACCACCGCGAGAAATATGTGGGGGACGAGGATCGCAAAGTAGACCTTCCTCGCCATGGGGTATTCCTTCGGGAATTCGGTGTGACCGGCACCGTAGTGATACACGAGATAACACACCAGGAAGGCGGCCGAACTCGTCAGTGCGGCGATCATCACCGACTGGTGGGCTTTCTTTCGACCTGCCTTGATGAGGAAGAAACCGGTCAACAAGAGGACCGTGCTGAGCCCGTTGAGAGTGGCGTTGATCGGAGGAAAAACGGAGTAATCGAGAGCAGCTAGGAACGGGCTCATGGTTCGCGGGAATTCACGGGGGACGTATCGGGAGCCGGGTTCACGGGCATCAGGTCGGAGAGTTTCAATTCGGGATTCAACACCATCTTGAGATCGCGGCGAAGGCGTTCGACTTCGATTTGTCCGCGCTGGACATTCAGGACATCGTAATAGCCGCGAACGTTCGCGTCACCGTCGACGATGGCGAGACGCTGATCATGGGCGAAGCGACCCTGGCTCGCCACGAGAGCCGGATCGGTGATCTCTTCCGTTCCGTAAAACTTGAATTGGGAGATCATGTAGTCGGCGATTTCCTGCGGTTTCCCGGTGAGGAACCACCAGTTCGGCGAGTCCACTCCCTTCTCCTTGACCCAGGCATCCATCTTTTCGGGGGTGTCGGCTCCCGGATTCACGCTGATGGAAACCAGGTGAAAGCGAGGGTCGCTTCCAAATTCGACCTGGAGAGTCTTCATCACGGCCGCAAGCCCCAGACAGCCCGCCGGGCAATCGGTGTATTGATACCCGGCGACGTAGATTTTCCCGCGCAGCTGCCCGAGAGAAACCTCGCGTCCATCGCGGTTCACGGCATTGAGGTCGGTCTCGAGTCTCGCGATATGAGGAGGACGCCAGTTCTCCATCTCGTAACCCCGGCGGACCAGGTAGGCGCGCGTCACGAAAATCGATCCCATGATGATCACAAGGCAAACCCCGATGATCGAACTCCACCAGGTGACGAGTTTGGCGCGGGTCTGGTCGTCAGTTACTTCCATTGTTTCAGATTACGCTTCCGGACCGCTCCTGGCCACCCAGGCCAGATAGCTGGCGACCATCATCAGGGGCAGATAGATCAGGGTATAGAAAAAGAGGCGCCGTGCGTCGGAACGGTCTCCGCTCTTCAGGAACTTCGCGGCGAGCAGGGCCGTGACTCCTCCAAGAAAGGTCCCCGGGGCCGCCCCCCAAGCAGACATGTCGGTGGAAACAAAAGGAAACACGGCCGCAAGCAGGGTGAGACAGACCGCGTAAAAGAGGGCGATGCGTGCGGTTTTCGCGCCGCTTTCGTCGTCATTCGACCACATGCGGAACCCCCCGCGCATATACTCGTCGCGATACATCCAGTTGATCGCGGCGAAGTGGGGGAGTTGCCAGAAGAAGAGCAGACCGAAGAGAAAAATCGCACCCGGTTCGAGAAACGTTTTCCACCCCGGATCCGGATCACCCGCCGCCCAGCCAATGAGTGGCGGCAAGGCTCCCGATACCGCCCCCACGAGCGTGTTGGCCGTCGAGACCCGTTTCATCGGCGTGTAAAGGAAGAGATAGGTCACCAGCGTCGCCGCCGCCATCACCGACGCCTCCGTATTGACCTTGACCCCGAGGTGGACGAGGCCAAATCCCGCAAGCATCCAGCCAAGAATGAAAGCGGCCGGCTTGGGCAACCGGTTCGCCGGGAGCGGTCGGTCGGAGGTCCGCCTCATCCTCGCGTCCGCCTCGACTTCCATCAGCTGATTGAAAACCGCCGCTCCCGCGGCAGACAGCCCGGTCCCGAAAACGAGATGCAACAGGGTCAGCCAGGAAAATCCACCGTGTTCTTTGGTCGCCACGAAATACCCGAAACAGCTCGTCAGCACCACGAGGAAGCTGAGACGCGCCTTTGTCAGGGTCATGAGATCACCCCGGATCTGCCGCGCCAACCCGGAGGAGACCGGGGGGGCATCGCTGCTGGTGGAAGGTTCTGGCATGCAAAGGGTGAACGCGGCGTCACCCTAGCCCAACTTGCCCGTCTTCGATCCCAAAAATCCTCCCTCCACTACGGATTTTTTTCGGGAGTTTCCGCGGAGGAGCCCTGGTCCCGGCGTGACGGACTTTCGGAATCTTCCAACAGCCTGACGAGGGCCTCCATCAGGACTCCCTCGACTTCGGGGGCCACGTTGCTCGAACTCGGCTGCGTTTCGTATCCGCCTTCGGCATAGGCGATCTCCGTTCCGATGTAACCAGGACCTCCGTCACCGTAGGCGGCCATGCAGACGAAGTTGCCGGGAAACTTCTCCTGCGCAGCAAGCTGGTATTCGACAAACAGCTCGGCGGGAAAATGAAGGAGGCGGACATTCCCCAACCACAGGGCGGTCAGATCGATGCGATGCCCCGATTTCACACGCCTGAGATAGGCAAGCTTTCCGGTCGCCGCAAGACGCTGCGTTTCCGGCAGGGAGGTATCCTGCAAGACATTGCCAAGTACGGCCTCGTCGAGATGCACGGGCACCGGAAGGGAAACCGGAACCACACGCCAATCGACGGCCGCCGCCTCGAGAGGTTCGCGTACGGTGGCCGCCCATGCCCTCCTCATCGCATCGGCCAGTCGATCGGTGAGGCGTACCCGCGACTCCGGCGTTCCATCGTTGTATTTCCCCGCCGCCACATTGCCGCCGCCGCCGGTGAAGTGAATCAGGGGAATGCCCCCACGGTCGTTTTCGAAACGCGCCCGGGCCAACCCCACGAATTCGCTCGTGACATCGCCCTGCCCGAAAAAACTCTGAGGATGAGTCGCATAATAGCTGAGGGAAACCACCGGATCGTGGTGATCATAAAACGTGACCATTTTCAGTTCGGGATCGATCACGCCCTCGGGAGCGGCGAGCGCTTCCTCGAGGCGGGTGGCACTGAGTTCATATCCCTGCTGGCGCGCCGATTCGATCAAGCGGGAAAGGATCGGCTCGGGAATGCGGTAGGAACTGGAACGGGCGATCGCGACCTTTCCGTCAGGCCCGAGGATGCGGCGGTTGGAGGCGATCTTCTCGACCAGCGCCTTGCCCGTCCCCAGATGAGTGACCGGGCGAGCCATCCCGAGGGATCGGCGGAGTGCCGCGGAAACCGATTCAATGGCATGGCTCTGAAAGGCGTTGTCCTGGCGCTTGCCTCCCAGTCCCGCGGATTCCGCCAGCGCTTCGGCTCCGAAATCGCATCTCGCACCGTCGTGCTGGTGGAGAACCTGCACTGCCACACGCTCGCGTGGCGTTCCTGCCGCCTTGGCCAGTGATTCACGCCAGGCATCATGCCCCTCGTTGGAGATGGCAATGAAGTCCACGGCGCAGAGCACGATGGGGTCGTCGGCCCCTAAAAGGACAAGGCCTTTTGCAAAGAGAGGATCCGTAACGCTGCGGACTGGCGCATAGGCCACCGGACTTCCTATCGGTGGCGTCACATCCGCGGAGAACACGGCGAGGCGCAGTCCCTCGGAGGCCGCCAGATGAGCGGGATCATGCGAGGACACGGCAACGGCAAGGAGGCCCAAGGCCCAATTCCTCCTCCACAAGGCGATTCGCCCGATCGATCCCCCCTTTCGTCTCGACGCTTCCGGAGTGTCCATGCAGGCGAGCGTAAGAAAATCACCTCGGGCAAGTCAACCTACGACACGGCCTGAAGACCGTCGACATCGCGCCCCCTGATGGCCCTGACCGCAAAAACAAAGGACAGAGCGAGAATCACGAGACCATTGAGAACGTGCACGTTGGTGACCCAGAAACTTTTCGAGGTGCCGATCACGAGGAGGCCCAGGCTGATCTGCAGGCAAAGGAGAATGAGGATCGCGAGGGCGTGCCGCCCCGGGGTGGAAAGGCGGCGGAGCGCCGGATTCCCGGTGCCGCCACCCAGGGTCAGAGCCATGCCGAGGACAAAGAAGAACACAGAGAAGGCGGTGAATTTATGCAGAAAGAGCATGGCAATCATTGGATCCTCGAAGGAAGGGATCCAACGCCCCTGGGTCAGAAAGAGCCCGTCATCAGGCAGCGCATGGCGATGAAAGTGCCGCATCGAGGCCCCGAAAATCAACTGCATCAGGACAAGACCCACGAGCAACACACCCGCCTTGCGCGAACGACCGAGAAGTTCCCGGGATACCGTGAAACCCGCATTCCTCCACCCCGGGGCCGAAACCATCACAATGAGGATGAGAACGCAGAAGAAACATTGGGCGAAACACCCGTGGATCACCGCAAAGGCGTTCGAGATTTCTGTAACTCTCAGCCCCCCGAAAATGGCCTGGGTTGTGACCATGAGCAGGGCAAGCGCCGTGAGTTTCTGCACCGGATCCCACCCGCGGCTGCGCCAGCTCCAGACCAGCCACCCCACCGGGAGTATCGAGAGCCCGGCCGCGATGAGGAGCAACCGCTGCTTTGCCATAACGTCGAATCGTTCGCTGCCGGCGGCGATGTAGAATCCGAGAACCACCGCGAGAAGGACGACGATCCCCGCCACTTCGAGGGCTCGGCGCCCGTTGCGAACGTAGGCCCAGCTGAAAAGCACAAGCACGAGAACCCCGACGAGCTTGGCGAGGAGGCGGTGGCTGTGCTCCAGAAAAGGAATCATGTGTTCAAGCCATCCCGGCGGATTCACGGTGCCCAGGCTGAGAGGCCAGTCGGCGAATACCATCCCCGCCTGTTTCGTTGTGGTGGCGGCACCCCACCAGACGAGAAGGATGGCTATACCTACAACGAAACGGGCGAACCATTGAAAAGCAGGGCCGCGCGAGATTTGAGATTCAATCATGGAAGAAACCTTTCGGAGTTACGCCGCGAAGGTGGGACGGGAAGCAAAGTCCTCTCAACAAAAAGGGCGGTCCCCGCCCGAGGAGCCGCCCTGCTTCATCGTTCGCCGAGAGAAAGAATCAGGGTTTCTTCGGCAGGAGAGGCGTGTTGCCCGCATACCATTGGTCGAATTCCTCAGCCGGGATCGCCTTCACGTAGGAAACCATCTGGGCATGTCCGGCTCCGCAAAGCTGCGCACACACGATGTTCCATTCTCCGGCCTTGTCGGGGATGAACCACATCGGAATCTCGGATCCGGGAATGGCGTCCTGCTGGCTGAACATCGGAACAACCGCAAGTCCGTGGATGACGTCCTTGGAGGTGACCTGAATGACAACCGGGCGACCCACCGGCACAACCAACTCGTTCACGGAAACGAAATCGTCCGCCGCGTTGGGGTCCTCGGCCACGAGTCCCACCGGATTCGCCCCGGAGTAGAGCGCATTCGAGGTCATTCCGATCATCTTGTCCGCACCGGCGTAGTGGAAGGTCCAGCGGTACTGCTCGCCGACCGCACGAATATTCACAACATCGTCGCCCGTCGGACGGGTCTTCGCATCGGAACGCGCCGCCCAGAGGGGGAAGGCAAAGCCGAGAAGCAGCACCACTTCGACGATCACCACGCCCACCTCGATGTGAGTCGAGAAGTGAGAAGTCACGCCCTTGTAGCTGGCGTTGGGGTTCTTCTTGCGGCGGAACTTGTAGAGGATCACGACAAGGAAGATGCTCCACCCCACGAACAGAATGGCCATGAACCAGTGGATCAAAGCCAGCATGTGGTTGCCCACGTGCCCGTGCTTCGAGGCCACATCGTGCATTCCGGTGATTTCGTTAATCCACTCGATCATAATTGAAAAGGGAGGTTGGGAGGAAAGAGATCAGGACGCGCGGGACTCCTCTCCGGGAACTTCGTCAGCGAAGCGGCGGGAGCGACGGACCAGGTAGATGATGAAGCTGAGAAAGGAGGCGAGCACGGCGAAGAGCACGACCAGCATGAGACCGATCGCCGAATTCGCAGCCATCAGGGACTTGCCGGAAGCCCCGCTAAGACACATGGGGCAGGCCAGTTGCACGGAGGAGAAAAGACTGGGAACACTCATCGGGATACGGGTCAGTGAACCAGGGTTTTGATTTTCTTGAGGAAGCGGATTCCGTAGATCAGCATCGCTGCACCGAAAAGGAGGCTGAGCCATCCCATCACCCGGAACATGTCCGGAAGCCCCTCGACAAGCAGGCACCACGCACCGAGCCCTGCAAAAAAGAGGGTGCAGATGGTGATGAACGCGAGATGGAAGTGCTTCAGCGACATGTCGGCAGTCAAAGGCTCCGGGATTACCGGGGCTTGTCCATGAGCCAACCCCGGGTGGTTTTCAGGGTCTCGAACTGTTCGAGGATGGGGTCCGTATCCGCAAAAATCGTGAGGATCATCAGCCCCAGGAAGAACAGGAAAGTGAAAAGCAGGATCTTGTAAATGAGGCCCTTCTCGTGGTTGAGGTGCATGAAGATCAGGGCGACAAGGCTCGCCTTCACGGCGGCAACGGAAAGACCGAGGACAAAATCCATCGCGTCCGGGCCGGGAGGGCCCATGTCGAAAATCGGTGCGAGCCCGATGGTGACCGTCACCACGGTGAACACCAGCAGGGCGATGCCGACGGCGGCATACGACTTTTTCGTTTTGCTCAGATCATGAGAGGCATCGGCCATGACACGGATCAGGGGAAGAGGTTGAGAAAGGAAGGTTTCAGAGAAGATACATGATCGGGAAAAGGAAAATCCAGATCAGGTCGACAAAGTGCCAGAAGAGACCTCCGACTTCCACGCGGTTGGCGAGGTGTTCCGGATTCTTCAGGTAGAGTTTTTTCCCGAACACGGCGAAGAACAGAAGGACGAGCGCTCCGCCAACGACGTGGAGACCGTGCAGGGCGGTCATGGTGAAATAGATCGCATAGTAGGTCCCGTAACGAGGGCCGTGGTTGCTCATGAACTTGATCTGGTCACGCGGAACCTGGATCACTCTCGAGGGACCGTGATGCCCCTCGGACTCGCCGCCACCGGCAGATTCTTTCGGCTCGCTGGCGTGGACCTCGCCATGCTTGGCTTCCCCGTGTTCCTCGCCGTGACCTTCGGCGGCAACGTGAACATACTGAACGTTCAGGTAACGTCCGCGGAGCTGCGCTTCCGGAACCACCCCGCCATGCTTCTCGTAGTAGGCGATAAGCTCATTGTATTTCTTTTCCTTCAAGTCGAAGAAGTGCTTCTTGGCTTCCTTGTCGTTGATGACGCTCCATACGATGGACTCCGGCTGCTTCGTCGGCACGACGAGCTGGAGATCGACTTCGTGCACCTCGAACATGACGTCATCGCTCACCAGCTTACCTTCGACGCGGACGGCGTCGCGATAGTTCATTGTGGTCTCATTGTGACCGATCAGTTTGCGGGGATTGCCACTGACGGCAAAAGGTGCGGAGGACACGAGGGTGACGGATGAGGAGACGCTCACCGGTGTAGGATTCCCCTTTCCGGAGGCGAGTTCCCCACGATAGCGCTTGCGTTCCTCGGTCAACTTCTCGAAGGCAAGCCGTCGACCCTTGGCGAACCAGGATTTGAACTCCGAAGCGGACTTGATCTCGTTCCCGACCAGTTCTTCCGGCCCCTCGGTGACCTTGAAGGCCGGGAAGGATTCATCCGTGAAGTCGCTGAGCACGGCCGGAACGGCGCCTTGAAGGCTGAAGGTGAGCTTGTCTCCGGAGAATCGGACTTGGTCGGTCTTGTCCTTGATGACCCCCTCCATCACGGAATTGTCGACCAGTTTGATCCCGTGGTGCTTCGTCAGCTTGCTGTTGTATTCAACGGACTTGATGCACATGAAGATCACGGCACAGGCGACCACGAAATACATGTAGATCTGGTAGCGACGCCAGTTGCGTTCCTTGAGTGCCACCCAGGCGAAAACGACGCCGACCGAGGAAGCAATGAGGACGATGGTGTTGATCGCACCGAGCCAGACAAAGTTCTTGTGAACGCTGACACCCCAGGGCCAGGGATTGTCAACGCCCGGCTGGACCCCCATCCGGAGGAAGACGTAGGCCGAAAAAAGCCCGCCGAAGAGCATGACCTCGGAGGCAAGGAAGAGCCAGACACCCAATTTGGCGTTGTAGAGGCCGGTGTCGCGGCGGGGAGTCACTTCGTAGGGAATCTCCATGAATCAAAGGATCGTTGAGGTAAAAGAGGGAGGAGTTCGATCTCCACGGAATCAGTGGTGCGAGACGGCGAGATCTTCCTCGGGTTCGGAATTGTGCTCGGCACCGGCCACGAGGCCCGGATCGGTCTCGAACTGGGGTGTGAAGTCACGCGGGGCACCGGGAACGCTGTATTCGTAGGGACCACGATAGGCGACCGGCTCGGTCGCGAAATTGCCGTGCGGGGGAGGAGTCGGCGTTGCCCACTCGAGGGTCGTCGCATCCCACGGGTTGTCCCGGTTGATCTTCTTGCCGACGAACACGCTGATGAACAGGTTGACGATGAAGGGAACCTGGAAAATGGCGAGCAGCCAGGCCGATCCGGAGGTGACCAGGTTGAGGTCGATCATGCGGAGCGGCGCGTCCGCGTCGATCACGTGGAACATCTCCGCAAGGTTGGCAAGGAAGCTGTTCGGCTCGGCGAAGATCTGGGAGCTGATCTGCTCGTAGGCCTTGCCTCCGTCAAAGGCCCGACGGTGGAAGCCCGACATCCCCTGGAAGAACATGGGGGCAAAGATGCCGTTCATGAAGAGAAGCGAAGGCCAGAAATGGAGGTGACCGAGGCGCGAACTCATCATCCGGCCGGTGATCTTCGGGTACCAGTGATAGATCCCCGCAAAGAGCGCGAAGATCGTTCCGGGCGCCACGACGTAGTGGAAGTGCCCGATCACGTAATAGGTGTCGTGGAGGTGCAGGTCGGGAAGCGAGAATGCGAGGGGCAATCCGGTGAGTCCGCCGATTCCAAACATCGGGATGAACGCCGTCGCGAAGAGCATCGGGACATTGAAACGGATGGAACCGCCCCACATGGAGATGAGGAGAGAGGTGATGAGAATCACCGAGGGCACCGAGATCAGGACCGTCGTCGTCTGGAAGAAGGTCGAGACGGCGGGTCCCATGCCGGTGATATACATGTGGTGGGCCCACACGATGAAGGCGAGGAAACCGAGAACCATCACCGCGTAGACCATGGTCTTGTAGCCCCAGAGGGGCTTGCGGGTGTTGCAGGGAATGATTTCAGCCACAATGGCGATGGCGGGAAGGATGAGAACGTAAACCTCAGGGTGGGCAAGGAACCAGAAGAGGTGCTGATAAAGCAGCGGGCTCCCGCCCCCGGCCGCATCGAAGGACATACCGCTCACATTGAGGCCCGTCGGAACGAAGAAACTGGTGCCGGCAAGCCGGTCCATCAGCTGCATGATCGCCGCCACTTCGAGGGGCGGGAAGGCGAGGAGAAGGAGGAAACCGGTCACCAGCATCGCCCAGACGAAGAAAGGCAGACGCATCCAAGTCATTCCCTTGCAGCGAAGGTTGATGATCGTGCAGATGAAATTCACGGCACCGAGAAGCGAGGAGGAAATCAACAAGGCCATGGCCACGAGCCATTGGGTCTGCCCGGTCCAGAAAAGGCTTCCGTAATGGAGGTCCGTGGTGGTGGCGAGGGGAGAATAATTGGTCCAACCGGCCTTCGCCGCGCCCGAGGGAAGGAAGAAGCTGACAAACATGAGGACACCCCCGAGAAGGTAGAGCCAGTAGCTCGCCATGTTGAGGCGGGGGAAGGCCATGTCCGGAGCCCCGATCTGAAGGGGGGTCACGTAATTCCCGAAGGCACCGAAGGCGAGGGGTACGATTCCCAGGAACACCATGATCGTTCCGTGCATCGCACCGAACATGTTGTAGAGATCGCCGGTGACTTTTCCTTCGTCGTCGAGCCAAGCCTGGAACCAGGGCCAGTCAGCGAGAAGCGGGACCGCGCGGTCGGGATAGGCGATGCTCCAGCGCATCACCATCATCAGGAAGAAGCCGAAGGCGAGAAAGAGAAGGGCGGTGAAACCATACTGGATTCCGATAACCTTGTGATCGGTCGAAAAAATGTATTTCTTCCAGAAGGGATCGTGGTGCTCGTGATGGTCGTGCCCGTGCGCCTCGGAGTGCTCGTGTGCTGTTGCCGCGCTCATGCCGTGTTTTCTAAAGTTGTTTTCTGCCGATTCCGTAAATCCTGAAGATCCTGCCAGATTGGCTGGAGATTTTCAATGCCCGGGTCCCCTCTCAGAGAGGCTCCCCGGTTTCGAGGTTGACCTTGGCACCCGAAAGTTGGGCATCTCCCGGAATGGCCAGGAGCTCGGCCTCGGTGAACGGAGCCGTGTGGGCATTGAATTCTTCGCGGGCCGCCTTGATCATCTCCGTGGTAACTACGCCATCCTCGCCTTCAGGGAGACTGCCGAAATTGCGCCTTACGTAGGTGAGGACCTGGGCAATCTTCTCATCGTTGAGGTTGTTCCAGGCGGGCATGAGCTGGTTGTATGTCTGGCCTCCCACCTTGAAAGGTCCGTTGATTCCGTGCAGGAGAATCGCACCGAGACGCTTGGTTCCGCCGTCAACCCATTCGGAACCCACCAAGGGCGGGAATTGTCCGGGAATCCCGAGGCCGGAGGCCTGGTGACAGGCGATACAGTTGTTGTAAACCTTTTTGCCCTCTCCCATCCACTTGTCGATCCACACCACCTGCGCGGCTCCGGCTTCGCTGCCGTCAAGACTCGGACGCGGGGCCGGGATGTAGTTCTCGGCAACGGTCAGACTGGATCCGAAATGCCCTCCCCCAAAGATGAGGATAATCGAGCTGAGGACAATCACCGTTATCCCGACTCCACCGCGCTCCCCGGGGTGCAGGGGCGTCTCGCGGCGAATGGCATCGTGGAGCTCCACGGTGCTGATCGTTCCCTGTTGGTAGTCGAGGTTCTTGTCTTCGGCCGGATCCATGTGGCGTGTCGGGGAGGAGAATGGGAGGTCAGTTGCCGCTGAGATAGGCTTTGGGAAGAGGCTGGTCCTTTTTCAGCGAGAGAAGGTAATCGACGAGCGCCTCGGCCTTGGGTGTCGGAACGAAGCCTTCGCCAACGGGCGACGGACGGTAAAGGTGAAGGTAGGCTGGCATGCCGCTTTCGGCATCGAAGGACTTCGGATTGGAGAGATGACGGTGCATCTCTTCCCGGGAGGTGATACGATAACCCACGTTGGAAAGATCCTGGCCAATGCGCTGATAGCCAAGTGGAGCCACCGCCTCGTTGGCATAATCTCCCGCGTGGGTCTCGCGGGCGAAATCGCCTTGCTCACCCTCGCGCCCGCCCCATCCGATGCGCCACATGTCGGCTCCGGCATAGGTCGGTCGAACCACCTGAGTGTGGCAGTAGGCGCAGCCTTCGGCGGCGTAGATTTCGCGGCCGTAATCGCTGGCACCGTGGCGTTGCAGGTTGCGGTCCGGATAGGCCGTCACGCCCCCTTCCACTTCTTCGCCCTCCCCGTAGGGAACCGGTGCAGTTTCCGACTCCGAGACGTAAGGAAGAACGACCAGGAACAGCCAGGGGAGGACGAAAGCAAACCCGATTGCTCCAAGCAGTTTCCAGAAATTATTTGAATTCATGTAGGATTCGTGGCGGTAGTTCTCCTGGTTCACTGGATACCGGCGGCAGCCCTGGCGCTTTGGACCTCGCCCGGTTCCGCGTGGATCAGGGTCGGGCCTGCGCTCTTTCGGCCCTTACCGATAAACATGAGCGCGAGCTGCTGAAGGAAAACCAGGTTCGACCAGGTGATCAAGGCCCAGGCGAGACAACGACCCACGATATAGGCCACTGAGTTGGTGAAAGAAACGGAGAAGGTCCGGTCCCAGACGGCAAGGTCACCTCCCTGCGCGATTCCGCCAACGAGAGTGACGACCACCATCGTGATGATCCCATAGGTGCTGAACCAGAAGTGTGTGCGGATACGATCTCCAGAAGGCCACTCGGACCCGGTGATCCGCGGCACGATAAAGTAGATGGCTCCGAACATCGTCATGGAGAAGAAACCGTAAAAGGCGAGCGCATCGAGACCCGCAACGAAGTGGGTGAACTGGAGATTTCTGCCGAAAACGTAAGTCGAACCCAGGGCCGTGAGAACCGACCAGACGGCAAGCATGAGAATGCCGATCACCGTGAAGCGGAGAGAGGGACTGTATTCCCAGAGCTTGGTGGCCCCTTTCAGCGTGAGCAGAAGGTTGGCGACCGTGGCCACCACCGCAAGGAGGATGAAGATCGAGGCAGCACCGCTGGCTGCGGCCATCCAGGCGGGAAAGGGACCACCCATGAAGCGGGAGATTCCGGTCCACCCGGCCAGGAAAGCGAGGAGCCAGAAGCTGACCTGGGCGAGAGGATAGCTGTAGATGGCACGTCCCGAAATCTTGGGGATAATGTAATACGCCACCGCGAGGGCGATGGGAGCCATCCAGAAATAGACGAGATTCGAGAGATACCAGGCACCTGCTCCGGCGCCAGCCACCGGCGCAGCGCCTTCCCCGACAAGCAGGTTGGCGGTGAGGAAGGTCCACGGAAACCAGACCGCAGCCCCGATGAGGTACAACTCGGAAATGTAAAAGAGGGCATTGCGGCGACCGAGGCACATCGGAATCAGCCAGACTACGGTGAGAGCGTAGCCCGAGCCAAGCACCGGCCAAAGCCACCCGGGGAAATCGAGCAGCGGAATGGCGCGACCTGCACCGAACCAGATCGAGACAACGGCCAGGGCGACTCCGGCGTTCCAGAGGTGCCCGGCCACGATCACCGCCACGGGATGCGCAATGCGGGAGCGGGTAAGGCGGGCCATCAGCCACAACATCACCCCGATTCCTGCCTGCATCGCCCAACCGTAGACAAGGGCGTTGAAGTGAACCGGGAAAAGCCGCCCGTAGCTCATGTAGGCACACTCGTCCCAAAGCCCGGGGAGGCGGAGCTTGAGGGAACTCATGAACCCCATGACCGTGGCAAAAAGAAGCCAGGCGGCGGCGCTGGTGAAGAAAAACATCACGGGATAACGCGCCGAACGGTCAATCGCGGCCCGCTCGTTGAGGTCCTCCTGGGTCGGTTGTGGCACTGTCATAAAAGTCACGAAGTCAGATCGCTCTTGCGCGGTCACTTGGCCTGCGGAGCCGGGGCAGGTGCAGGAGCGGCGGGTTGGGAAGGGGTCGAGGGGGCGGGAGCCTGAGGAGCAGCCGCTGCAGGAGCAGGCACCGCTCCCGCTGCAGGTGCCGCCGGCGGAGCAGCCTGCTGTTCCATCCGCTTGAGGAAAGTCGGAGAGCCAGGCACGACCACGTCGGTCTTTTCTGCTTTCGGGGGCGATTTTGTCAGAGCCGCGAGGGCAGCCTGGACCTTCGCCTCGTCAACGAGGGCGGCTTGAGCCTCACTGACCTCGGTCAGATTCGCCCATCGCTGCTGGGTGGTTTCCTCTGAGAATTCACCAAGATAGGCCCGATTCTCGGGATTCTTCGAGTTGAGCCGACCAGTGAGAATCAGTGCGAGGAACCCGAAGAGAAGAAAGATGACGAGAGTCCAGAGGACTTGTTTGGGCTGAGTGCAGCAGGGTTTGCCGGAATCGCTCATGTCTGGAAAGTAATCTATCGGATTCGGTTCAGTTCACCACGTTGAGGGACTCATCCAGACGCGGGTCGCGACAGGGGAAGAGGCTGGCCGAGGCCAGGATCCGGAGAAGGGCAAAAGCAAAGAGTCCCCCGACGGCCACGAAGGCAAGGATGTCGTAAATCCAGGCGCCGGGGATGGTCATGGCAATGTGTCCGCTGTCCGCAGTAAGGGAGGGGCCACGCTCGGGAATGATGATCCAGTAGATATCGAGAGCGTGCATGAGCAGGTTCCAACCCGCCACGCAGGAGACGACCAGCGGAAGTTTCTTCACCTGGCGGACGAGGAGCACGACAAAGGGAATGAAGAAGTGACCAATGACGAGGAAGGTGATCGTGTAGACGTTCCAGAAATCCGTGTTGCGAGTGAGGTAGAACTTCGTCTCCTCGGTGATGTTCGCATACCAGATCAAGAAGAACTGGGAGAAGGCGATGTAGGCCCAAAAAATGACGAAGGCGTGCATCAACTTGCCCATGAGATGGTAGTGCTCCATCGTCACCACGTTCTTCAGGTAACCGGCCTTCCGAAGGAGGGTCAGCAGAATGATGAGGAAACCCATCGAATTCAAAGCGGCCCCGGCAAAGAGGTAGACCCCCCACATGGTTGAGAACCAGGTGTAGTCGAGGGCCATGAGCCAGTCGAACACGAGGAAAGTCCAGGCTGTCGCAAAGAAGGGAAGGAAACCACAACTCCAACGCCTCATCCACCGGAACCATTTCGGGTCACCATCTTGATCGAGCTTGACCGACCAACGGCGAAGAATGAAGGCGATTCCGCCAAGGGCGACAACGTAGAAGATCTGGCGAATCCACCAGAAGGACTCGTTGAGATATCCCCGCTTGTTGAAGAGCAGGGCGGCGCTCTCAAGAAAGTTCTTATCGACCAAGGTCTGCTTCGCTCCTTCCGGCGAAAGATCTTCCTTTTCGAGCTTGGCGGATTTCTTCTCGAGATCCGAAATACGGCGCTCGAGGTGAGCCCGGTGTCCGGGACTGGGGGAGGCAACGTCGGCGAGATCCTTTTTTGCCGCGTCGACGGCGGCACGGGCCTTCTCTACTTCCGCTGTACGGGAGGCAATGTAGGCATCCTTTTCCTCCTCGGCATTTTTGGTCGCCTCGACCAGAGCAGCCTCGCGCTTCGGAAACCACTCCCAAAGCTTGTCGCGAAAACCGACGAAGGAAAAGAGGAGAGGAAGCGCTACAATCATCATCACAGGGATGACGTTCGCGAGATTTTCCATGAGTCGACGGATCACGGTCCCCCAGCCCGAATTGGAGGCATGGTGGAGGAGCGTCCAGAAGAGCCCCCCGACCGCGAGAGAAAGGAAAAACACCACGGCGAAAAGCCAGCTGTAGCCCATCGCTCCGGCCGCTTCAGGCTTCAGGATGCGAATGAGGAAGAACAGCAGGGTCCCGCCGACACCCACCGCCAGGCACACCAACTGAAGCAACGCGGGGATCTTGAAACGCTCCCCGTCGCGGTAGTCGTCTGCGTCTTTGAGTCCAGCCATAAATCTTGCAGCGGTTGAAAAGAGAATTGTGGATCAATTGCCCGAAGCGGCCTGAAGGCCCCGCAGGTAGGCGACAATGGCCCAGCGGTCCTTCACCGAAAGGACTCCGTTGTAGGGACCCATGAGCCCCTTGCCATGGGTGATGGTCCAGAAAATCTGGCCTTCCGGCATCGACTTGACCCGGGGATCGACAAGATTGGCCGTCGGCGGGATCGCCCAGTATTTGGATACAATTCCGGCTCCGTTACCGGACATTCCGTGACAAGGCGAACAGCTGATGCGGAACCGCTCCTTGCCGCGGGCGAGAAGGGTTTCGTCGAGCTTGATCTCTCCGGGAAATCCCTTGCCGTAGAAATCACCGAAGAGACCGGTGTTGAGGTAATCGTCACCGCGGGAAAAATCGAGAGGACCAGCGGCACTCACCCCTTCTTTCGGCGGTGCGTAACCGAAGGGAACCGTTCCCTCCACCGGCACGCGGGCTCCCTGGCCGTTCTCGAAGAACTCGCTCGGCTTCTGCGCCTTCACCTTGTACTGGTTGTCCATGTCGGGAAAGAGCATGAACGGAGGCGTCGAGAACTTTTCGCCACGAGGCCCGATTGCGAGGGCAACCGTGATCGACGCGATCGCCAGAATGAGAAAAAACCAACGCATGCCAGTGTCAGGTTCAGTAATTGACTTCCTCGATCTTGCCCGCTCCGATTTCGGTGAGGAGTTCCCGGGTTTTTTCCCGCTTGAATTTGGGGTCGCGAGCCTCAATCACGAGAATGAAGCCGTCGTTCGAAAACTTCGCGAAGAGGGGTGAGTTGAAAAGGGGATGATTCCAGCGCGGCAGCATGATGAGAGCCAGCAGTCCAAACACCGTCGCAAAAGCGGAGAGAAGAATGGTCAACTCGAACGTCACCGGGAAGAAAGCCGGGATGGTGAAGAGGTTGGTCGGCTTGTCCTGCACCACGGTGGGGTAAAGGGTAACCTGCGTGAAAAACTGGAGGAAAAGCGCAAGGATCGATCCGGTCGCTCCCCCTCCGAGAACGATGGCAGAAAGCCAGCTCTTTCCGAGGCCCATGGCATGGTCCATGCCATGAACCGGAAAGGGAGTATGGACGTCCCAGCGGCGGAAGCCGGCGTCACGGATTTTTTCGGCGGCATGATAGAGATCGGATGCCGAGGAAAACTCCGCGACGTAGCCGAAAAGCTCGTTCGAACTGGAGGATGAGTTGCTCACGGTTCCTGAAGGGTTGGGAAGTTTCCTGGATTACTTGGCTGCCCCCCGGCGCTTTTCGCGCAGGTGCTTCCAGTCGTGATAATGCGGATCGGACTCGGGGAGCACGCCCTTCACCTCGGCGACGGCGATGACGGGGAGAAAACGGAGGAAGAGGAGGAACAGCATCATGAACATGCCGAAGGTGCCGAGGAACATGAGTTTCTCGACCCAGGAAGGAGAGTAGTAACCCCACTGCCCGGGAAGGAAGTCACGGGCCACCGACGTCGGGATGATAACGAAACGCTCGAACCACATCCCGGCGTTCACGAAGTTCACGATGATGAAGACGATCCAGAGATTGTGGCGGCAGAACTTGAACCAGAAAACCTGGGGTGCGATCACGTTGCAGAAGAACATGCAGTAGTAGGCCCAGGTGTAGGGTCCCGAGAGGATACGCAGGTGGAAGGCGTCGGTCTCGAACTTGTTCGCCCCGTAGTAGCTGATGAACAACTCCATGATGTAGGCGTATCCCACGATCGTCCCCGTCAGGAGGATGATCTTGGCCATATTGTCGATGTGCTTCGCGGTGATGAGGTCCTCGAGCCCGTAGAGCTTTCTCACCGGGAGCATGAGGGTCAACACCATGGCAAATCCACCGAAGATGGCACCCGCCACGAAGTAGGGAGGGAAGATGGTGGTGTGCCAACCCGGGACGACCGAGGTAGCGAAGTCGAAGGACACAACGGAGTGCACCGAAAGCACGAGAGGCGTGGAGAGCGCCGCAAGGAGAAGGTAACCCATCTCGTAGTGGCGCCACTGGCGGTTGCCGCCGCGCCAGCCGAGCGCGAAGAATCCATAGAGTTTCTTCGCGATACCCTTGGCACGGTCACGCAGGGTGGCAAGATCGGGAATGAGCCCGATATACCAGAAGATGACGGACACGGTGAAATAGGTCGAGACGGCAAAGACGTCCCAGAGAAGCGGGCTCTTGAAGTTCTGCCAGATGCCGTTGGAGTTGGGAACCGGCGCAAGGAACCACACCATCCAGAAACGTCCCACGTGGAACCCGGGGAAGATGCCCGCGCACATCACCGCAAACAGGGTCATCGCTTCGGAAGCGCGGTTTACCGAGGTCCGCCACTTCTGGCGGGTAAGGAAAAGAATCGCCGAGATAAGGGTTCCTGCGTGTCCGATACCAATCCAGAAAACGAAGTTCACGATCGCCCACCCCCAGGCAACCGGCTGGTTGTTACCCCAGACCCCAACACCGGTGGAGACGAGATAAACGAGAGTGAAAAGAAGACATCCGAACAAGGCCACCGACGGCACGAAGAGCACCCACCAGATGAGGGGCTGGCGGTTCTCCACGATGCCGCAGATACGGTCGGTGATCCAGCCGAGAGAGCGATTGTTGAGAACGAGCGGTTCCCTGACGACCCCTTCCGCCTCGGAGGGGTGCACGGCCGTGTTCGCTTTGGAAAAATCTGCCATGGTCGAGGGGAAAGATTAATGCATCTGGGAGGTCACGGTTCCCACAAACTCCGCCCCCGGCATCTTGGGATTCGGATTCTTGATGCGGGCGAGATAGCTCGTCCGCGGGCGCGTGCCGATATACTTCAAAAGGTCGTAGTTGCGAGGATTATTCTTCGCCGCATGGATTTTGTCGCCCTCAGCCTTGAGGTTGCCGAAGGTGATGGCGTTTGCGGAACAGGCATCCTGACAGGCTACCGTCACGGAGTTCGCCTTCACCTGGACATCGGCCGAATCGCGGGCCACCGCTTTCGCCGCAATCTTCGCGACATTGAGGCGCTGCACGCAGTAGGTGCACTTCTCGATCACCCCGCGCATCCGCACGGTGACGTTCGGGTTTTTCTGGAGCTTCTGCGACGTCGTGGCGTTGCCCGCCGCCGGAGCAAGGGGACCAAGCTCGATCTGCGCGAGCGGCCGCTTGTTGTAGTCGTAATAGTTGAAACGACGAGCCTTGTAAGGGCAGTTGTTCGCGCAGTAGCGCGTTCCGATGCAACGGTTGTAGGTCATCGCATTGAGACCATCACTGGTATGCACCGTGGCGTTGACCGGACAAACCGTCTCGCAGGGAGCACTCTCGCACTGCTGGCATGCGACCGGCTGCGGAATCATCTCAACCTGGTCGTCGTCGATCTTGCGACGACCGGGTTCGTCCTTGATGGATTCCGCACCGGAGATGTAATCGAAGACGGTGCCGCGCTGCGAAACAGTCTCCTTATCCTTCGGGCTCGTGAAATAGCGATCCATGCGGATCCAGTGCATTTCACGACCGGCCAGCACCTGCTTCTTGCCGACGATGGGAATGTTATTCTCGGCCTGACAGGCAATGACACAGGCGTTGCAACCCGTGCAGGTGTTGAGATCCACGGTCATGGCCCACTGGTGGTGCGGGTCCACCCGGAATTCGTGGCCTGACATTACCCCCACGACAGGGCCTCCCGGCACCTCGCCCTCGAGGTAATTCACTCCCTTGTAGAGCGACACGTTCTCCGGAATGTGGTGATCCATTCCCTGCGTCTGGGCGAATGAGGCGTTTTCCTTCAGCATCTCCACCGTTCCCTCTCGGGCGATGGCACGGCCCTCCATGCTGTAGTGCTCGGCAGTGAGAGCGAGTTCATGCTTGCGACCGAGCTTGGTGGCAAGAACCTTGGTGACCACATAGGGCCGGGCACTGGTCATGAAGGGATAGGCATTGAAACCCACCCCTCGGCTCGCAGTGTCCTGCGCGAGGTCACCGTAGTAGCCAAGCGCAAGGCTGACGGCGTAGTCCGCATGCCCCGGAGACCTCAGCACAGGCGCCTGCATCTTGAGTTCAGGTTCAGTATTCGGAACCTCAAACTCGACGAGATCGCCATCCTCAAGACCCAGTTCCGCGGCGGTCGAGAAGCTAATGAGAGCGGCGTTGTCCCAGGTCAACTTGGTGATCGGATCCGGAGACTCCTGAAGCCAACCGTTGTTGGCGAAGCGACCATCATAGACGGAACTGCTGACGGTGAGCACCACCTCGAGACCTTCGGCATGCGGAAAGTCGTCAATCGGAGCCTTGGCAAGCCGGGATGTACCGGCAGCCGGATCGCCGGTGAAATTTCCGGCAGGAAGCTTGATTTCCTTGGAGAAGCCATCACGCAAGGTGGCAGTCCAGTCCTTGCCACCAAGAGCGGCGTAGGTGGCTTTTACCTTCCCAAGGAGGGCACCCGAGGAATCATCCTCCTGTTGCAAGGCAAGGAGGAAACGATCGACGGAATAACCGCCCCAGAGCGGATTGATCATCGGCTGCTGCACCGAATAGACGCCGGAGAGGCTGAAATGATCCCCCCAGGCTTCCAGGTAGTGCCCACCAGGCACATGCCAGGTGGCGCGCCTCGCAGTCTCGTTGATGCGATTCCCGACGTGAACAAGCGCTTTCAACTTCGCGCCCGCTGCTTTCGGGCTGAGCTTGTCGGCAAGATTGAGATCCGAAGGAGCATCGAAGGCAATATCACCCTCGTTCAATACCACCAGCGTTTCCACCTCACCCTTGTCGATGGCCTCGGAAAGCGCGCTCACTGACTCGAACTTGGGGAGCGCGTGGTTGACGAGCGAAATATGCGGACCGTAGGCACCAAGCGCCCGGTTAACCGCCGCCACCAGCGTGTGAACCTCCTCCGACTGACGCGAACCTGCCAGCACGAGCGATTTCCCCTTGGAGGCAGCAAGGTCGGCGGCACACTCCTTGATCCAGGGCTGATTGTAGACCTGGGGCACGAGGCGCGAAACCACCGCATCGGCAAGGGAAACCAGAGCCGCATCCCCAAGCGCCGCACCAATCTCCTTCGCGACGAGCGCCGCCACCGGAAGGACCTGCGAAGCAGCAAGACGATAGCGATGGTCGGCCTGCCCACCGGTCAAGGTGAAGGCCGATTCGACCGCATAAAGCCGACCCATGTCATCCTTGAGCTCCGGATTGCGAGTGGCGGCAAATTCGGCACCGGAGTCCTCGCCAACGGTATCGTGACCAAGAAAATCACAATCCAGCGAAAGAAGACGCCGAGCGCCGGAGAGGCTCACAACCGGAAGCACACCCGGCCCGTAGAGGGCGGACGCCACCTCGCGGGCACCCCCGGAGGCGAGCGCCTCGTATGTGAAAAACCGGACACCTGGAGCCGACTTGGCAAGCCCCTCAAGCAGGGATTTGCGGGTGGGAGAGGTCGACTCCGAGAGAAGGACCCCAAGTTTCGCTCCAGACTTGGATTCCCGGAACGGCTTCAAAAAGGATTCCTCAAATTCCTGGCGAGCAACCGGCTTGCCTTCCTTACGGAAACCGCGTGAACGATCCTGATCGTAAAGGTCGAGCACGGAAGCCTGCGTGAAGGCCGAAGACCCCCCGCCTACCGCCGGGTGAAGCCGGTTTCCATCCACCTTGGTCGGACGCCCTTCATGGGTGGTGACAACCAGAGGATCGCAACCCAATCCACCAAGACGAGGCTTGGCGGTGGAATAATACAGAGCCTTCCCAGGAATCACCCACTCGACGTGGTCATTATAGGGAACGAGACGCTCGAGCGGCCGACTGCACGACACCCCGAATCCCGCCAGCGCAGTCGAAGCCCCCATCAGCTTGAGGAAACCGCGACGGGAATTCTCGTCCAGCTCAAGCTCCTGAGCCCCCTGGGGAAACTCGCGCTCGAGCCACCCCTGGAATTCGGTGGTATTCTCGAGTTCACCGAGACTCCGCCACTGGATCCGGGATGCCTCCTGTTCGGAAGGATGATGCCACTTACGCTTCATTCGAAATGGGTGCTGGTCGTCGTTCCGACTCGTAAAATCAATAGTGACAGGCCGCGCAATCCTGCGGAGGATGAACGCTCCAAGCCTTCTGCAAATGGGCACCGATGAGCTCGCGATCCCAAGCCTTTCCTTGGTCCGACTTCTTGAGATCCTCAACGGAAACCTTGGTCTTCCCGGCCACGTAAGCGTAGAAACTTTCCGGATCGAGATCATCAGCCCCCCACTTGAGGTTGGTGATCTGGTCAAGCGGACGCAGCACCTTGCCCGGATCGCGGTGACAATCGAGGCACCAGCTCATGCTCAAGGGCTTGGCATGGTAAACGACCGGCATTTCATCGATGCGCCCGTGACATTCCACGCAGCTCACCCCACGATTGACGTGAGCCTGGTGGCTGAAGTGCGCGTAGTCAGGAACCTTGTGCAACTGGACCCACTCGATGGGCTGCCCCGTGTATTTCTCGTAGTTCGTATCCATCGCCTGCCGCAAGGGCTCCAGCTTCGGAGAATCCGATTTCACCTTGCCTGGCCCATGGCAATTCCAGCAAACCTGAGCCGCCGGAATGTTCGAGTGAGGCGAGTTCTCCACTTGGCTGTGGCAATAGCGGCAGTCCATTCCCAACTGGCCCGCATGGAGGCTGTGGTCAAAGGGAATAGGCTGCTGAGGCATGTAACCCACCCGCGTGTACTTCGGGGTCCAGGAATACCAAGCGACGGCGATGGCGCAGGTGCCGAGTGCGCCGAGACACACCAATACCTTGATCGCCAAAAGGTTCGTCCAACGGGGGAAAATGTTGCCCATGTCGTGTGAAGGAGGAGCACTAAATCGCTTGTGAAAATTTTCACAAGCGATTTTTCGACCGAATTTTGAACGTTCGCCGAGAGACCGGAAATTGGAGCGATTTTCCCCTCGCACCCACCTCCGGGATCACTCACTCCCCGGGAACGTCTCCACTCGCCTCGCTCCTCATCCACAAACGCGATGCATCGGCGGAAGCCTGGTTATCTCTTGCGAATCTCGAAAATCGAGGCAGACCCAACTCAGGGCCGGAACTCGCTGACCTGTCCGTTATAGGGATTGACCTGGAGGCACAGATAATTGTCCGGGCTACTTGATTGAAGGGCTCCCTCTCCCTGCACAAGAGTGATGTACCAAGTGTCGTCGCTGCCTGTTCGAAATGGCAGATCCGTCGATCCATCCGGACGGAACCGAAACGCCACATAATCCGTCATTCTCATCCTTCCACCTTCACCGGCCGGGGCTTCATACGAACCCTGCGTCGGGGCAGAAAATCCAAATTTCTTGTCGGATGAATTCCCCGAGCTGGATCGGGGATCCAGAAGCGTGCTCAGCCTGTCATGCACCGCAACCGGGTTCCGAATTCTGAAGAAGGTGCTGATCGGAGCAAGATCACCGTCCGAGTTGTATTGAAAGAGCTGAAAAGCCCTGAAGGCCTCCTCGGTCTGGGCCGCGTCGAGGTCGGGCATACGAAAGAACCGAACCTCAACATCGGCATTCTTCGAAATTGCAATCTGCTGGGCGTAGGTCAGTTGATTTCGCAACACCTGCCCTTCCCCGGTAAGGGTGTTGGACGAAATGAGGCTGAAGAGATTGGGCGCAGCGATGGCCAACAACAGGCCGACTACCCCAAGAACAACCATCAGTTCGATGAGAGAAAAGCCCTTTGCAGAATTGGAGTGCTTGTTTGTCATGGAATTCATCTGGATCTCTGCATTTGCTTCAGGTGCTCCACTTTGAGCTTCTCAAGAGCACGAGCGAACTGAACACCTTGTGGCTGACCTTGATTTCATTCAGGCGATTCGAGACTTCCCTCACGTCTTCCTCGTACTTCCCCGTGTTCATGAAAAGTCCGTCGGTCACCCGCGCGAGTTCCGGAGGCATCGAGGAACCGTTGGCAAATCTGGTGGCCGCCGCCTCGTCAATCGCAACCATCGTCACACGAACCAGAGGAGGAACCTGCTGGACGAATTCCTCGCGCCCCCCTGAAGAATCGTTGGAATCGTAGGTATAACCCGGCGCGATCCGGCTGAAAGTGTCTTTGCGGGAACTCGCTCCGACCTCGAGGGAATCCCTGGGAGCCACGGCAAGGGTCAGGATATTCTCCGCGAGAGGATTGAGATGCGATTCAAAATTGCCCTTGCCCACAGACATCGCCTGCTTGAACCACTGCGTGAACTCCTGAGGCTCTCCCTTGGCCCGCTCCTCGTCACCATCGGCAAATACCTGGTTGGATTCAGCCGGCGGACGAAACTCCATCAACCGGAATCGGAACCGATCATCCGACTTCACAAAGCTGGGTTTGAAACGACGGTCGCTTCCGAAAGCAACAAAATAACCGCGGCCATTGAAGAGATTGTTGAGGTTGCGGTAATCGGTGGAAAACCCGAGAGGCGCCTGAAAAAAGATACCGTGCCCAACCGGGGTCTGGGTGGGACTTGCTCCGAGTTTCTCCGCCCTCAAGACTTCAAAGTGCAGTTCCGACGTCCGGAAATAACCGTCCGGAATTCCGTCCTTGTCGTCGTCCTTGAGGTCCCAGTAGGTGTTCAGGGATGCCTGTCCGATGTTCTTCGTCATCACGTCAAAGGCGACGCGCGCCTCGCGGAACTGGCTGAGGCGGCTTTCAGAGAAGCGCCAGCTCTTCTGCACCTGGTCCAGAAGAATGGTAAGCATCAGCATGAGGACGGACAAGATCCCCATGGCGACCATCAACTCGATAAGGGAAAATGCCGCAACCGGCTTCTTTTTCGAAACTACTTTCATTGCCTAAGATTCGTTACTCCTCTCAACGGAAATTCTGCCCCATCTTCACGACACTCGTCTGATAGGTGTGAATCAGGTGACGGACTTCTTCGTTCCCCCAATCGAAATTGCCGCCCAGACCAGCAACCGCGGCCACCTCGATCACAACCGGGACAATCAGATCCGTGGTCGACTTGCCCCCGTCAAAACTGAAGGACTTGAAGGAGCCTCCTCCCAGGCTGTCGGGCACTTTTCCACCACCGGGCCCGGCGATCGAAATCCTTGCCGAATAGATATGCGCAAAGGTGCCTTTTACCGAGGCATTCTCCTTGGAGTTTCCGATCTCCTCACCTTGTGAGTCGAAGTAGATTTCCATACCCTCATAGGAAACGCCGAGAGTGTCGAAATCCGCCACCTGCAATTCATTGAGTATCTGCTGATGAATCCGGCCCATGATGGCCTCGTCACCCGCCTCCCTCATCGTATTGAGTCCTTGTGGCAGCAATCCCATGAGGGTCACCAAAGCCACGGCCGCAATGGCCATGGCGATGGTCACCTCCACTAGGCTGAATCCTCTTTGTCTTGAGTTGGCAGGAATGATTTGCATCGGTATCAATTCACGAATTCAAATATGGGAACGTCTTCACGGGGCAAAACGCCGGGGGTTCGTCACGCGGAATTGATAGTACTTGTCGACGGTCTCCGTCAAATCCGTAGCGAAATCGAGCAGATCATCATTGGGATCGACGTAACGCTCTACCATTGACGAACCACGGTATTCGGCCTGGACGGAATCCACATAGGGGCGCCACTCTCCATAATCCGAGTCATTGTCCCGACGGGATTGCTTGATGACCTGGGCCCTGTAATGAACCTGATAGGTATTCGATTTGGTGGTGAGGCGGGTGTGAATGTTGGTGTAGGGCCGCTCACGTGAATTGTCACCCACGAGCGAATGGTCGCGCCAGTACTTCCCGTTTTCCATTTCCGGAACCGAGCCGGTTGAAGGGTCCACCTTGGGAGTGTAGGTACCGATGCTTCCCTTCGAGCCTGAGCTATTTCCGAGCCTCTTTGCTACCTCCTCAGGAATGAGGTGGATTTCGCAGATCTCGGTGGCGGATTTGAAGATGTCCCGTCCCTTCTGGAAACGTTTTGCCGAAAACTGAACAAGCGTGTCGTCTTCGACAATCGCCGTGCGAAGGCGGACTCCCTGCAAGGCCCCGCCATAAGGGTTGTCCCTCCAGTGATATCCTCGACCACGGCCATGATCATGCTTGTAGCTGTGGTGCCACTGATTGGGAACACAAAGCATGAACTCGGAACGGAAGACACCACGCAGGGCCGTGTCCCGGTGAACGTGAAGGAAAGGGACAATCTCGTAGTTCATGTTCACCTTTCCTCCGGTGGAAAGCGGTTCGCTGATGGCATACGGTTCAACCACAGGCATCCAAAAAAGATCCATGATCAGGTGATCGGGTGGCATTCCGACTTTCGGGGTACCATTTCCGTCTAGCCCCCCGCCACCCGGGTGCAAAGAATATCCGTTGCCGTCCACGTTCGGCCGAAAAAGCAGAGTCTGCCAGGGCTTCGGCGGGGTGGTTTTCAGAGAAGACGGGAGGGACCCGAGCATACCGGGGCCCGAAATGATCCGGTTTGGGGAAAAGTAGGCAGGACCGCCGGCTTCAGCGATGTCGGGATTGCTGAAGTAAGGAAACTCCCCGTAATTGCGACGGCTTTCCCAGTAGTCCACCACCTCCTGGGTGAATCGCGTTTTCAGGGAGTGCACATTGCCTTCATCGGGCTTGTTGATGTAGGGACCGTCGACCATCGTGCCGGCGCCGTTGTCGAAGTCGCCGTATCGCTGGACCGTTTTCGAATCCTTGTCACCCATGATCGCCAGAGGGATCACATTGCGATAGGGTGGGTTGTTTTTGTTCGCGGGAAGGTCAGGCACAAGCAGGTAGTTCGTGTCTTCATAGGGATCGTAACCTTGGATCGCCACGCCGGCCGACGTGGTCAGCGAATGGGCCATCATTCTCTTGCCGTAATAGTGATGGGGGGTGAAAACCTCATCGGCAGGCGTGATCACCTTCATCGCCGCGGCAATCCGCATGTCGCCGTGCCCGATTCCCACCGACTGGACGACATCGCCGGGACGGATATAAGTGGCGCCACTGTCCCAGTGCGCAACAGCGTGAGCCATGCGCCCCCGGTTCGCCTGAGTGCCCGACTGCTGGGCTGTCCGCCCCGTTCCGGAGCGGCGGGTCGCCTTCGTTTTCGCGGTGGCAAGCGGATTGCCCGGATCCGCCGTGAGACTCGCCATCTCCACCGGGTGGTGCGAGTCGTGGGAAAGCGAGTTGAATTCATTGATGTATCCCATCCAACCCGCCGTCATCACCGGGGCCGCGACGCTGAAATCCGGGAAGTCAATCGTCGCATCCTGAACCAGTTCGGCATCACCCTCACGCGCGGAGTTCTCGGTGTGTTTTCCGCCATTGAAGACCTTGAAGTTGACGGTGCCTCGATCGAATTTGACACCTTCAGTGGTCCTGATCTTGAACGGAATGGTGACGAGATCGTATCGATAGGCCTGGGCAATGTCATTGACATTGTTTCCGGAGACCTTCCGGTTCTTGATCATGCCAAGTCCGGTTTCAATCTGATTGTAACCCTTGTCAATTGGGGTCAAGCGACACCGGATACCGGTGTTCAAGGTCATCGGATTATTTCCCTTGCCCATCTGGAACCACAAATTCCGCTCGTTGGCCTGGGAGCTGCCCTCCTGCAGACCCTGGCGGGCACTCAACATGTAACCGAAGGACAGAAGCCCCCCCCAGGACCTTGCGCCGCCCTGCCGGTGAGGCTTCGCCCAATTGGTTGCCCAAATATAGGTGTCACCTCCGAGCGCACCTTTTCCCTCAAATCCCAAGAAACCCACGTTCCCGTCCAGGCCCTGGAAGGTCATTCCACTTCCACCCTCTCTACGGATATGGACCTCCATGTCGGGATTGATCGAGCCCCATCCGATGCTGGGGCAGAACATGTTGAAGAGGAAAGCCGCCTGCATCAGACGCTCATCGGGTTGCAGGCGCATCCTTTCGCATCCCGCCAGGGTGATGAGGCTGCGATTGAATTTGGCTAAACTTGGATTGGCCAGGACCGCGCTCGCGTAGGCGGGATCGAGGAAGGCGAGGGACCAGTTCCATTGATCCGGTTCGAAGGCAGCCTGGAACTCAGCGGGGTTCGACATTTCGAGGTCCTTGAGCCATTGCGGCCATGCCGGCTTGGTCATGGGGTCCTTGGTGACATTGATCGGGAGCGGCGGCAGGTTCGGATACACGGTGCCGGACGGTGCCTCGACGATCCCGCGGTTGTATTGAGTTACTCCCGGATAAAGCGCATTTTCGATTGGTTCCGGCATTCCCACGCAGGACACGTGAATGTCAGCGCCGGAAATGGAGTAAAAACGCCCCATCCCTTTGGTTTCGACACCCCCGTCGTTGATCAGGATAGGAGAAACCTGCCCGTGCCCTTTGTGACCAAATCCCTTTTCGTCGATGTCACGGGGATTCGTGAAGGTGACGTGATTAGTCGTGTTCTCTTTCTGGAAGGCCTCGGTAAAGTCATCGAAGAGCGTGTCGTCGTGCAGGTTCGTGGAACGAATGTAATCAAAAATCATCGTCACGAGCTGACGGGTGCTCGCTTCACCGTATTTGTCGGCAAAACTGCTGCCGTAACCCGGAACGTCGGCAGTCATGAGATAATTGAGATAGGCGATCAACTGCTTGTTCCGGGAAATTCCGTCGTAGTCAAACGTTGCACTATCGGCTTTTTCCCTCCGGAAAATATACTCGTAGCGCGGGTAACTCGTGCCACCTGCAGCTTTCCCGAGTGAGGCGCAATAGTGGATCAGTTGATCAAACGGCGTAAGATATCGATTGTACTCAGTCGGTTTCGAATAGTCCGCATTATAAACCGGCCACATTGCAATCCTCGGCTTGTTGAAGAGGTTGGTTTCCGAGGCGCGGCTGTTCACCGTGACGAAGAATTTCGCCCGCTCGAGATATTCGCTCATCTCATCCGCCGGGATCGGATTCCCCTTGGCATCGGGAAACTCGTGCGGCTCGCGATCGGAGCGCATGATCACATCGTCGAGAGAAGGAAAGAGGGGTTCCGTGTCGGCAATCAGGCCGTTCTGTTCCTTGGGGTCCCGGGTGTTGATGACACGGGTTCCGGATTCGGATCCCCCACCCACGACACGGGGAACGACCCGGTAGAGCATCTCCATGGCATCACGGTCGTTGACGATATCAAGAACTCCGGGAGCCAGCGCAGGGATCAGGTGAGTGGTGGCAGGGTGCCCGGGATAACGCTGCCATTCTTTCTGGGCCGGCTGATACTTGCCCATCGCCATGTCCAGTTCCCCTCCGGCCTTCGGGATGTCCCACGCAAGCCCCCCCGCATGGGTATTCATATTCAGCTTCGAGGTCTCATCGTCGGCCCAGAAGGCAAAACGTGCGACCATGGGATTTTCCTTGGAAGGAGTGCCTCCACCGGAAATGGTCTTGAACTTGTAGCCGGGCCCAGTGGCCCCGCCACCCGAAGCGGAATCTTCCAAGACCCCAAGGGTTCCATCGGCAAGCTGATAGATCCATCGCACCGGCATCGCCACGTGACCTTCGGCTTTTGCCACCTGTGCCGCCTTTCGGCCGATCGCTCCCTCATCACTCAGTACCATTCCGTCTTCATTGAAACGAAATCCTTCAACTCCACTGTCATCATTCCCGAGGGGCTTGGGCCATTTGGGCATGGTCGAAGCCAAGGGATTCACGATCGGATAATAAACTTTTTGCCCCCGGATGACCGGTTCATTGAGATCAACGTAATGCTCGGGGCGGGAACTCCAGTTTTGGGCATCGGAAAAATCTTTCTCGAAATCCTGCCACTGAGCGGTCTTCATCTCGTCATCCGAGTAGAGCTTGTAGGCGTCTTTCTCTTTTCCTGCGATGTCCCAAACCCGGATGGCACCAGGCTGGGACGCCCAGGCCCAAGGCAAGGTTCCCTGCGGCACCACCGTCGCCTCGCGAATCTGGGCAATGACCATGTTGACCGCCTGCTCGGCGACCTGCTGGGCCTGGAGTCCATTCGAGTAGACGCTCGATGCACGGTGCTCGCTCGTGGCGAGCGAGAAGAAGGTCAGGACGAGAATGGTCGTCAAGGCCATCACCGTGAGCACGGTGACAAGCGCGACACCTCGCCTGTCTTTCGAGGGCTTGGCAAAAAGCCGCTTTGGCTGTAGGGATTCCGGAAGTTTCATGGGCTGTTGAAGGGTTGAGAACCCGGGTCAGAAATCTCGGGCGGCACCATCCTGCGCCGCTTTACGATGTAAATTGAAGAAAATACAAAGACAATACAAGACTATTTTCGCAAACAGGCGAATTTTTTGCCCATACATTGTATTTACCGGGCAAATCGGGAGGATTTTCGATCCTTTCCACCCATTCGGCGCAAAGCCTTCATCGGCTCATGGCCTGGAGCAGGTCAAGTTCCCGGGTGAATCCGGGATAGCTTGCCTCGATGCATTCGATGCCCTTGATCACCGTCTCGCCCTCGGCAAAGAGACCGGCGATCGCAAAAGCCATCGCGATGCGGTCGTCTCCCAGCGAGTGAATTTCGGCGCCCTTCAGCGTGGCTCCTCCGGAGATCTCCATGCCATCGGCGAACTCGTCCACCGTCACTCCCATCCTCCGGAGATTCTCGGCCACCGTCGATATCCGATCACTTTCCTGAGCCCGCAGTTCCTGAGCATCACGAATCACCGTCTTCCCCTTGGCAAGGGCCGCCGCGACTGCCAGGACGGGAATCTCGTCGAGAAGCGTGGGAACCTCGGCACCACTGATTTCGGTGGCGGTCAGGCCATTGCCGACGACTTCTACCGATCCCATCGGCTCGCACCCGGAGTAATCGACCCGCTCGGTGATTTTCGCTCCCATTCTCGCCATCACTCCAAGAATACCCATGCGAGAGGGATTGAGTCCCACATCCTGAATCATGAGCCTCGCTCCCTTTCGGGCGGCTGCGGCGACGATCCAGAAAGCCGCACTGGAAAGGTCGCCGGGCACGCGGATGTCGCGCGACTCGGGCACCTGCCCACCCCAGATCGAAACGGTTTTGCCTTCCCGCACATTCTTGACGAGCAGGTAGTTCAGCAGGCGTTCGGTGTGATCCCGGGAAGCCGTGGGTTCGGAGACGCTGGTCCGGCCTTCGGCGGCGAGTCCGGCAAGAAGCACGGCGCCTTTCACTTCCGCGCTGGATATGGGCAAATCATAATGAATCGCCTTGAGCTTCTCGCGTCCGGCAAGTCTCAACGGCGGAATGCAACGGTCACCCTGTCCCTTGATGCGAACTCCCATGCGTTCCAGGGGAATGGCAACCCGGTTCATGGGCCGCTTGGAAAGGACCTCGTCACCGCTGAGAGTCACCTCGAAGGGCTGCGAGGCGAGCACCCCGCAAAGCAGGCGCATCGTTGTCGCGCTGCTACCGCAGTCGACAGGGCGGCCCGGATCCGAAAACTTTCCCCGGCAACCATGAACCCTGAGGTGAGTGCCTCCTTCTCCAAGGGTTTCAATTTCAACACCCAGCGCGATGAGCGCATTCAACGTGGAAAGACAATCCTCGCTGGGAAGGAACCCGGTGATCTCGCACGGGCCATTCGAGAGGGCCGCGAGGAGGAGGGCGCGATGGGACACGCTCTTGTCGCCCGGAACGGAAAGTTCCGCGGAGAAATCCTTCACTTTCTTGACGCGCAGATCGGCCATGGAGAAAAATCGGTCACATCCGTGCCACGCCCTCTCGATGCTCAAACGGATGGAGGCAGAGTCGCGCGAAGCCGGCGGGCTTCCCCTAACAAATCGCGAAGTGCCTCCCTGTCAAAACTCTCGAGCGCCGAACGCCAGATTTCCAGTTCCTCCACGAGGGCGGCAAGACGAAGCATCACGGCTTCCCGATTGTCGGTGAGAATGTCGGCCCACATCTCCTCGGGACCACCTGCGACTCGGGTGGTATCGCGGAATCCTCCCCCGCTCAGCGCGGCCGCGCCGGGTTCCCAGCTCAACACCGAACGCACCAGCGCCGCCGCCGCGAGGTGGGGAAGATGGCTGATCCCGGCGACGAGTTCGTCATGGCGGGAGGCGGGGAGGCTGGTCACAACTCCCCCGAGACCGCACCAGAAACGTGTGAGTTGCTGCTCTCCTGGATCGCCGGGCTCTTCCGGAGTGAGAATGACGGCGGCACCCTCGAAGAGGTCGGGCTCGGCATGACGCAGCCCTTTCTTCTCCGATCCGGCCATGGGATGACTGCCGAGAAAGCGTCCGCCTCTGGCCAGGACAAGCGGCCCGACTTCGCGAACGACGGGACCCTTGACGCTGCCCACATCGGTCACGATAACGGTTTGTCCGTCAATGGGATCAAAACGCTCGATGCCGGAAACCACTGCACCCATGTGACAGGTGGGCATGGCGAGGACGACAAGTTCGGCTCCCGCCACCGCCTCATTGAGGTCGCTCGAGGCCTCGTCCACGAGACCGGGGTAGGAACGCAATTCTTCCACCGACTCGGGACGGCGAGCCCAGGCGGAAAGTGAAACCTCGGGATTTCGCTCGCGCAGGGCCCTCAACAGGGACCCGCCGATGAGACCGGGCCCCAATACGGCGACCCGTCGAAACGGAACTTCAGGATCCGTACTCAGGGGACCTTGAAGTAGATTTTCTTCCCGGGATTGTTGGGGTCCGGAATCTGCACCTGGGTCCCGCGCTTGAGGGGTTCACCCGTTGGATTTCCCCCGGAATCATACTTCTCGATAGAGATCTGGCCGAGAGAGGCGTGTGTGCCCGGTAGCGTGACCACAAGGGGATTTCCAGGAACCGGAGTGGCATAGGGCATCTCGGAGGAGGAAGGGGTCGATGGTGCCGGGGGCGGAGTCGGCTTTTCTTCTGCCGGAGGTTTCACGTTGCCGGACGACCCCATGTCGCGCACATCGCGAAGACCCGGAGCAGGGGCGGGTGCAGGGGCACCGGGGGCAGGTGCAGCTCCGCCTCCGTAACCGAAGCGTCCACCGGCTTGATCGGCCGGAACGGGAGCACCGGGAGCTCCAGGAACACCTGGAATCGGAGCGTTCGGATCACCCGGTTGCCCAGGCATGCCATACTGCGCCGGCGGCACGGGGACTTGAGCAACAGGTTGTTCCGGATTCTTCGACTTGCAGCCCGTGAACGAGACCGGGAGACCGGCCAAGAGCAAGCAGAAGCAGAGGGACACGGATTTCATAGACGGCGGCAAAGCTAAGGAAAAGCGAGAGGTTAGAAAAAGTTTTAAACTTCTCAAGCGGGAAAATACGCCGCAAACAGGCTCTCCGCGATGAAAAATCCCCCTTAATACGCAGAAAACCTCCCTTTTTCTCAAAAAAGTTCAAAAATTCGACCCGATCCGACCAGATCCGCATTGCTTTTTATTCTCCCTTGAGTTCGCGAAACTCGCCTCCCGTCCTCCGCACGAGGCGACTCCACTCCGAAACATCGTCCGCTTTTGGCTCAAAGGCGATGAAGTGAATGGGGACCTTGGCCTGCGAACCCTTGGAGACTTGATCGACCGCCTTGCGGATTTCCTCGTAGGGAATATTGCTCAGGCCTCCGGCTCCTCCCGGCCGCCACTGGAAGCTGGCATCCGAAATCAGGAAGATCACGTCGGGTCGCATCGCCGTGGCCCGCTGAAGAACTCCGACAACACCGTGCAGATTCGAGACGACCCCCGAAGTCGCGGCGCTCATGGAACCGCTCGTAACCCACTTTTCCTGGACCCACTGTTTTGCCAGATTCTTGTTTCCCGGTGTCGCGGCAATGAGTTCCTCCGTGAAGGGCATGTAGTTCCCAGTGAACTGGATGATGGAGAACTGGGCCGCGATGGGGAGCCCTCCAATGAGTTTGATTGTTTCCTCCTGAATACGCTCCAAAGGAATCCCCGCAGCATTGGCCTTGTTCACCACGCTGGCGGAAACATCGAAGAGGAGGAGGATGCGCTGGCCCTGGGTCTGCACTCCGAAGAAACTCATCCCCTGCCCGGTTCCTCCGGCGCCGGACAGGCCTTGTCCAAGGCCGGCACCGAGTGCGGCGCTGCCTACGAGACCGTTGACCTGATCGGAGATGAGTTGCGAAGGATCGAGCGGCAACATCTGGTCGAGATTGACCTGGGGTAACTCGGGGAGAGCGAACTCGACCGGGCGTGTGCTCACGAGCTTGTCGTTGAAAGTCGGTTTCGGAGTCATGGCCTCGTGTTTGGCCACGTTCATGCGGTGTTCCGGCGTTTTCGGCGGAATCTTCACCACCTTCTTCATTTCGAAGCGGGCCTCGGGCCGGGTAAAATGTTTCGCCACCGTCCAGATCCCGAAGATCAGCAGGATCACCGCATGGACGACAATGCTCGAGATGACGATGGAGGTGACGAGGGCACGCCGATGATTTCGTTCTTTCGAAACGCCGTCGCGAGGAGGCCGCGCCGGACGCTTCTTCTTCGGACGAGGTGGCTCCGGGGGATCGGGCTGGAGAGGCAGGGAGATTTCACTCATCGTTTCCTCCTGCGAGAGTGACTCCTCTTATGCCCGCTTCGGCGCAGGCGTTCAGGACATCAACGAGACGCTGGTGGGGCACCTCATCTGCCGGGGCCAGAGTGACGAGCGCTTCGGTGCGCGCGTTTTCGGTGGACAGCCGGAAGCGCACCAGCACGGCCCGCAATTCCGGAAGGCTGGAACTCCCCGGAGTGTCCAGTTGCCGTTCGTTGAGAACCACCTGTCCCGACGGCTCGATGATGACGCGAGCCTCGTCGGGAATGTCGACGGCCTCCTCCTGCGCGACCTGCCCCGGAAGCCCCATGGGGATATCCCGTTCTGGCTTCACCGGCTTTGCCGAAACCATGAAAAAGACGAGGAGCAGGAAGACCATGTCGATCATGGGGGTCATCTGCATCTCCACCGCGGAAGAGCGGCGCTGTTTCCTTCGTCTCATCGGGGTCAAGAGGGTCGGGTCCTTGGGTGAAGAGGGTGGAGTCTTTCAGTTCTCATAAACGCCGAAGATCAGGTCGATAGCCCCCACCTCGGTAGCCATGTCGACGAATTCGCGAATCTTCTTCGCGGGCGTGTTGCGGTCGGCTCGCAAGTAGATCTGCAGGGGCGGGAAATCGCGGAACTTCACTCGGAGATGGGCGAGGACCTCCTCCTTCGAAGCGGGACGATCGCCGATATAATATTCTCCCTTGCCATCGAGATTGATGATATCGCGTTCCATCGGCTCGGGCGTCGCCGCAGTTATCGCAAGGGGCAGGGATACAGGAACGCTCAATTCCTGCTCAGTGATCTTCTGGGTGACCATGAAGAAGATGAGGAGCAGAAAGGTCATGTCGATCATCGGCGTGAGCTGAAA
>JAGRPC010000267.1:0-15672 GCA_020439925.1 Verrucomicrobiia bacterium | reverse complement strand
TTCTGGTTCTTGGTCAGGATTCAGCCTGGCTCTCGGCCGGGTCGACGGCTCCCTGGAGTCGGATCTCGCCCGAGAGGATGTCGATGGCGAAACTGACGTGCTTCTGCACAGTCGTCATGACTCCCTGCAGCTTGTCCCGGAAAAAAAAGTAGAAGAACATCGCGGGAATCCCGACGATGAGCCCTCCGGCGGTTGTGACCATCGCCACCTTGATCCCGCCCGCGAGCTGCTTCGCGTCTCCACTCGTCGTGGCGAGCTTGTCGAAGGACTCGATCATTCCCCAGACCGTTCCGAGCAGGCCGACCATCGGAGCGAGTGTCGCAAAAATATTGAGGTAGTTTACCCACACCATCTGGCGGTGCTCCTCCTCGTCGAGAGATTCGGCCGCGGCCTCGGTCATGCTCGCCTTATTGGCGAGGTCCCGGTCGAAGTTCACCTTGAGCAGGGCGCCTGCCATGACCCGCGCGTAGCTGCTCGGGTGAGCCTGGCAGGCACTGTAGGCGGCAACGACGTCCCGGGACGCCATCGCCGCGTTGACCTGGTTCACCAGGCCCCCCGGCGCCATTTTCTTCCGGGAGATCTGGACGAAACAATAGACGGCCACGGCGATCGTGCCGATGGAACAGATCAGGAGCACGTGCATGAATCCCCCTCCCTGACGATAGAGATCGAGCGCGGAGACATCCTGCGCGACCACACCGGGTGCGGCAGGGGTGGGCGAATCCTGCGCTTCCAGAGGCAACCCGACCAAGGTCAGAAAACAGGCGACAAGCACGAGCGCAGGACGCATCGGGAAAAACAGGGACAATGTCAGGATAGGTTTCGGGTTCATGGAGCGTCGGCCTTTGGTGGGGTTGGAGGTTGAGAAAGCTCGGCCAGCCGCTTCGAAGCGTGGTCGGCATATGTGGTCGCGGGGTAGAGTTTGAGGAGGTCCTCCCAACGGGCGCGGGCCTCTTCCCGTTCGCCGCCGTGGAGAAGCAATTCCGCGGCGGCATCGAGTCCGCGGGCCGCCACCTCCTCCCGGGTGGCATGGAAGAGATGCGGGTAGAGGAAGCGGTCGAGGGCTCGCTGATAGAGTTCGTTCCGCTGCGGACGCACCTCGTCATCCTCGTCCCATCGCGGATGTTCCTCTTCGAGTTTCCGCAGGGCCTCAAAATCGGCCATCGCAAGGAGGTGCTCGACCTCGATAAGCAACCCGGGATCCTCGGTCTCCTCGGCGAGGCGCCGCGCTTCGGTTGTCGCGGTGGTAAGATCACCCTTGGCCATGAGGGCCCGCAACCTCCCCTGTCTCGCCGCGGTCGCCTCCTCTGGCGACCAGGCCTTTGCAATGACGTGATCGAAGAGGGACAAGGCCCGTTCCGCTCCATGCGAGGGATCCTCGCGAAGCAAGGCGTTGGCGAAGGCCACCCCCCAAGCCGCGGCACGGGAACGGGGCCGATGCAGGTGAGGGAACCAGTAATCCCACCACTTCTGCAAGTCGGTCGCGCTTTCCTGTCCACGATTCGCGTAGGCCTCTTCCTCCCCGGGACGGAATCCAAATTCGACAAACTCAACAAGCCCGGCATTCAGGGTGCGCCGCGCCGTTCCAGCGGTTCCCGCGGCGCCGGCGAGCGTCACATTGAGAAGACTGTCGGTATAATCGTCGATCCGACAGGACACCTTCTCGCCACTCTTGAGAACGACGAGATCCTGTGCCCCTGCCGGGCTCGTGCAACAAACCAGGGCCAAGAGAAAAAACCGCTTCATCCTCCGGCCTCCCCTCCCTTTACGGCTCCTTCCTCGGTCGGCACCCCGGTTGATGGTGGGGACTCGGGAGGGAATCTCCGTCGCAGCACCTCGGCTCGCTGAGAGGCTTCGGCCACCTCGGCAAATCCCTTCAAGTCGTCGCGACCGATCAGTTCCTCGTAGGTTTCGAGCGCTTCCCGTCCCAGGTCGAGTTTTTCGAGGGAACGTCCCCTCTCGAGGTAAGCCTTCGCATTCAATTCGCCGAATTTGCCGTAGGCGACATAGAGCCTCTCGAAGTAAACGACAGCCCGCTCGTCCTCCCCCACCCCGGCATAGGAGCGGCCGAGCTCGAGGAGGGCCCCTGCCTTCATTTCGGCACCGGCTCCCGGAGTCTCCAATGTGCGCTCGAGAATTGCCCGAGCTTCCTCCCCGCGCCCGCCTGAAGCATAAAGACCGGCCAGTTCCATCATCACCTCGCCCAGTTGGACGGAAGAAGAAGCCTCGCGCTCGAAGCGTTCGAGATAGGCGATGGCAGTTTCGGACTCTCCTTCCTCGAGAGCGATTCGTCCGAGCGCCCGGTAGATCCGGTCTCGCTCGACGGTGCGAGGATGCCATTTCCGGACGCGAGTGAAGAGATCTTTCGCGACGAGCCGGTTACCCGAATCCAGCTGGGCTTCGGCCACCGCCACGGTGAGTGGGGGTTCATGGAGACGTGGGTCCGCCCATTTCGAGACATCGAGCAACTCGATGCGGGCGCGATCCTGATCGACCACGCGCGAAAGCGCCCACCCGGCTCGCAGTGCGAGCGTGTCCTTCCCCGCGACGGCGGCCCGGCTCTTGAGAAGGCGCAGCTTGGTGATCAGTTCCTCGCGCGCAGCTTTTCCTCCGGCGGAGTATACCTTGGGAAGCCCGGCGAGAAGGTCCGTCATGGTGTATCGGTCAGGATCGTCGCCGAGTTCTTCGATCGTCTTCCAGTAGATGTCGCGGGCTCGGCCCGGTTCCTCGTCCTGGATGTGCGTCCATCCGATCCAGTAGACTGCCTCGGGAAGGCGGCCGCTGGCGGGATGGTCCGAGACGAAACGCTCGAAGTGCTCCCTCATCGCCGGATAGTCCTCGAGCAGTTTCAGGGCATTTCCCTTCTTAAACCAGGCATCCTCGAAGAAACGACCCGTCTCGGGCCGAACGCGATCGTACGCCGCAAAACCCTCCTCATTCCGTCCGAGAGCAAACGCGGCGTCCCCGATGAGAAGATTCGCCTCGTCCGTCAGTGGATCCCCGGGAAAGGCATCGTTGAAGGCAAAAAGTTTCTCGAGGGATCCTTCGTATTCGGCGAGGGAGAAGGTGCACACGGCGATACGGAAGATCGCCTCCTTCCGATATTTCGGCGTCTTCCAGCGTTTCAGGTAACCCTCGAGATGGTCGCGAGCCTGAACATACTGGCTGGAGAAGGAATAGGCCATTCCCGACCAGTAATCCGCATCCTCGACGAGTTCCGAATCCGGAAACTGGCGACGGACCTGCTCGAACTGGTAGAGAGCCCCCTCGTTGTCGTCCTGCTGGAGGTAGAGGAATCCCTGCATGAAGATCGCCTTGGCGGCAAAGGGATCGCCCGGGAAAAGGTCGACGAGTTTGCCGTAAGCAAGTTGCGCGGCGTTGGTCTCAGTGTTCTCCCGCAGAGCTTCGGCCCTGAGAAAAAGAACCGTCGCGAGCGATTTTCCTTCCGCACCGAAGACCTTCTCGTATCGATCGGCCGCCTCAACCGCGCGGCTCAAGTGCCTCGTTTCCATCCAGCACTGGATCTCGGCAAGCGAAGCGCTCTCCACCACCGGGTCCGGCGCCAGAGTCGCCAGCATGTCGGCAAGGATGAGCGCGGACTCGCGATATCTTCCAAGACCCTGGTAGGCCATCGCGAGCCGCAGCCGCAGGGCCGAATCAAAATGCTCGATGGCGGAAAAACTCTCCAGTTCCCTCTCGACCCGTCCGAGGATGGACTGCAACTGATGAACGGTTCCCTGGGTATTGGGCCGCGTTTCGAGCAAAGCGATGCGATCCCTTATCTCCCCCAGGCGAGCTTCCTGACGCTCGATGAGTCGGTCTCGCGGCCAGATCCGCTGCAGGCAGGTGATGGCTTCATGGTATTTCTTTTCCTCGAGAAAGCGTGCCCCGAGCTGCAGGGCAAGACTCTGGAAACTGATCAGCTGCGTCATCTCTTCCAGGTGCCCGTGCTCGCGCCGGATCACGTCGAGAGCCCGCTCCGGCTGATCCGCCGCGATGCGCGCGTGCAACTCGAGAACGACGGAACGACTGGCAGCTTCCGGCGAAGCCTCCCTCACCTGCGGAAGCTGGGACTCGAGAAAATCCGCTGCCTCCTCCGGGAAATCCTGCAAGAGGTAGAGGTGCGCAAAAAGCAGGAGAGCCTCGTAACGCTTGAAGGGATTGTGGCTCTCGTCCGCCCAGTATTCACCGAAGGCACGTTGCGCCTCCACGTGATCGCCCGTGGTCATGAGACAGAGCCCTCGCCAGAATCGAAGTTCGTCGGAGACCGTCAGATCGACGTCGGGATCGAGAAGGGATTGATCGATCCAGTCCAGTGCCTCGCCGAACTTCTTCAGACCCACCTTGCTGATCGCTACGAGAGGCCGATGCAGCCGAGCCGCCTCCTTCGCTTCCTCCGCCTCACCATAATCGACAATGAATTTCTCCAGCGCCGCCTCCGCAGCGGCAAAATCATTCGCCGCGAAAGCCGCACGACCACGCTCGAGCAACTGTGCCGGTCCTTCCGTTTCGACGGCCGGAGGCAGGTTTTCCCGCTTTTCCTCCTGCGCATTCCCCCTGCCTGCCGCGGCTGAGAAAAGAATCGGGAGGACAAGGCAGAATCGCAACATACCGGCGCCGGGTCTTTCGAACCCCACCATCAAGCCAGAAAGAAAAGGGGCGAGTCAAACCCAAAGCGCCCCGCGACTCGAATTCCTCACTGTGATCGCCGTGGAAGTCAGACCGGGATCGGCTCTGCTTCTTCCCCGCCACCAACAACGAGGTCCCTCCATCGTCCGACCAGTTCTCCCGGCACATGGGGTTCATTCACCGAGACAAGGTAGACCCGTCCGGCAATCACCTGATAAAAGGCCAACTGACGGAAGCGCCGCGCGAGCAGGAGTGCCTCGGCCCGGGTGCAGACGATCCCGTATCCGGGTTCGGCGTGCGAAAAATCTGCACTCCCCCCGGTCACGGAAAAGTGGTCGAATTGCTGCCGCTCCACCTCGGCCTTGAGATGGGCGTCGGCTTCTGCGTTGGCTTCCTCCGAGACTATTTCTCCACCGGGATTCCACGCGGTGACAATGCAAAACTCGGGCGGTAGATCACGCACCGGTCCCTTGAACCGCACCTCCCGGTAGACGGCCGGAAGGTCGAGGAAAAACGCCGGCCTCGGCAGTTCTCCCCCGATGCCCTTGGCGAAGTAGTGCCTCACGCTGTGGCGCCGGATGAACCGCAACAACTCGATCCTCTCCGTTCGTTTCCACATCGCCCAGAGAAACCACGGCACCGCGAAAAGATTAAAGACAATCATCACGCCGCCCCAGAGAACTTTCAGCCGCCTCGTGAGGCGACGGGAAACGAGCATCCAGCCAAAATAAAGCGGCCACTGCACGATGAACGCGTAGAATCCGTTTCGGACGATGGAGAGAAAACGCTCTCCGGACTCGGGCGTCTCCTCCCCCTGGTAGGCGGCCGGGAGCGCGTAGACGCAGAGCCAGCCAACAGCGATGAAATAGGCGAAGGGTAGGAACAGCGCCGGTCCCGCGGCGACTCCGTAGGCCAGATTCCGCAGCACCACTTTCATCGCTCACCGGAATCCCGCGCCGTTCCTTTCTTCAGCTAGGCGCACCATTTCAGCAACTTCTCGAGTAAGGGAGGAACCTGCTCGTACGGATCGTTTTCCTCCTCGTATTCCAGCACCACATAACCGTCGTAACCGCTGTCTCGCAGGATCTTGACAATGCGCTCGAGATCCGCCGGAGCTTTCTCCTTCCCGCCTGGCCCCGTCTTGATCTCCGACTTCAATTGCACGTTCACCGCGTAGGGAGCCGAAGCCGCGATCTCGGCGTAAACATCGTCGGCGATGAAGTTTCCTCCATCGAGATTTACTCCGACCCACCGGCTCTCAACGCCGCGCACAATGCGCAGGAGCCGATCCGCCGTGGTAATGCTGTCGTGGTTCTCGATACCGAGATAGATCTTCTTTTCCCCGGCAGGAACGGCGGCCTCGGCAAGGGCGTCGATGGCATTCCGCTCGGCCTCCTCGGGGGCGATGCCCTTGGGGTGGGTGCCGGCAAAGACGCGGATGTGGGGAGCTCCCATCAGCGCGGCTTTGTCGATCCACTCCTTCACGTAGGCCATCTGCTCCTTGCGTTCGGGAGATCCCGGCGGATGGGAGAAGTTGTTCCCGACGGCTGTGCCGGAGATGGAAATTCCCAGGCGGGCAGCGATTTCGCGGCACTCGACGAAAGTCGCCTCGCCGGCGTCGGGCGGGAAAAAGTAACTCGTCAGTTCAGCCCCCTTCACTCCCTGCTTCGCGCAGTAGTCGAGGAACTTCGGCATGTCCATGGCACGGTCGCCCTCGACGAACTTCGGGTTCTTCTTGCCGCGTGACCACTCGAAATGATTGCGGAAGGAGTAGGCCGCCAATCCCACTTTCATCCCCTGCCCCGATCGAACGTAGGGTTCGGACGCGGCAAAGAGTTCCACGTTCGGGACCAGGCCGAGGCCCAGAGCCCCGGTCAACCAGGATCGGCGGTTCATCTGCATGGTGCGCACCATAGGACGGAATGCGCACCGGAGGAAAGGGGAAAATCGCCCTGAGGAGGGCGCGATTCCTCAATCCCCGTATCCGTCCGGATGGGCGAGGTGCCAGTCCCACGCGCTTTGCACGATGGAACGAAGGTCGGGATATTTCGGCGTCCAGCCAAGCTCCTCGCGGATGCGCGTGCTGTCGGCGATGAGAATGGCCGGGTCACCGGGGCGACGCGACGCCACCTCTGCGGCGATCTCGCGCCCACTCACCTCCCTGACCGTATCCACGACCTCCCTGACACTGAACCCATTGCCGTTGCCCAGGTTGTAGTGGAGCACCTCGCGCTCCTGCAGGGCCTCGAGGGCGAGCACATGGGCCGAGGCGAGGTCGGCGACGTGGATATAGTCGCGCACGCAGGTGCCGTCCGGCGTCGGGTAATCATCCCCAAAGATCTTGATGAGGGGACGCTGGCCCAGCGCGACCTCGATCACCAGCGGGATGAGGTGGGTCTCGGGATCGTGGTCCTCTCCCTTCGTTTCGGTGCAGCCGGCGGCATTGAAATAACGCAGGCAGGCGTAGCGAAGTCCCTTCGTCCGGTGGGTCCAGTGGAGAATGCGTTCGACGAAAAACTTCGATTCCCCATAGGGACTGCCGGGGACGATCTTGTTCTCCGCCGGAATGGGCATGCGCTCGGGCTCGTCGAAAAGATTCGCCGTGGAAGAGAAGATGAAACGCTTCACCCCGTGGTCCACCGCCGCGGAAATCAGGTTGATGGCGTTCTGCACGCTTTCACCGAGATACTTGAAAGGGTCCTCCACCGACTCCCCGACAAGGGTGTAAGCCGCGAAATGCATGATCGAGTCGGGCGACGAAGCCGCCAGCACCCTCCGCACCGCCTCCGCATCGGCAAGGTCGGCCTCGAAAAACTCGGCTGCGGGATTCACCGCCGATCGATGCCCCTGGTAAAAATTGTCGAGTACGGCGACTTCGTGCCCGGCGGCCAGCAGGGCGTCGACCGCAACACTCCCGATATATCCGGCGCCGCCGGTGACGAGGACTTTCATGCGCTGAGAAGGGCGATATCTTCCGGCATCGGGAAAGGCGCGCAAGCCGAATCGTGCTATCCTTGGCCCCATGAAAGCCGCCCGACCCTTCCGCTGGGGCATTCTCGGCACCGGAAACATCGCCTCGAAGTTCGCGGCGGAACTGCCCCGATCGCGGAGCGGCCGGCTCGTTGCGTCGGCCTCGCGCTCGACGGAAAACGCCGCCGCCTTCGCGAAGACCCACGGGGGTGAAGCCATCACCGGATACGATGCCCTTCTCGCCCGGGAGGATATCGATGCCATCTACCTCAGTCTTCCCAACGCCCTTCATTGCGAGTGGACCCTCGCCGCGCTCGACGCCGGGAAGCACGTGCTCTGCGAAAAACCGATGGCCCTCGATTCGTCGGAAGCTCGCGAGATGTTCCGCCGCTCGGCGCAGCGCGGACGTCTTCTGATCGAGGCCTTCATGTACCGGGCTCATCCACAGACCCGCCTCCTCTTCGATACCGTTGCCAGCGGAGCCATCGGGGAGATCCGGCTCGTCCGGGCGAATTTCACCTTCCGCCGCGAGGCCTCGCGGGAGGACGCCCGCTATCAGGCGGGGCCCGGGGGAGGATCGCTCATGGACGTCGGCTGCTACTGCGTCGACTTCGCCCGCACCCTCCTCGGTCGGGAACCCGACAGGGTCGAGTGCCTCGCCCACCGGCACGAGTTCGGCGTCGACGACTTCGCCGCGGGTTTGCTGGGCTTCGGTAGCGGCGCCCTCGCCACCTTCACCTGCGGCATGACCGTTCTCTCGGACCAGACCGCCCACATCGCGGGGACCGAAGGCCGCATCGAGATCCCGCGCTTCTGGCAGGCGAAGGAGGGTTTCTCCCTCATCTCGCCGAAGGGAACCGTTGAGAAACTCCGGGTGAGGGAGAAGAGACCTCTCTACGCGGTCGAAGCCGACGCCTTTGCCGAGGTCGTGGCCGGAGCACCGAACTGGAACGCTCCTGAAAACACCCTCGGCAATCTCCGAGTCCTGGAACAGTTGCGGGAACGCGCCGCCCTCTAACCGAGGAGTGGAGCCTCCGAGGGACGGAAGACGATGAGGCCCATGTTGCTGCTCTTCTCCTGGAGATAGCTCGAGATCCGAGTGTCGACGACGCAGCAGCGTCCTTTGCTGCGGACCGAGGTCGCATGCATGAAGCGACAGTTCTTCCCGTCCCGCACGGCCAGCCCGACATGGGAGGTGTAACCCGAGGGATCCTGCGAGGCGACCGCAAGCACGTCGCCATCCTGCAGCTGGGACTCGATCCCCCCGACACGGGAGCGGGGGACATAAGTGACCGGCAAAGCGGAAACCCGGGCCTCGACCTTCGCCATTTCGGAAACGAGGGAGGGATTCGCCCGGAGATAACGATAACTCTTCCAGGCCGACTGCATCTCACGCACGTTCCGGCGAACCGGAATACCGCCGATCGATCTCGTCACGTTGTTCCCCAGTCCGCGCTGTTCGTTGTTGGCGAAAACCTCCTCGAGGTGGTGCATCCGGCTCAGGTAGCTGCCGTCGCAGGATCCGTTGCGGTAGCGCTCCAGTTCGATGTAATGCAGCATCGCCTCGCGAGACCAGAATTGCGGCGGGTTCTTGATCATGCGCGAAAAGGCGAGAGAGGACTCGTAGAAGGTCCAGCAGTCGAGCATGTCAAAGTTCACCGAGGGCGACTCGATCTTGTCGTCGATTTCGAGCGTGTAATTGCCGTAGGGTGTTCCGCAGAGGGCCTTGCCGACGGTGACGGTGCGTTGCGGAATGGGAAGATTTGCCCAGTTCTCCTTGCGGGCGCGCTCACAAAGCTTCGAGAATTTCGCCTCACCCTTGAAGACGACGGGCCACGGCAGCCTGGGCTGGCGCAGGGTCACCGTGGTGGTTGTGCCGTCGGTCGGAACGGTCTTGCACTGGGTGAGGACGAGGCCGGAACCGATCCCGCCCAAGGTATGAAGAAAGCGTCTGCGGGAGACGTCGGAAACAGCGGTGAGGGACATGGGTGGACGGAGGGGAACGAAGAAGGGAACTCTCAAAGATACGCGGAGCCGATCACGACTTCAAACGATTGCACACGCCATAACTTAGGATCCCGCAAGATCCTTCGCCGCCCGACCCGGCAATTGTAATCCCGGGTGGTTTCAACCGATCCCCGGCGAGACCGCTCACCCGAACAAAGCCGCAACCGGTTTGCCCTGGTCGGTGATGGGGACGGGACGCGAACCGTCGTAGAGTTCCTTCCCCGGGTCGATGCCAAGCGCCGCGTGGACCGTGGCGTGGAAATCGGGAACGGAGACGGGCCCTTCGAGAATGTTCTTGGCAAGCTCGTCGGTCACACCGTAGGCGCCGGAATGTTTCAGTCCGCCCCCGGCGAGGACAAGACTGAAGGCGGTGCCCTGGTGACCTCGCCCGCCGCGTCCGTCGTAGGCGGCGGGACGCCCGAACTCGGTGCCGACCGCGACAAGGGTCTTGTCGAGCAGCTTCTTCTCCTCGAGATCCGAGATCAGGGCGGAGAGGGCGATATCGAGTTCCTTGATGAGATTGTGCTGGTTCTGCTGGCCCTCGTTGTGCGTATCCCAACCCGTGCCATTGATGAAATTGAGATTGTGGGAAACCTCGATGAACCGGACTCCGGCCTGGACAAGACGACGGGAGAGGAGGCAACGCTGGCCGAATTCCCCTCCGTAGAGATTGCGCAACTCCGCAGGCTCCTTCTTCAGTTCGAAGTGGCGCATGAAGTCGGGTCCGGCGAGCCGGAGTGCCTCGCTCTGGGCCTCACGGTAATGGGCCGGGAGCGACTCCGATTCGATCCTTCCCGCGAGCGGCTGAAGGAGGGCTTCACGCCGGGCGGCACGCTCCGGATCAACATCGAAAGGACGGGAAAAACCGGCCGGACCGCTCTCGGTGTCGGTGAGGTAAACGTAACCCGCCTTTGCTCCGAGGAAGCCGGAACCACGGCTCACGTTCGGATAACCGATGAGCATGTAAGCCGGCACATCGGGATTCACCGCCCCGAGCTCGTGCGAGACGATCGAGCCGATCGAGGGATAAGTCGTGCTACCGTTGATGAGGCGCCCGGTATGAACGTAGTTGGTCGCGAAGGCGTGTTCGTCGATCAGATGGTGATTGACCGTGCGCAAAACCGTGAGGCGCTCGGCCAGTCTCGCGGTGCGGGGCAGGTGTTCGCAGAACTTCACCCCGGGGACCGCCGTGTCGATCGATGCGTATTCCGATCCCGCCACCTTCGGACTGGCCTTGGAGTTACCCCGGTCCTTCGGATCGAAGGTGTCGATCTGGGCCATCCCTCCCCCGAGCCAGATGAAGATGCAGTGTTCGGCCTTGCCCTTCGGAAGGTTCAGGGTCGCGGTGGGAGAGGCAATCAGGTCGGAGGCCCCGAGCGAGGCTCCGCCGGCAAGAAGGGAAGTGCGTTGGAGGAATTGACGTCGGTTCATGAGAAAGGGGATCGGTGATCAGTAATCGGTGGCGACCAGTGGCTAAATGGCTAAAAGCTGACTTCAGGGTGTGTAAATCCACTCGGGAGCATTGAGCATGGCCCAGAGAACGTCCTCCATTCTCGTGCGCCAGTCCTCGTTCAGGGAAAGGGTCGGAGGATCGCCGCGGCGGGCCAGTTCCTCTTTCTGGGTGGCGAGCGTGTTGGCCGCCCCGTCGAGGTGATTCGACCAGCTCACAAACCGGACCGGCTCACGCTTCCCGCCCTTGGCAACGGGCCTCTCGGAGTCGGGAACGACACGGCTCTCGAAGCCTTCCGAAAGCAGGCTGACGTATCGCTCGCGCTCCAGGTCGGTGGGCGGGCGGGTGAGGAGACGAAGGAAGAGCCGGTCGACGAGGTCCCCAGCGGACTTCGCCTCGATCGCAAGGCCGGTGATTCCATGGCGGTCGCTCAGGCGCGTCAGCCAGAGTCCCATCGTGCCATTGGCGAGGATGGCGGGCTGGAGGACGTTGGGCTCGATGTCACGGGAGTTGATGGGGTCCTGGCGGGCTCCGCGCCAGCCAAACGTCTCCATCAGGCTCGCCACCGCCTGGATACGGGGAAGCGAAAGGCTGGGACGGTCACGCTCGTTCGAGGTCGATGCCAGCATCCAGGCCCGCCGGGGCTTGCCGAGGGTGATGGAATTGTTGAGGGCCCGCACGCTGTCGACATCGAGACTGACTTCCTCGAGATCGAAGGGAGCTCCCGTCGCCGCAAAGAGCGAATCGACGATCTGTTCCGCGGTGAGGCGGCGCGGACTCGGCGCGATGAAGAGCGGACTCGGCGCGGTGAGGAGAGGATCGGTGGCTCGCTGGTAGGCGTGCGAATTCAGGATGAAACGGGCCATGGCCTTGAGGTCGTATCCGTTCCTCACGAATTCCTGGCCGAGCCAGGCGAGCAGTTCGGGATGGGAAGCTCCGCTCTTTTCCCAGTCGCCGATGGTCGCAACAAGACCCCGCCCCATGTAGCGCTCCCAGAGACGGTTCACCATGACCTGGGCAAAGCGCTGGTTTTCCGGCGCGGTGACGAGGGCGGCGAGCCGGTCACGGGGATCCTCCGGGTTCTCGGCGAGAGTGGCGGCACTCTCCTCGTTGGCAAACTCGGGGAAGGGCCAGGCCGGCTGAACTTCCGAGCCCGGTTTCAGGGTCACCTCGATGAGCGGTTTCCGGCCGGTCTGGTGAAAGCGATCCATCGGCACGCTGCTCGATTCCGGCAGCTTGATCGACGACTCCTGCAGCATGGCGGCCAGCTGGAAAAGATCCTCCTGTTTCGAGGTGTGCGCCGGGGCGTCGTGGCAGCGCGCGCATTTCATTTCCACCCCGAGGAAGGCGGAACTCACGATCATGCCCTTGGCGGCCATGGGAACATCGTTCTGGGAAGCGGTGCCGAATCCGGCCGGGCCCCCGAAACGCTCGCTGCCCTCCATCCGCAGGAGCTCGGTGACAAAGAGATCGGCGGGTTTGTTGTCGAGGAAGGACTCGTGCAACCACCAGCGGAAGGGCCCGGTGTTGTTCAGGGTCGGGTTGATGATGTTCGGATTCTCCGCAAGGACATCCTGCCAGTAACCCATCCAGTGATCGGCCCAGCGGGCATCGGCGAGGAGACGGTCGATGACCAGCGAACGCCGCTGCTCCTCCGGATCACCCTGGAAGCTCGCGATTTCCGCCTCGGTCGGCGGCACCCCGACGGTATCGAGGAAGACCCGGCGGAGGAAAGCGAGATCCTCGGACGGTGGAGTCAACTCAAAGCGATCCACGTCAAACTGCGGCCAAGGCGCCCCTTCCTCGATCCACGAAGTCAGCACGGCGATCTCCTTTTCCGAGAAACCCTCACCTTTCGGCGGCATGATGTCGTCCCCGGCATCCGGAGAGATCCGGTAGATCAGCGAACTGCCGTCGACATCCCCCGGCTCGACCGCAGGACCATCCGACTTGCCCCCCTTCATCGCCGCCTCGTGGAGATCGAGGCGCAGCCCTCCCTTGGCCTTGCCTCCTTGGTGGCAACTGTAGCACTTCGCCTCGAGAAGCGGCTTCACCTCCTCGAAATAGTCGACTTTCGCGGCATGGGCGACCTCAGATTCGGCCTTCACCTTCACGATGCGATCCGCGAGGAAATGATCGATCGGGTTGTTCGCCGGAAAACCTTCGGGAAGGATGGGAACTGCGACCTGGTCAACCTTCGCGAGCCAGTTCTTTCCGGCTTCACGACGTTTGTCCCAGTAAGCGGTGTGCTCGGCGCGTTTCGTGGCGCGGGACTCCGCATTGACCTTGGCATACCATTCCCGGCGTTCCGCCTCGTAGGCTGCCCAGCCCTTGTCCGTGTAGGACACCTGACGCTTGCCCGGGGAAAGAAGCGACCAGCTCTCGCTCCCTTCGAGCGAAATCGCCGCCACCGTCTCGCCGAATTCCGGACGCCGCTTGCTCTTGCCGGCGACCCCGCCCACCATCGTCTCGAGGATCACAAAATGCTCCCCACCTTTCGACTCGAACTCGACCCAGTTCTCGCGGTTGCCGGGAGGCGCGAAACGGAAGTCGGGACCGAGGTCCAGATAGGTGTCCTGATCCTTCAGGTAACCATGCCCGCCGGTGTCGCCACTGGGAAAGGGGGTCTCGAGGACCTTGACCCCGTCGATGAGAAGCCGGCCCGGACCCCGGCTGCGAAGGAGGAGGCGATGTTTTCCTTCCGGGATCGTCACCTTGGCCGCGGCGCGGAAATGGGTGGGAATGGGGCGGTCGGCCCGAACTCCGGTCGAGATGTATTTCTGCGGCCAGTCGAAAAAGCCGAAGACCTCCTCCTGATAGGTCTCGGTCACCTCGGGCTCATCCGGCCACGCATTGGCTTCCGGCACGCCCTTCTCGCTGATCTGAACCAGGACGGAGCCGGGAGAAACCATCTCCGGGGTCACCGGCGGCGGCGGCGGATTGAAGGAGTAGCGGGTTTCCAGTTCCTTGGCCTCGGGAGCGCCCCGGTAGATCGTGAGATCGTCGATCCACCCCGTGAAGGATTCCCCCGCACTGCGCTTGGAACCCGTCCCGATGACGAGATCGTCCGCGTCCGTCACCGGCCCGAGATCGGTCGCCCCGCCCATGTCCCAGACCCCGCCGGTCGCCTTGCCGTCGATGAGGACCCGGAGACTGTCCTTCTTCCCGAAGGTGTAGACAACGGCAAGATGGTGCCACCCCGTTGCCGGGACCTGCGCACTGCTCCACCACCGGTGCCACTCGCGCTTGCCCCCGTTGGCAGGGTCGACGCTGGTGAAGAGAAATCCCACTTCCGCGCCGCCGCCCGAGCCCTTCAAGCGGACCGCGTAGTTCTGATTGTTCTCGCCGAGGTCCGCCCCGAGTTTGCCGTGGCGGCCTTTCCCGAGCAGATAGGTCATCTCGCCGTTGCCGAGGTCCTTCACCTTCACCCAGGCCTCGATCGCCAGGGTTTCACCCAGCCCGAAGCGCAGGTTGGTCGACCCGCCACGCTCCTGGTCCTTCACAACCAGGAACGATTCCGTGTCCTCGAAGGTGCCGGCGAGGTTCTTGTCGTCGAAACCGGGATAACGCGGCGGACGGGGACCTTCGGCCTTGATCTCGCCGGCGGCCTGGGCCTTGCCGGTTTTTCCCTGCCATTCCCCCGCCTCGACGGCTCCGTCGAATTTCCACTGGAGAACGACCTCCGACTGGGCACGGCACACTCCGGAAAAACCGAGGATCGGGATGAGGAGGGTCAGGAACCGGGTCGAAATGGGGGAATGCGTCTTCACAACTCAACTCTACGCCAAGCATCGTCCCAAAATCACCTTCTCCCTCCTACCACTTTCGGGGGGACTCGATTGCGTGAGGCGGGCGTCCGCGTTCACCACCACCCCTTTACGCGCAGCCAATCGATCGTTTCCTCCGGAAGGGCGGTGTGAAACATCCGCACTCCGGCGTTCACGAGCGCCTCTCGCTGGACCGGATCCGCGTAGCTGTGGGTCTCGACGAGGATCCCCAGCCCGGTCGCGGTGCGGATGGCCTCGATCTTCCCCTCCGAAACCTCCTCGTCCTTCTCGACGTTGATCTGGATCGTCCGGGGTGAGAAGCGGGCGGCGATCTCGCGGACCTGCTCCGCCGTATCCAGCTTCACCATCACCTCGATCCGGGAAGTCCCCTCATCAAAGACTTGCCCGATCTCCGCGGCTTCCTTCCGGCTGCAGCGAATGAAGATCTCTTTCTCCATCCCGAGCCGGTGGAGGAGCCGGGCGAGTTCGTCGACATGGGCCACCAGTCCGGGCTTCAGGTCCGCCTTGTAGCGGATGCGCCCTTTCCCTGCGACGAGCAGTTCCTCGAGTGTCGCGACTTTCTCCCCGGAAAGGGAGCCGTCCCGATAGCGTTTTGTCAGGGCCTTCAGTTCGGAGAGGGTCAAGTCGGCGACACGACCCTCTCCGTCCGTTTCGCGTTCAAGGGTCTCGTCGTGCACGATCACGAAAACGCCGTCCCGGGTTCGCTGAATGTCGGTCTCGTAGAGGTCGAATCCCTTGCGGATCGCGACGGCGACATTCGCGACGGTGTTTTCGGGAGCCCGGTCTTCCCGGTCGTCGGCGTAGCCACCGCGATGAGCGGCAACGAGG
>JAGRPC010000019.1 GCA_020439925.1 Verrucomicrobiia bacterium | reverse complement strand
GCAACCGTGATCGGGGACACCCATTACGTGTCCTTTTACTCGGGCGAGGCGCCTGATACGGCGGTCCTGGTATCCGGGATTCCGGCTCCGGCGGCCGGGAGGTGAGTAACCAATGTTGCGGATCTCACGGGGCCGGGAAATGCGTGCCTTCCTCAAGGTGAAGCTCTGCCGGAACGGGAACGCCGTCGAAGGGACCCTTGTTCTCCTTCCGGCGACCTGTCACTGGCCGGCGATGCGGAATCCCACGGTGTAATCGTTTTCAAGAGTGGGGTCGTAGCCTGCGGGCCGGTTCGAGGATCGCGGCGCCAGGTTGTCGTTGTTCCAGCCTCCACCGCGGATGATCCGATTCATCCCGTTGATCCCGTCCGTCCATTCCCAATTGCTGCCCGCCTGGTCGAAGGTGCCGTAGTGACTGGGACTTCCCGAGTAGGCGCCGGCATTGCTCAGGTAGTTCTGGGTGGGGACCAGGGTCGTGTTCTGGGTCACGGAATACTTGTTGGAAACCCTGCAATTCGCCTGGTTGGCACCGCCGCCCACCAGATTGTCCGGCGGCATGACGGTTCGGGTCGGATAGGTCCAATAATTCAGTGCAGGACCTCCATCCGCCGCCGGATGATGGTAGGCCGCCTTGTACCACTCGTCCTCCGACGGAATCCAGAATCTGGCACCTGTTTCGCGGACGAAACCAACCCCGTTATCGGCACCGTTGAGCGTGTAGGCACCCGTCTCGGTGGTTCCTGAGCCCTGTGCACCGCTGGGGCGGTCGTTGTGGAGCCAGTTGCAGAATCGAGCGGCATCAAACCAGCTCACGTAAGTGACGGGATGGTCTCCACTCCCGATCACAGTGTAGGCATAGTTTCCGGAAGACCCTGTGCGGGTGATGCCCCTGACGTTCTGGTTCGTGGCCATGGTCGGGTTGTAGAGACCATAGGTATCGGTCTTGGCGACGGCATTCAGGAAGGAGACATACTGATTGAGGGTCACCTCGGTTTTCCCCATGCGGAAGTCATAGGCGACGGCTCCGAAATGCTGGACGCCGCCGGTGAGCTCGTCCCCGTCGGCCGGATCCGTTGGATTCCCGGCGTTTCCGACGTCGACCATATTGGTGAAGTTGGATAGCGAGACGCAGGCCGCGAGATCGGTTCGCAGTTGGCGAAGTTGCTTTTTCAGGCGCTTCGACGTTTTCCGCCGACGCGCTGGATCGGGAATCTTTTTGCTCTTTGCGAGTTTCGCCTGAACCACTCTGACTTGAACTCGGATTGTGTCGCACGGATCCGCTGCGACGGCACTGGGAACAATGCATAGGGGAATGCCGGATAGCGCCAAAAGAGTCAGCCAGAGCAATCCACACAGCACCCGAGGGCGACAGGATCCAATGACAGTGGTTTGTTCTTTTTTCCTTTGAAAGTCAATTCCAATGAACATGGCGGGGCGAAATTGGAAGAGGGGTGCCCGCAAAGAACAGAGAAGGACGATAGCTTGGCCGGACAGGAAGGTTCTCTCCTTGATTCAAGCCCCGTTCCCGTTTTCGAAGGCCGCACGACAAAATGGCTGGCCGGGATGGTGGTTGCTCCGTTAAAACGAGGATCGTCACCTGGTGACCGAGCTCCTCTGAATAACCAGGCATCGCCCGTATGAATACCCTCCTGGTCGTATCCTTTGCCGTTTCCTCTCTCGGAGTGGTGGCTTGTGTCCTGTTCCTCGGCTGGTATCTGAACAGGCGCTTCGGGGCCTCGTGGAAGTGGTGGGCACTGGGTCTGCTTGTGTTTCTCGTGTTCCAGGGTGTTCTGCGCGTTCCGTGGACGATTGCTCTGCCACAGATCGAGGGATTCCGGGAATGGCTGAAGTCCCCTAACAGCCAATGGATCTGGATCGTGGTCCTCTGCGTGTCGGCAGGAATTTTCGAGGAAACGGGTCGATGGGTCGGCTACCGTTTTTTTTTCAAGCCGGAGGATCGCGTGTGGAAGAACGCGCTGATGTTCGGTGCGGGGCACGGAGGTGTTGAGGCTCTGGTCGTTGCCCTGCTGCAGTTTTCCGGGGCGGCATTCTACCTGCTCCTGCATGTGGTGGATCCCGCCGTGTTGAAACTTCCACCCGAGAAAGCGGCAGAAGCGCTGACGCAGTTCGCCGGTCTGAAGGGCTGGGAACCGTTGTTGGGGCTATGGGAAAGGCTGGGGACCCTCGTGGTGCACGTCGGTCTGAGCGTGATGGTCCTCCAGTTCTTCCGGAGAAGTCGAGCCTGGTTGTTCTGGGCCATCCTGGCCCATTCGCTGACGAACCTGACGGTTTTCGCCTGTCAGTTGCTGCTGAAGAAGGGCGGCTGGAACGTCGCGGCGATGATCGTGCCGGAACTGGCAGTTACGGTTTTCGCGATCGTCGCCTTTTTGGTGATCGTGAGAATGCGCGACCCCTCGCCGTGCTTGGGGAGTGAGCAATGCGAGTGAGAAAGTTCGGACGCCGTCCGCTTGTTCGAGAATCTCGGGGTCAATGAGCGTCGCCCAGCCGCTATCGGAGCGCCTCGTGCACGCTGATCTCGACGACCCTTTCTTCCGGAAGCCGAAGCGCCTTCCACCAGGGAACCATCTGGCGGTGCAGGAAGGCAAAGAGGGAACGCCGCCAGTAGGGAAGGGATGAATCGCGATCACCCGGCGCGGGGACGAGGATCCGTCGGAACACGAAGTAGGTGGCGGAATCGGCATCGACCTCGCATCCTTCTAAGCGGGCCCAGGCGAGTGCCGCGCGGATATCGGGTTGTTCGGAGAATCCCTTGCGGAGGCGGAGGCTGTGAACTCCCGGCTCGATTTCCTGGAGCCGGTAGCGTTCATCCTCGGGGATGCGGGCCTCAAGTTCCTGTTCGACGGTCACGAGGACCATCCGTTCCGGGAGGGCCCGGAACCGCTCCACATAGTCGAAGAGCTTCGCCTTGATCGCATAGTCGGAGAGAATCACCCCCGTGGCCCCGGGAATCCGTGGTGTCCCGGCCTCGTCGTCGAGAATCTCACGAAGGGAGAGGTTCTCATGGGGCAGGTCGATCTGCTGCAGCATGCGGTTTCCGCGGAGCCAGGTCTGCATGACGAGGCCCAGCAGCAGAGCCAGCGTCGCGGGGATCCACGCGCCCTCGAGGAACTTCGCGGAACCCGCGAGGAGAAAAGTCAGCTCGATCGCCAGCCAGGATCCGGTGAGCGCGAGGCAGGCGGCCAGCGGCCATCGCAGGTTCCGGTGCAGATGGTGGAAGAAAAAGATCGTCGTCAAAATCATCCCGGCGATCACGGCGAGACCATAGGCGCTGGCGAGACCCTCGGAACTGCGGAAGCCGAGCACCAGCGCGAGACAGAGGGCCATGAGGAGCCAGTTCACCGTCGGGAGATAGACCTGCCCGCGTTCGGTGGGGGAGGTGTGGACGATGCGGATCTGGGGCAGCAGGCCGAGCTGGATTCCCTGTTCGGTCAGGGAAAAGGCTCCGCTGATGAGAGCCTGCGACGCGATCACCGTGGCGATGGTGGCCAAGGCGACGAAGAATCCTTCGAGGGGCGCGGGGACGATCGCGTAGAAGGTGTTGATCTCGCCCGAGCCGGCATGGTCGAGGAGCCAGGCAAGCTGCCCAAAATAACTCGCAAGAAGGCAGGGTTTGACGAGACCCCACCATCCCAGGCGGATCGCACCCTTTCCGAAGTGCCCGACGTCGGCATAGAGCGCCTCGGCGCCGGTGATGCAGAGAAGCACCCCACCGAGCACGAGGAACACGTGCGTTTCGCCGGAGAAGAGAAAACGCAGGCCATGGAACGGATCGAGCGCCCTCAGGATGGAGGGAGACCCGAGAATCTGCCAGAGACCGACCGAACCGATCGCGAGAAACCAGACCAGGGTGACGCGTCCGAAGTAGCGGCCGATGAAACCGGTTCCCATCGGCTGAATGAGGAAGAGGAGGACGAGGATGCCACAGGTCACGGGAAGGACCGCGTCCGCCCATTCCGGCGAGAGGTGGGCGAGCCCCTCCACGGCCGAAAGCACACTGATGGCCGGGGTGATAACCCCGTCCCCGTAAAGGAGCGCCGCTCCCGTGATCGCACCGGCGAACATCAATCCGGACTTCGCCGTTCCGGCCTGACGGCTGAGGGCGAGGAGGGCGAAAATCCCGCCTTCGCCATGGCTCGTGGCCTTGAGAAGGAACCCCACGTACTTGATCGAGACCATGAGGGTGAGGGACCAGAAGAAGAGGGACCCGACCCCGAGGACGTTTTCCTCCGTCACGGCGAGGTGGCGGAAGGATTCCCGGATCGCATAGAGCGGGCTGGTCCCGATGTCCCCGAAGACGACCCCGATGGCCCCGATCGCGAGAGCGAGTCGCGTCGCTGACTCGGAGGCGCGTGGTTTCGGCTGGGTCGAACCTTCCATGCGCGGATCGTAGCATGCGAGTCAATGCAACCGGAAACGCGGCTTTTCAGACCCGGAATGCTGAAGAGAAGAGGGTGAAGGGATTGAAAGTGGTAGAGCGGGGTATTAGTTTCCCAGAAGACGTCAGCCGCCGTTATTCACTTCAGTCATGACCCGGAAAGAGTTCGTCCAACTGTCGGCAGGCCTCATGGGAGGGCTCGGAATCAGCGAAGTCCTTGATGAGCCGGTCCGGGCCGCAGAAAAGGAAGGCTCCGTTGCCGGTTCAGTCCTCGACGAATCCTACCTGGTCAAGGGGCTCACGGGCATGGCCCGGTCGAAGGGTTGGTTTCCCGCGCATCTTGGTGCCGCCGTTCTGTCCGGGTATTATTTGTGTCAGGGCAACCGCCTGAAGCCGGAGGTCGTCGCGGCCATCAAGAAGCAGCTCGACGCGCTGATCGAAACGGTCACGCCGGAGCAGTTTGAACCGCTCCCCGAGGAACCGGCGGACCCCGCCCTGATCGAGAGGATTCCCGCTTCCCTTGCGGAAGCCGTGGCCGGTGGCCTGCGTGCCCACGGACACGCGGTGATTTACACCTCGCTGACGGTCCGCGCGTTGCGTGCGGTGCCGGAAATGGCCCAGGCAACATTGATCGACAAGCTCTGCGCCCACAATCTCGCCATCGCAAAGCACCGTCCGCAGAAGCCGGTCAAGCCGACCACCTATGCCGATTCCGGCGAAATGGTGAAGGCACTTTTCGACAACCTGGCGAGGTTCGAACCGCTGCTCGGCCGACCTTCGGTGAGGCGTCCCAACTTCACTCACATGACGACTCACACCGAGGCCCTCCTCACCCTGGACGAGCTGGGTTACGGCGAACTCTCCCGCGCCGGCCACCTCGGACACCAGGCACACGTCGGTGAACTGGTTCCCGACTTCGACCCCACGGGCCATCCGGTTGTCGAGGCGCATCCGTCGCTGGAGACGATCATGGGGGAGGGATTCTGGGACAGCAACGACCACCAGCACCAGTGGAATCAAATGTGGAGCGAGAAGGACAATCCCAATGGATACTGGATCGCTTTCGGCCACCTGTTCAAGGTGCTCTACGCGTATCATCGCCTCGTCCCGTTGATGGAGGACAAGGCGAAGGTCCAACTCTGCAGCCGGGTACTCCTTGAGCGCTACTTCAATCCGCAGGTGTCGGGCGGTTGAGTTCCCGATTTCTCGGACGGACCGTCTACTTCGGGGCGACGGGCTTCTTTTCCACCGTTTTCGGCTTCGCAGCAGGGGCCGTGCGGGGGGTCAGAAAGGAGTCGATCATCGCCTGGTCCGCTTCGCATTTCGCGCCATCTTTTGGGACCTCGACACCGGCCGACCAGAGGATGCCGTTGATGACGAGTCGGCGCATTCCGGCATTCTCCCAGGCAGAGTGGGCGTCGAGTCCGCTGAAACTGAAGGAGCGTCCACCGTTGTTGCGGTCGCAGGTCCAGGCCACGATGTCTCCGTTTCCTCCTTCCGGGGAACCCGTATGAACTTTCCCCGACCAGACCAGTGGAGTGATTCCTGCCATTCCCTCCGGAAACTGGAAATGGTTTAGCCAGCCGTCGTTGATGGACCAGGGGGTGACGCCGCGCGTGACGGCGTGTGAAGGAAACTGGTCGTGAGTGCTGTCCCAGTGACCGCGACTCGAGAGCGGGGTGTAAGTCGCGCCGGTCCAGGCCATCGACTGCCTGGCGAAGGGAGGGGAGAATTCCACTGCCTGGTGCAGGCTCACGACGCCGACGCCCGCATCGACCAGTTTCTGGATCCGGTCCATGCGCTCCGGCGTTCCCAGATAGGCCTGCTTGCCTGCCCCATCGGTGTAGAACACGAGCGCCCGGGCACCGTCGAAGACCGACTCCTCCGCCGGCCAGTCTTTCTCGACCAGGACCGTTTCGATTCCGGGGGTTTGTCCGAGAAGTGCCTGCATGAGGCGGCAGCCGCCGAGGTAGTCGTGGTGCCCCACGCGATCCACTTCCTTCACCTGTCCGGCGACGAGGACGATCTTTGCCGGATCGGCGGCCCGAAGCAAAAGGTTCCCGGGCCACAGGCACAGAGCGGCAAGAAGAAACAACTGGGGAGTGGGGCGAAACCGTTTCATGAAGGCGGGGAGTCAGGCTGCGTGATCGAGTCGGATTTTCGGTGCGAGGGGCGGAGGGGATGATACTCACGATTTCCTTCCGGCGTCGATCCGCTTCAACGCGTCCCCCAGGGGAAACGACAAAACGATCGACCTTGACCGAAGTCGCTGCCGCGGGTCATGCTCGAATCATGTCGATGCGATGCAAGTCTCCGCTTCTTCTGATGACTGGTTGGGTCCTGGTTTCGGCGGCGACCGCGCATTCGCAACCGTCGCCCGCCCTTGAGGGACTCCGGGTCGCCACCTGTGGTCACAGTTTTCATGTTTTCACCTACGCGGGAGTGGCGGAGATGGCGAAGTCGGCAGGGCTGAGCCACCAGCTCGCGGGTCTCTCGAGTATTGGCGGTTCAACGGTCGTGAAGCACTGGGAAGTGCCGGAGGAAACGAGCAAGGTCAAGCAGGTGCTGAAGGCGGGCGGTGCGGACGTGCTCACACTCTCGCCGATCTGGCTGCCGGACGAAGGCATCGAACGATATGTGCGACTCGGCCTGGAACACAATCCCGAACTCCGCATCCTTGTGCAGGAATACTGGATGCCCAACGACGAATATGTGCCGGTGTATCCGCTCCAGACCCGGAAAAAGGTCGATCACAACGCCACCGACCTCGGCGTTCTCCGTGATGCCACGCAACGCTATGCGAAGGATGTGGAAGACTGCGTTCGTCAGATCAACGAACGAGTCGGCAAAGAGGCGGTGGGTGTCGTGCCCGTGGGTCTGGCCGCCGTGACGCTGCGTGAACGAATCGTGAAAGGGGAGGCGCCCGGAATCGCCCGACAGAGCGATCTCTTCCGAGACAATTGGGGCCACGCCCTGGCGCCGCTCCAGGTGCTCTCGAGTTACTGCCACTACGCGGTGATGTATCGCCGGGATCCTTCGGGACTGCCGGTGCCCAAGGCGATTGCGCTCATGAAGGGCCCGGGCGAGGACGAAAAGTCGAAACTGAACGCCCTGCTTCAGCAAATTGCGTGGGACACCGTGAAAGCTCATCCCATGACCGGAATCCAGCCTTGAACGAAGGAATTCCCGGATGTTCGGGGACCGGCTCGGAAACGAATTCTCACGGATTTTGCAGGGAAGTGAATAGACCCGGCTCCGGATCGTCTCTATCTTGACTCTCAACAGCCCGGGCGTCTTTCCATCGATGATCAGGTCCTTCTTTTCCCGTTCTCCGGAATCGGAGAGAGACGCGTGTAAAAAAGCGTGGCTCCGCCGTTCCGGAGCATCTGATTTTCCCGCACGGCTGGAAATACGTTTCGAGGCTTCCCTTTTGCGGTCCGGGCTCCTTTTCCTCGCGATTGCGTTCTGGCCGCATTCGCTTCGCGCACAGACCAAGGTGTCGGTGATCGCGATCACCGGGCAGCAGGCCCCGACCACGACAACAGGTTCCCTCTTCAACACGTTTTATGCCCCGGCCATGAACGACTCCGGATCGGTGGCATTCTCCGCCACCCTCGCGGGTTCTCCGGTGGCAGCGTCGTCCAACAACGGAATCTGGATCCTTTCGGGCGGCGTGACTGCCCTCGCGGTCCGCGAAGCCGAAACACCCCCCGGTAGTCCGGGTGGGGCCGAATATGAGGAGTTCCTGCTTCCCTCCCTCAATGAGAATGGTGTGCTTGCCTTTCAGGCGACCCTGCGTGGATTTTCTTCCTCAGCGACCCTCAACAGCGGAGTCTTTACCCGCAGCACGGCCGGACTGACTTCGCTCGTCGCCCGTGCCGGAGTGGCGGCCTCCGGCGCCAGTGTGGGTGAGAACTACGACCTGTTCAATTTCATCTCTACGCTGGGTCTCTCCAGCGCCGGGGAGGTCGGATTCAACGTGTCCTTTTCCTCCGGTGGCGAGGGAATCTATCGCGGCGGCGCCGGGGGATTGACACTTCTGGCCCGGAATGGCTCTTCCGCTCCGGCGGGAACCTACACCGGGTTCCTCGCACCCCATCTGAATTCGGGTGGAACCATGATCTTTGCGGGGGACACCAACTTTGTCAGTGGTGCCTCGGGCGTCTGGACGATCGCCCCCGGCGGGGGAACCACTCTGGTTGCCCGGGAGAATCAGACCGTGCCGGG
>JAGRPC010000266.1 GCA_020439925.1 Verrucomicrobiia bacterium | reverse complement strand
ATCTCGAAGACGGCACGAAGCTCTCGCGGTTTCTTTTCTCGGAGGCAGATCCGCCACGGCTTCTGCCGGAGACCGAGGAAATCCTCCTCACCTGGCGCAGCGGAGGACACAACGGAGCGCATCTCCAGTTCGGTCCCGACGGCATGCTCTACATCTCCACCGGCGACGCCTCGGCACCCTCGCCACCAGATGGCCTCAGGACTGGCCAGGACAACTCCGACCTTCTCTCCGCGATCCTGCGCATCGATGTTGACGACAAGGATCCCGGGCTGAACTATCGCGTCCCCCGGGACAACCCCTGGTTCGGCATGGAGAACGTGCGCCCCGAGATCTGGGCCTTCGGGTTCAGAAACCCCTGGAAAATGAGCTTCCAGCCCGACGGCCGGCTCTGGGTAGGAGATGTCGGATGGGAACTCTGGGAAATGATTCACCTGGTGGGCGAGGGTGGTAATCACGGATGGGCGGCGATGGAAGCATCGCAACCCATTATGCCCGAACAGACAAGCCCTCTCGCTCCGATCACCCCTCCCGTCGCGGCACATGGTCACCAAGAGGCCGCCTCAATCACCGGCGGTTATCTCTACGAAGGATCGCGACTCCCTTCACTTCAAGGGGCGTATCTCTATGCCGACTACGAAACGGGCAAGATCTGGGCAATCTGGCATGATGGAGAGAGTGTCGTCCGACAGGAGGAAATCGCCGATACCGCCCACAAGATTGTCAGCTTCGGCCGGGGTAACCAGGGAGAGCTTTATTGCCTCCACTATGGCAATCCCGGAACCGTGCATCGCCTCGTTCCCAATCCCGAGGCGGGTAAAACCTCCGACTTCCCCCGACTTCTCAGCGAGACCGGGTTCTTTCGTGACGTGGCCAGGGAAGAGGTCGCGGACGGCGTCTACGAATACGAAGTGATCGAGCCGGTATGGGAGGACGGGGCAACAGCGAAAAGATGGATCGCCCTGCCTGACAGATCAACGATCCTGACCACCCTGGGAGCCTCTTCCTCAACCGTGAGCTGGCCGGAGGGTGCCGCGCTCGCTCGCACCGTAAGCATCGGAACGCGCCCCGTCGAGACGCAGGTGCTCCACTACGATGGGGAATCGTGGAACGGCTACTCCTACCAATGGAGGTCCGACGGCTCCGATGCCGAACTTGTCGGAGCGGACGGTGCCGAAGTCGAGGTGCCGGCCGGAGCCTGGAAAGGCGGAACCCGCTACCACATCGCGAGCCGGGCCGAATGCCTGCGTTGTCACACTTCCTGGAATGGTTTTGTGAACGGTTTCCAGCCACTCCAACTTTCCCGGTTCCCGATCAAGGCCGAATCCCCGGCACGCGAAACCGCCGTAGCACTGGATCTGGTAGAAGCAGCCTGGTTCGAGCGGGAAAAGGGCGGCCGACTCATCGCGAGCCGCGGCCCCGGGCCACTGGAGACAAGGGTTCGCTCCTGGCTCCATGCCAACTGCGCGCATTGCCACCGGAGACACGGCGGAGGGAGCGCCCCGCTCGAGGTGAACTATGACCGCCCCCTGTCCGAAACCTCGTTGCTCTGGGAACGCCCCACGCGCGGAGGCTTCGGCCTCGACGACCCTTTCCTCGTCACCCCCGGCGAACCCTGGCGCTCCGTCCTGGCCTACCGCATCAGCGCGACAGGAAGCGGCCATATGCCCCCGCTCGGATCGCGTGAAGTGGACGAACATGGCTCCAACCTCGTCTGGGAGTGGATCGAATCGCTCCCCCGCGATCCCTCCGCGGGACCCGCGCCCACGGTCGCGGGTTCGTCCGATGCGGTTTCCCCGGCAATGAGGCTTGCCCGCGACCTTGCGAAGGACGCGCTCCCGGAGGAACAACGTTCCACCGCGATCGCATCCGGGCTTGCTTCGGGGAAGCCGGAAGTCCGCGCCCTCTTCGAACGATTTCGGCCCCCTTCCGAAAGACCGCCACGATACCGGCACAAAGCCGCGGACATCCTCTCCCTCGTCGGCAACCCTGACGAAGGCGCCCGCCTCCTTCAACCCTCCGGCAAACTCGCGGCCTGCCTCGCCTGCCATCAAGCCGGCGGCGTCGGTCTTGCCTACGGTCCGTCCCTCGACGACGTCGGCGCGAGGCTGGATCCTCGGGAAATCCTCGAGAGCCTGCTCTCACCCTCGAAGGTGATTGCCGGCGACTACGCGCTCTGGTCGGTGACCATGCGAAGCGGAGAACATCACGCCGGACTGTTGCTGAAACGAGACACGGCCGGAATTCTCCTGCGCAAGGGTCCCGGGCTCGATCTGACGCTTCCGGCGGACTCTGTCGTGGAGATGAAACCCGAGGTCTTCTCAGCGATGCCGGAAGGTCTCGTCGACCACCTGACTTCACGGGAAATCGCCGATCTCGTGGCTTGGCTCTCGACCCGAAAATCGTGAATGCGGGTCCGCCCCCCGGAGCTGATCCCGCCTTTGACCAAAACCCGACACTCTGGCAATTTACCCCATGTCGTTTTCGCGCCTCGTGCCCTTACTCATGAGCTTCATACCCCTGGGAGCTGTCAGCGCCTCCGCCCAGCTCTCGAATGAATCACTGGAGGCAGCCCATGCCTATTCGGCAAAGCGCGGTGGCATCGGTTTCATCGTGAAGGAACACGGACAGGTCCGTTTTGAGCGTTATGCCAAAGGACACTCCGCCGACGAACCCATTCACATCTATTCGGGAACCAAATCCTTCTTCGGTGCCCTCGCGGTCATCGCCGAAAAAGAAGGGATCCTCAAGCTGGATGAAAGGGTCTCGGAAACCCTTCCCGAGTGGCGGGATGATCCTCGCAAGGAGCGGATCACGATACGCGAGCTGCTCGATTTCACGTCCGGGCTCGAAACGGGATTTGAAGAGATCTACGGCCGTTCGAGCGCCGACAAACTCACCCTTTCCCTCGGACTCGATGCCAAGCGAGATCCGGGAGAGTCCTTTATTTATGGCCCCAGCCATCTCCAGGTATTCTGCGAGGTGCTGCGACGCAAGCTGAAGCGCAAGGGACTCACCTACGAAACGTATCTCAAACGAAAACTCATCCAACCGCTCGATATCCACATCTCCCAGTGGCGAGCCGACAACTACGGCAATGTCATCCCCTCGGCGGGAATGTACATGAGTGGCCGGGACTGGATGAACTTCGGCGAGATGGTCAGTCGCGGCGGCGAATGGAACGGCCGGCAGATCGTCGCGCCCGATGAACTCTCGAAGTGCTTCAAGCCCACCTCCATCAATCCGGCGTTCGGACTTTGCTTTTGGGTCAATTCCTACTGCAACCGCCCGGATGCCCGTGAACTGGACGTCGAGGAGACCCTCGAGATTGAACCGCTCCCAGAAGACTGGAGCCGGGCCTGCCTGAGCAAACAGGCTCCGCCCGACCTGATTTGCTCTCTTGGCTCCAACTTTCAGCGCCTCTACATCGTACCGTCGATGGATCTCGTCATCGTGCACCAGGGCAGGAAAGGAGCCCGAGGTTTCCGCGATGCTGAGTTCCTGCCCATCCTCTTCAAGGACGCCCAGCACCCCGAGGCCCCGGCACAACCGGCTGTCACCGAAAGGAAAGTGAAGCCGCTTTTCCCCAATGGGTTTGGAGGACTCCTCAGGAAAAAGGACGAAACACAGCCCTGATCCTTTTTAGCCGGAAAACATAAAAAACGGGAGGATTGCTCCTCCCGTTTCGAATTGGGCTCTCACCGCATAGATCCCGGGGGCTCAGTAGCCACGGTAACCGCCGCGATAGCCGCCACCTCGGTAACCATAAGGCGGCGGTGGAGGAGGCGGTCCGTAACCGGGGCCACCGTGATTGCTGTAATAATGGTTGCGTGCTGCCCGATTTTTGGAAATTTCCGACCCGGCGATGGCACCGATGGCACCGCCCACAAGCGCGCCGGTTTCATCGCCGATGAGGGCGCCGGTTCCGGCGCCAAGGGCGCCGCCAATCAATGCGCCACGCTCACCAGGGGTACACGACACAAGGGTCGAACCGGCCAGCGCGACAAGGAGACTGAGGATCAAGGAGTGTTTCATGGAAGAAAAGGCCCTTCAAAACAAGAAGCGACTGTTACTCGGAAGACGATTCACACGACAAAATCATGCAACTTTTTTCCGTCTACTCGCAAATCCGTCCCCACCCGGGGAATTTCGTCAAGGAGGGGGCAGGCTCGCCTTTTCCCGCTGCAACTTGGCGATCTGTGCCCGGAGCTCAAGAATCTTCTGGTCGTATGGCGCAACGAGCTTCTGAAGATCCGAAGCGGCGATGCGAATGCTTCCCCTGCTCGCATTCTCCAGAACCTCACTCTTTCTGGCCTCCTGAACATCCAATCCATTGTAAAGCTGAGAAAGCTGAGCATCGTAAGCGTTTGCCTTCGCCCTATAATCCGCCAGTCGCCGACTTTTCAATTCTTCTTCTGCTTCGGCTTTCAGGCGTGCTTCGCGTTCTTTCTCCATTCGCTCTTGCCGCTCAGCCTCGCGACGGGCAGCATCCTCGCTTCTCTGGCTTTCCAAGGCGACGATTTTACGCTCGACATTGGATCGATGTTCTTCGTCAGACATGATAAAAGAAGGTTTCCGGCCAATTACGGAAAATATATCTATGTCAAGATAGTCTTTGAGCGGACGTATCGAATAATTATTCCTGATAGGTTCGGGCAAGAGCGCATAATTCAGATCCGAAAACCCCCCACTATGGGCAAGCTTGACGCCACCATCGAGATTCTCCCTTACGACCACCCCCTTCATCTGAGTTCCATTAGTTAACGTGATGTCTCCAAGGTTCGTGCCGACGGGAAGAGTCTTTACAATGAATGCGTTTCGGTATGCCTCCAAAAGCGAGGCTTTCTCCTTCATGACGGCTTCGATCCCGGCAAGCTGGTTTATCGATTCTCTCATCTCCGCGAGAGTTGTTTCTCGAGATTTGATGGAAGCAATGGATGGTGCCGCATTTTCCGACGCCTCCACGACTTCCTCCTTCAGTTCATCCAGCTTCCTCTTGGCCTTCTCAACTCTTTCCGCGTATGTTTCGATGTTGCGCTTGTAATAGTCTTGACGCTCAAGCAGAGATTCCATCTCTTTGGAGTCACAAGAGACGAGAAAGAGAGAAAAAGGAAGAACGAAAAAATAGCGGATGTGAGAGATCATTGATCCGAAGCTTTGGTATTGGAGTCCTGAACGATCAGCGATTCATCGGCAAAACGTTCCCTCATGGTCTTCGGCAACTTCTCGAATTCCACGAACTTAATCGCATCTCCCTCGGCAAATTGAATGCCTTCGTCTTTCACCTCCACGACAATCGGGTCACTGAGCGGTGTTCCGTCAACCGTGGAAAAAGAAGGAAGTTTTAGGCCCTTGAATGAATCACGTGTTGCTGCTTTCCATTCTTCAATACCATCTTCAAGTGCTCTCAAGGTGGTTTCCAATTCCATTTTATAGTTTTTCACATCAACCATTTCCTTTCCGACTTCGAGTTCTTGGCGCTGGTACAGTTTCAAATTCCGCCTCTTCGATTCATAGTCGGAAATCTCGTCACGCAATTTGCTCGACTCATCCCCAATCGCGATCAGTTCTCTTTTCAGGTTTTCCAGTTCATCGCCCATCTTCCGGTTTTCTTCAGCGAGAGCCATTTCCGCCTCTTTGTCCCGAAAACAAGACGTCAAGGTAAAGCAAGCGAAAAGCAAAAGGACTTGAGAAAGGTTGGAAACCGAGCGCGACATTCCTGATCTGCCTCTAAGTGATTGGAAGCACAAAAAAATAGGGATTCTCACGAGGATGTAAAGTCAATTCAATGTTGCTTATGACCGGGGAGTTCGCGCGGGCGAAACGCTTGCCCATCGCCGGAGAGAGGCTCATAGCAGGGCTGAAAATCCCGACCACACATGCCCTCTACACTGTCAAAGCTCGGGATCTCTCAACAACGACCAGCATACCGATATTCTCTCTTTGTGTGATGGCCGGGAAGTGAATTCAACATCGGGAAGGGACGCCCTCCAAAAGTGGGGGACACCGGCCCCGCTTTAGTCTCGTCCCGCTTTTGACTTTCTTCAGTCGGTGCCTGCAAAGAATTTTTCGAAGGGTGTCGGCTTACACGCGATCGCCCAAGGCACCAACCCGTTCTCATAAGGTATGAGAGACGATGTTGGTGGCCGGTGTTTCAGGTTTTGGATCCGGCGAACCGCCACATCTGACGGAACTCAGCCTAGGCAAATAGCTCCACGAGCGGCTGGCCCTTGTCCGCCAGGGTGAACGGCCGCATGCTCGGGGAATAGAGAACCTGATCGAGCGGAAGGCCGAGGGCGTATCCAATCGTGGCATTGAAATCCTGAACCTTCACCGGCTTCTCGAGGATACTCGCACCCCGTTCGTCGGTTTTGCCATGCGCCCGCCCCCCTTTGACGCCCCCTCCGGCGAGAACGCAGGAAAATGCCTGAGGATGGTGATCGCGACCTTCATTCGTGTTGATCTCAGGAGTGCGCCCGAACTCTGTGGCGAGGACAACGAGGGTGTCGTCCAGCATCCCGCGATGGTCGAGATCGTCGAGGAGGGTCGAGTAGGCCGCGTCGAGAACCTTGGCCTGCTCGGGAACATTCACGAAATTCGAGTTGTGAGTATCCCATCCCCCGAGGGAGACCTCGACAAAACTGACCCCGTGCTCGAGAAGCCGCCGGGCTAGGAGGCATCCCTGGCCAAAGGACGTGCGACCATAACGCTCCTTCATCGCATCCGACTCGGCGGAAAGATCGAAAGCCACGAGGTCCTTGCTGCGCATCAGCTTGATGGCGTCTTCATACATGTCCGTGTAGGCGCGAACGTTTTTCTGGTCGTAACGCTCCACGAAAGGCGCATCCAGTTTCTCGGCGAGCGAGCGGTGAAAATTAAACCGGTCTTCGGTCATGCCGCGGGACATCGTACTGTTCTGCAGTCCACCCTCCGGGTCGCGGACCATGAGCGGAGAAAGGCTCGCCTCGAAGAATCCCGCCCCGGGATGAGAGGAATTGTTTCCGATCATGACGTTCCCGGGCAGAGAAGGGTTGTTGCGCCCGTTGAACTTCAGCAGCCACGCCCCCATGGCAGGGTGGCGGATCGAGCTGCGGATCTCGTAGCTCGTATGCATGAAATAATTCCCCTGCTTATGGGCACCCTGGTTCGAGATCATGGAATTCACGACCGCGAGTTTTTCGGCATGACGGGCAAGAAGGGGAAGGTTGTCCGACAACTTGATGTCGTCGACCTTCGTACCCACCAGCCGGGTGGGTCCCATGACCTCTGCGTCCGCCTTCGGATCGAAGGTGTCGAGGTGGGACATCCCCCCTTCCATGTAGAGGTAGATCACCCGCTTGGCGGTGGCAACCTGACGGGCGGTGGAGGCACCGGCGCCGGCGGCTCTGGAAAGATCCGGGAGCGCGGCCATGGCACTGACGCCGAGGAAGGACTTGGCGGCGCGACTCACAAAATGGCGGCGGGAAATGTCGGAGTTCATGTATCGGCAGGTAGCAAAGAGGGATGAGTCCGGGAAGAGGGAGGGTTGAATCTCTGGATGACGGAGTTCACTGGATGAAAAGGAACTGACGGGTGTTGAGCACGGTCCAGACCATTCCGGTGACGGTGGCCGACTCCGGATCGGCGGCCCAAGCCTCACGAAACACCTGCTTCTCCTCCTTGGTGGGGAGGCGGCTGAGCATGGTCAGGTAGATGGTGTCGAGGCGGTCCTCGAATTTTTCTCCCTTCATGTCCCGCATGAGGACGGAATACTTGCTTGTCACGGACGAGAGCGTCGGGCCGTTGAGCATTGCGAGCGCCTGGGTCACGGAGGCATCGTGGCTGGCATTCTCGATGAGTTCACGATCGCTCTGGCCGAACTCCCGGAGAAAGTGTCCGGGGGCAGCCGGCTGGTTGAGTTCAGAGGCCCTTTTCATGCGTTCCCGGATGGAGCGGTCAAAAGTTCTGTAGGCGGCCTTGTCGTCCTTGTCCTTGATCTTCCATTGCGACAACTCTTCGGCGCGACGGCTTTCTCGCCTGGCACGCAGCGCTGCCTCGCGTTCCTCGAACATCGCATCGACCAGTTCCTGGATGATCCCCTTCGCCTCGCTGTCCACGGCACCGACCATGCCCTCCTCGATGGACGCATGATCCGCCAGGAGGGAGGCCGCGAGTTCGTCCATGAGCCGCTCCCCGGAGATCCTCTCTTCCGACGCCGAGAGGACTCTGCCCTCGACCGCATCCGGAGAAAGCTTCGAAGCCCGCTCAAGCGCACTTCCTCCCTTTACCTCGGCAAGCTTGCTCTCCAACCCGTCGCGGTAGACCACTTCCTCGATGCGCTGGTCGAGTTCGTTCTTGATGGCACGCGCCTCCAGGCTGGCCTGCTTGATGAGGTCCGGGTCGCCCTTCTGCCTCGCCTCGGCCACCTTGGCCTCGGCCGCGTCGATCCGCAATGAAAGCTCTTTCTGGATGGCCACCACCTGACGCATGTTCTTCAGGAACTGGGCAGGCTTCTGGTCATAGATCGCTTCTGCGATGAGTTGCACTTCAGCGAGACGGCGATCAGCATAAAGAGCCCGTCCCGCATCGGGCTGATCCGGATCGGGGACCGCCATGGCGACGAGGGAATCCCAGATCTGCTCGGCGCTCATACGCCGAAGCACAGGACCGGCAAAGAGGTAGGCTTCACCTGCCACGGGCTCCTTAAGAGATGCCTCCCGTTGATACGCCCTGGTCTTGAAAACAATCCGCTGAAATGCCTGCAAATCATAATCGAGGTCCCTCATGAGATCTTCGAGGTAGCTCATGAGCGCGGGATTGGAGGCCGTCGAGTGTTCCTTGAGATCGTCGACTGGCTCGACCAAACCGACTCCAAACGCCCTTTTCCAAAGGCGATTCGCCACCACCTTGGTGAAGCGAGGATTCTCAGGCGACGTGAGCCACTCTCCAAAGGCCTCTACCGGATGAGCGCTTTCCGTGAGAACGGCTTCCTTGCCAAACAATGTTGAAGGTTCGACCACGGAAAGCGGTTTTGCATCGTCGTATTTATAGTCCTTGGGAAGACGGAGCGACCGGCTTGTCGAATTGACGTTGTTAAACCTTACCGGGAACAGGATTTCAGAGGCGGCCTTTCGAAGGGCGGCATCTTCCTCCACATATCGCGAGGAGGTTTTCGTTCCGGACTTGCTCTTCGCCTTGCCCTTGGTTTCTCCTTTGGAATTTGCCTTCTTCTGGTTGTCCCTCTGCTGTTTCAGCACTTCGAAGGCCCTCTGCTGGACGGGATGCGAGTTCGTCCCGACCATCCCGTAGGTAAAGGCGGCAAGATGGTAATAATCCATCTGCGACCAGTTGTCGAAAGGGTGGTTGTGACACTGGGCACAGACGATCTGGGTGCCCAGAAATACCTGGGTGGTGATGGCGAGGTTGTCCAGGGACATGCCAAAGTCCCTCAGGTAATATCCAATCGCCGGATTCTCCCAACTGCTTCCCGAGGCAGTAACCAGGTCATAGACAACTTCGTCGTAGGGACGGTTCTGCCTGATTGCCTCCTTGATCCACCGCTCGTAGGCGAGCCCCGCCCCAACGCTCTGCCCATTGCCGGAGATCGAGGTCCTCGCGCGGAGGAGATCCGCGAACCAGTTGTACTGGTGCGAAACGTAACCGTCCGAGCCGACGAGACGGTCGACAAGGGCGGCCCGTTTGGCCGGATCTCCGGATTCAAGAAACGCGAGCGTTTCCGCCTTCGTTGGAACCCGCCCAACAAGGTCGAGATAGACTCGACGCACAAACGTCTCGTCACTCGCCTCGGCGTTTGGCTGAATCCCTCCCTTTTCGAGACCTTCGAGAACCAGTTCGTCGATCTTCGCGATCACAGAAACCGAGTTCATCTCGGTTGCCCCGGCGGTCGAAAGCAGGGAGAAGGCAAGAGCTGCAAAAAGACGTGACGGGTTCGCCAAAGCAAACGGAGAATTTGGCTTCATAAAGCAGGAGGAAGTGTACGGATTTGACCCCGGTCCAAGTTCGATGTTCCTGGCACAATTGCGCTACAGCGGCTCACCCCTTGGTCATTTCTTTAGCTCGGCAAAAATCAGTCGACCCGCGCTGGTCTGCACGGCCCCGGCAACAATCACACTCTGGAGAGAGCCGATGTGACGACGGGCGTGATTCACCACGATCATCGTGCCATCCGAAAGATATCCGACAGCCTGATGATCGTCCTTGCCTTCTTTCACCAGTTCCAACTCCAGTTCATCACCGGGAGAAACGATCGGCTTGAGGGCAAGGGACAACTCGTTCAGATTAAGAACCGAAATGCCCTTGAGCCGGGCGACCTTTCCTAGGTTGGCATCATTGGTCAGGATGCGGGCATCGAGCAGATCGGCCAACAGTACCATCTTTGCGTCCTGATTGAGGCCATTCTCAAAAGTCTCGTCCCTGACCGTGACCTCCACGGTGCCAGAGGCCTTGATCGCATTGAGGGTGTCAAGCCCACGCTTGCCCCGAGCACGTTTCAGATCGTCGGAAGAGTCCGCCATCTTCTGGAGGTCCTCCAGGACGAAACGCGGCACCATCAACGCTCCGCCCAGGAATCCGGCATCACAGATTGCGGTGATCCGCCCGTCGATGATGATGTTCGTGTCCAGCAGGGTGGGGAGGTCCTGCAGTGAATCCTGGCGAAAACGCACATAAGGGATCAGGAGGGAAAACTCCTCGCGCTTGCTCCGCAAGGCAAGCATCACGCCGATGAACCCGAAACCGAGGAACAAGGCCAGGTTGAAGACGCTTCCGGCCAGGGGGAACTGCTGCGCCCAGTCCGTTTCGAAGAAAATGCGTGAAACGAGCCAGGCGCAGAGCAGACCGATGAGAAGACCGAAAGTGCCGTGGGAAAAGGTCCTGATCGTGAGATGGCGGAGCATGATGTCCAGCACGATCACGACCGAAGCGAATCCGAGGCCGGTGAGCGCCCCAAACCACCAGATGTGGATCGCTTCCCCCATCGCGACGAAGGCGCCAACGAACCCCGCGAGAAGCAGGAAACACATGCGGACGACATTGAGCAGGGCGTATTGACTCATGGGCGCAGCTGAAGAGAGAGTCGCTCGGTGGCAGTAGGGGTCGCGGGTTGTCCGGCAAAGGTAAGGAGTATAGTGGATCCCCGGAAAAATGCGATGTTCCTTTTCCCCGAGAAAAGGAAAGCGCGGATGATCTCGATCAGGCCCGCGCCGCCATCCATTTTCCCCTCCTCACCTGATTGCGGAAAGGGAGTCCGGCGGCAGCGGCATGTCTTGAGATGGATGCGGCCTGGGTGGCGAGGAATCCGGAGATGATCAGCTCCCCATTTTCGGGGAGATGCGCCGGGAAGCAGGGAAAGAGTATCTCCAGAAGGTCGCTGAATAGGTTGGCTCCGATAAGGTCCCAGGGTTCGCCTGGCGTCTCCGACATCAGGGCAATGGCGTCTCCTTCGACAAATTCGATCTCCTCTCCGACGCCATGGCGGATCGCGTTCTCGCGGGCATAGATCAGCGCCATCCCATCATTCTCGACCGCCTTCACCCGCCCCGCCCCGAGACGGGCGGCGGCAACGGCAAGAATTCCGCTCCCGCACCCCAGATCCAGGAAAGACCAGGAATGTTTTTCCCTTCCCCGTGCAAAATCCACGAGATATCTCAGGCAGGCGGCCGTCGTCGCGTGCCCTCCGGTGCCGAAGGCAAGCTGGGGCGGAAAACTCAACACGGTTCTCCCAGGGTGCTCGATCTCGAGACGACGAAGCTCGTCGGCATCGTCCGACGAGGTCACGAGGAGACGGTCCCTTATCCTCAAAAGGCTACCTCGCCCCCCGGAAGGTCTCGGATGCCACTGCTGTGGCGCGATATCGTTCACGCTGCCACCAAAGCGATTGCGCAGCGACTCGGCCTCTGCCCTGGTTGCAGCGTAAACGGAAAGAAGCCATCGACTCCGCTTGACCGATTTCTCGGAAACCCAGGAGATGTGCTCGGCAAGAAATCGATTTTCCCAGTCCTCAAGACAGCTCTCCTCAACGAACTTAGACCAGCGGAAGAGCGTTTCCAATGGGGTCCCGGGAAAAGGTTTGGGGAACACAAAAAGGAAGAAAACTGGAGCGGGTGATGAGATTCGAACTCACGACATCAACCTTGGCAAGGTTGCGCTCTACCCCTGAGCTACACCCGCGTGTTCGCCAAGCGGCGAAGCGGACGGTAAGGTGTAGGGAAACGGCAAATTTTCAAGGCAAAATTTTTAGAATTCATTGGCGGCTTGGAATTCGGCGGGTAAGAGTGCCCGCCCCATAATCGGATGAAAAAGTTCGGGAACAAACTCGACGAGATCCTCGCCGACAAGGCGGAGGAAGTGCGGCGCCTACTTCCAGTAAAGGAGAAGCTCCAGTTCGCAGCCCAGGGACGGGAGGATTTTCGTTCCTTCGAAACCGCTCTTGGAGGGGCGTGTCGTGACCGAAGTGACGACGAGGGCTACGGCTCGAACCCGCTCGCGGTGATCGCGGAGGTGAAAAAGGCCTCTCCGTCGGCGGGCACCATTGCCCCCAATTTCGACCCGCTCGCCGTCGCCGAGGCTTACGCGGCCGCCGGAGCCGACGCGCTCTCCATCCTCACCGACGAGAAATACTTTCAGGGCCACCTCTCCTACCTCGCCAAGATCCGGGAACGGGTCGACCTGCCCATCCTGCGTAAGGATTTCATCATCGACGAAGTGCAGATCTTCGAATCGGTCGTTGCGGGCGCTGACGCAATCCTGCTCATCGTCGCCGCGCTGGAACAGGATAGCCTTCTGCACCTCCTCGACGTTGCCCAGAACTATCAACTCGATGTTCTCGTCGAAGTGCATGATCTCGAGGAGATGGAACGCGCCCTCGAAAGCGGGGCCCGCATTATTGGAATCAACAACCGGAACCTTCGTACCTTCGAGGTCGATCTCGGCACCACCGAACGCCTCAGCGAAGAAGTCGGACCCGACCAGATCCTCGTGAGCGAGAGCGGTATTTTCAATGGAACCGATACGAAACGGATCCGATCCTGGGGTGCCGATGCCATCCTCGTGGGTGAGGCCCTCATGAGGGCGCAGGACAAGGGTTCCAAAATGGCCGAACTGAAGGGCGGCGGGGGCTGACCGAGCCCCCTCAAGGCCAGCG
>JAGRPC010000265.1 GCA_020439925.1 Verrucomicrobiia bacterium | reverse complement strand
GACCGGGCCTTGGTCGAGACGGCACGCTGGCCGGTGATCTTGCCGAGATCTTCAATCACTGCTTCGGCGGCAGCCTTGCGGTCCTCAGCCTTGCCGAAGCCGACGTTGAGAACAACTTTTTCGATCGCGGGAATGCAGTGAACGTTCTCGTAAGAAAACTTCTCGTTGAGGCCAGGAACGGCCTTCTGCTTGTAAACCGTCTTGAGAGCGGGTTCCATAGTTTTGCCTTGCTGAAGAGTGGAATTACTTGGAGGCGAGCTTCACGTTCGAGATGTGGATCGGGCCTTCCTTCTCGATGATTCCTCCCTCAGGACGGTCCTGGGTCGGTTTCGCGTGTTTCTTGATCAGGCGCACTCCTTCGACGAGCACCTGGGACTTTTCGGGAAAGACTTGAAGGATCTTTCCTTTCGACCCCTTGTGGTTGCCGGAGATCACGACGACCTCGTCGCCTTTCTTGACATGGGATTTGACTCGCTGGGCCATGGTTTTGCCGGTTCGCAGTATTGAAAAGTGAGTGATCAGAGCACCTCGGGAGCGAGGGATACGATCTTCATGAAGTTCTTCTCGCGGAGTTCGCGGGCAACAGGCCCAAAGATGCGGGTGCCTTTCGGATTCTTGTCCTTGTCGATGATGACAATGGCGTTGCTGTCGAAACGAAGGACCGAACCGTCGCTGCGGCGAATCGGAGCAGCCGTCCGAACCACCACGGCACGAACCACGTCACCTTTCTTGACGTTGGCGGTGGGAATGGACTCACGAATGTGGGCGGTGACGATATCCCCGACATGGGCGTGGCGGGACCGGGTGCCGAGCACACCGATCATCTTGGCGACGCGGGCACCGGTATTGTCGGCAACCTGCACCTTGGATTCCATCTGGATCATGACTTTGGAGAGGGATGGGGATTGAAATTAGGGGAAGATTTCGCGGGAGAGTTTCCGGAACCAGGCCCGGAAGGGAGGTCAGTGCGAAAGCACTTCCTTGAGTTTCCAGCACTTCTTCTTGCTGAGGGGGCGGGTTTCCTCGATGAGCACGCGATCACCCACTTTGGCATCGCCGTTCTCATCGTGCGCGAAGAACGTGGAGGTGCGCTTGACGATCTTCTTGAAACGCGGGTGCGGGACGCGGCGACGAACCTCGACCACGATTGTCTTCTGCATCGCGTCGGAGGTGACGACACCCACGCGGGTCTTGCGAAGACCGGTTCCGCTCTGATTCTCTGATTCGCTCATCTTTGGAAAAGGCTGTTGGGAAGGTGGAACGTAAGATCCAGACTCACTGATGGTGACCACGCTTGGCCGTAAGAAGAGTCTCGATGCGGGCGATCTCGCGTCGGGCCTGGCGGATGCGAGAGGGATTCTCGAGCTGGCCGGCCTCCTTCTGGACGCGAAGCATGAGGGATTCCTCCTTCAGCTCACGACGGCGGGTGGCCAATTCGTCGACATTCAGTTCGCTCAGGGATTTGCTGGACTTTGACATCTGATGACTCCTCGAAAGTGGATTAAAGATTACTGTTCGCCACGGGTCACAAAACGGCAGCGGATCCCGAGCTTGTTCGAAGCAAGGCGGAGAGCTTCCTTGGCGGCGGATTCCGGCACGCCGGAAATTTCGAACATCATGGTGCCGGGGCGAACCACCGCCACCCAGGCGTCAACGGGTCCCTTACCCTTACCCATACGGGTTTCGGGCGGACGGGCGGTAATCGGCTTGTGAGGGAAGATACGAATCCAGACCTTACCCTTACGTTTGAGGTAACGGTTGATCGTGATACGACAGGCCTCAATCTGACGGTTCGTGATCCAGCCGCGCCCGAGGCACTGCAGACCGAACTCGCCGAAGCTTACCTTTGTGCCGCGTGTTGCATTGCCCGCACGGCTGCCGCGGTGCGTCTTCCGGAATTTCACTCGTTTGGGGATCAGGGGCATGGCTTGTCTCCTGTGGAATTATAAAGGGTGGGAAAATCGGGGTATGTCAGGCATCGGAAGGTTCACGACGGGGACCGCGCGGGCCCTGACCACGAGGGCCTCCTTCACGGCGGGGACGCTTGGGCGCCTCTCCGGCAACTGCCTCGTCCTTCTTTGTGATCCAGACCTTGACTCCAATGATTCCCCAGGTCGTTTCGGCTTCGGCGAAACCGTAGTCGATGGGGGTCCGGAGCGTCTGCAGGGGAACTTTCCCCTCGCGATAGGCTTCGGCACGGGCGATATCGGCACCGCCAAGGCGTCCGGCACAACGGATACGAATGCCTTCGGCACCGAAGTCCATCGCCGTCTGGATCGCGCGCTTCATGGCACGGCGGAAAGAAACCCGGCGCTCCAGCTGCGTTGCAACTTGGGCAGCAACCCAAGCCGAATCGAGTTCCGGTTGGCGGATCTCATGGATGTCAATCTTGACCTGGGAACCCTTGCACATCCGGCTGATGTCCGCGGTCATGATTTCAATCTCCTGACCGCGCTTTCCGATGATCAGACCGGGACGGGAGGTGTGGAGCGTCACACGGACACTGTTCCAGGCGCGCTCGATGACAACGCGGGAGACGGCCCCCTTCTGGAGACGACTCTCGAGATAGCGACGCACCTTGAGGTCTGCGTGGAGCTGGTCGGCGTAGTCGTTTTGCGGCGCGTACCAGCGTGACTGCCAGTCCTTGCTAACGGCAAGCCGGAAACCGATCGGATGTACTTTTTGTCCCATGTTAAGAAAAGGTTGATGGATCAGTTCCCCTTGCTGCCTTCCGCGAGTTCTTTCGCCTGGGCGATCCAGTTGTCCCGTTCGACGCGTCCCTTGAAGTCGAGAAGGGTCTCGAACTCTTCGACGTTCTGCCCGGTCCAGTTCGCAATCTGCTCAAATCGGTAAATACCGACGGAATTAAGCTTCTCCTCGAGGACAGGACCGACGCCACTGATCAATTTCAGGTCGTCGATTTCGGCGGGGGGGGAGTCATAGACCATTCCGCGGCTTTCGTCAAGCCTCGGCGTGCCCGGAGCTGCGTTTTCCACAGGGGCGGGAGCGGCAGCCTTCTTGGTTGAAGGAGCCTTTTCCTTCGCCGGCTTTTCTGTCTTAGCCGGTTTCGCGGCCTTCGCATTACGGGCAGGTTTTTCGGCGGGGCCGCCTTCGTTGGAGAGAATCACGGTGAGATGGCTCGTCCGCTTCCGGATGGGCGCCGCAGAACCACGGGCTCGAGCCTTGAAACGCTTGAAAGTGGGGCCTTCGCCGACGACGGCGCTCTTCACGAAAAGACCTTCGACGGAAAGTTCGAAGTTGTTCTCAGCATCGGCAAGAGCCGTCTTCACCGTCTTGGAGAACAATACGGCTCCCTTGCGCGGGGTGAAGTTGAGAAGGTCGAGCGCGTCGGAGACGGGCAGCCCTTGAATCTCGCGAGCCACATCGCGGGCCTTTCGCGGGGAAATTCGGGCAAACTTGTAGGTCGAGGTGACGTCCATGGTTCGATTGGGTTTAGTCGCTTATAAAGTATTTTGTTCGGGAAGAAGACGAACGCCATCACCAACGGCAACGTCGCCGGCGTCGGAGAGGCGATCTTGGAGCACTGCTCCGGAAAGGGAGTCACGGACATCCACGATGAGGGCCGAATAGAGGGGACTGTCCCCGCGTAACACGGCCACGGGAGTCCCGACACGAAGCCCGAGTTTGCGCCCGGCATTGAAAACCACCAGGCCAATACCCGGCTCGAAGCTGACCACTCGGGCCTGGGACAGATCCACCGGGTCGGCCTTTTCCGCGACCGAGGGAACGAGGGCATCGTTGGCGGCAGCAATGGCGTCTTCCGCTTCCGAACGGAGGGGAGCCGGCAGATTCCCTGCTGATTTGAGAACCTTGAGGAAGGATTCACTCAAGCGGTGGATCGCCTTGGACTGACGGTCAATCTCCTGGCGGGAAATATCGAGATCCCTCACCGCCTTGAGAAGACGCTGTTGGAGAGACTCCTCGGAAGCGTCGACGAGCCCCACTCCCAGGGCCTGAAGCTTCAGTTCCGTGTCGCGGGCCGAGTTCATCTGCTCCTCACTGACTCGAACCGCCTCAGCCAGACTCGAAGTCAGGGATCGTCGCTTTTCCTCGGCTTCATTGGCACGTCGTCTCTCGGCGTCGGCCTGTTCCTGCGCGACTTTGAGCGCCGCTTTCAATTCCCGCACTTCCACGGATTCGCTCGCGGGAACCCCTTCCTGAGCGTCGACCGGCCGGGCCGACACCAGGCACACCACGGCGGCCAGGAAACTGGCTGAGCGGAGGCCGGCTGGAAGGTTGCGCATCATGAAATGAACTCGGAAATATGACGGTGATCCGGGATCAACCCTTGATCTTGGGATTGTGCCCGCTGTGGCCCCCGAACTTGCGGGTCAGGGAGAACTCACCGAGTTTGTGACCGACCATGTTTTCGGTCACAAAGACGGAATTGAACTCCTTGCCGTTGTGAACAAGGAAGGTGTGCCCGACGAAATCGGGAGTGATGGTGGAACGGCGTGACCAAGTCTTGATCGGACGCTTCTGTCCAGACTCGTTCATGTCGTCGATTTTGATGAGGAGCTTCTGATCGACGAAAGGACCTTTTTTGAGTGAACGACCCATAATATTGTCTCGGTGAATTCGGTTGCGTTAAAATGAGATCAGCGACGGCGCTTCTTGTTCTTGCGGCGCTCAACGATGAACTTGTCGCTGCCCTTGTAGCGTTGACGAGTCTTCTGACCCTTGGCATGTCCCCAGGGGCTCTTGAGGTGCTGGCGACCACCGCCGGACTTGGACTTACCCTCACCACCACCGTTCGGGTGATCAACAGGGTTCATGCACATGCCACGTACGGTCGGACGGACACCGAGCCAACGGGTTCTCCCCGCCTTGGCGCTCACCACCTGCTCGTGCTGCACGTTTCCAACGGTCCCGATGGTCGCGTAACAACTCGTGTGGATACGGCGAATCTCCCCGGAGGGCATCTTGACAAGGGCATAGCTTCCCTCGCGGTTGGAGAGAATGCAGCTCTGTCCGGCGCTGCGGGCGATCTGACCTCCACGACCCGGGGTGAGTTCCACATTGTGGATGGTCGAACCGGTCGGAATGGCCGAAAGCGGGAGGGCGCAACCGGGCTTGACGGGGGCATTCTCGCCGGCAGAAACCTGGGCACCGACTTCGAGTCCCCGGGGAGCGATGATGTAGGAACGCTGTCCGTCGGGATATTCGATGAGGGCGATGCGGGCGCTTCGGTTGGGATCGTATTCGACTGTCAGGACCTTGGCGGCCGCATCGCGACGAGTGCGCTTGAAGTCGACGAGACGGTATCTCCGCTTGTGACCACCACCGCGGTGACGGCAGGTGATACGACCGTTGTTGTTGCGTCCACCGCTCTTCTTGAGAGGACGGCAAAGGCTCTTCTCAGGCGACGAGGCGGTGATCTCCTCGAAATCGGGGAGAAGCTTGTACCGGTTCGACGGTGTGATGGGACGATAGGATTTCAAAGCCATGGCTCGTTCGGAGTGGGCGGTTAGACGAATTCAATGGACTCTCCGTCGGCGAGCCTGACGAAGGCCTTTTTCCAATGTTTGGTGCGACCGAAGTCGGCGCGGCGCTCGCGCTTCTTCTTGCCGTCGTAGTTTGCGGTGCGCACATCGGCGACTTTCTTGCCGAAGAGCTTTTCCACCGCCTGCTTGATCTCGAGCTTGTTGGCGCGCGGATCCACCTTGAAGACGTACTCGTTCTGCGTCTCCGTGAGGATCGTGGCCTTCTCGCTGAGCTGGATGGTGTCGATGACCTGGAAAATGTCTTTCATGGGATTTCCTTTCCTTTTGTTCCTTCTCTTCAGTTGCCGGTCCGGGCGGCAAGGGTGGGAAGGGCGGACTCCACCACCACGATCTTGCTGTAATGGAGAAGCTGCTCGGTGTTCACCTCGTTTGCCGAGATAAGCAACGCCGACTGGCAGTTGCGGGCGGCACGCTTCGTTTCGTCGGAAAACTCGCCTCCCACGATAAGAACACGCTTCACGTTCCCGGCAAGGCCGACGACTTCCTTGACGAAAGACTTGGTCTTGCCGTCGGAAACCGCAAAATCGGAAACGGTGAGCACGTCGCCTTCGGCGATGCGCGAAGTGAGCGCCTTGGAGAAGGCGAGACGACGGGTCGCACGATTTACCTTTTTGGAGTAATCGCGCGGACGGGGGCCGAAGGCAACGCCGCCACCACAGTGATGGGGGGGATTATTGCCGCCCTGGCGGGCACGACCGGTGCCCTTCTGGCGATAGGGCTTTTTGCCGGTTCCCGCCACTTCACCACGGGTCTTGGTGTTGGCCGAACCGCTGCGCCGGTTGGCGTGCATCGCCACGATGACGTCGTGCACGGCCTGAACACCGCGCTCGGCTTCTTCGACGACGTTGATGCTCGCGCTCTTGGCGGATTCGAGATTGAGAGTCTTGGCTGCCATGTTGTTTTCCTTTCAGTCAATGGGGTCTTTTGGCGGGATCAACCCTCTGCGGAAGCGCTTTGGTTTTGCTCGGGAGCATCCTTTTTCTTGGCCGGGCGGATCACGACGTATCCGCCCTTGGCACCCGGGACAGCTCCGCTGACGAGGATCACTTTGTCCTCGAGACGCTTCTGGACAATCTTCAGATTCTGAACCGTCTTGCGGTCGTTGCCCTGACGCCCAGGCATCGCCTGACCCTTCCAGACACGACCCGGGGTGGTTCCCGCAGCGATGGCGCCGGTCCGGCGGTGCATCATGTGACCGTGGCTCTGGGGCTGGCCCGAGAAGTTGTGGCGACGCATCGCACCCTGGAATCCCTTACCCTTGCTGGTGCCGATAACATCGACCCACTGGCCCTCCTGGAAGACATCAAGTCCGAGATGATCTCCCTCGGGAAGCTGTTCGTCCGACTCGAGGCGGAACTCGAGAATCTTCCGCTTGGGGGAAGTTCCGTTCGCCTTGAAGTGGCCGGCCTCGGCACGGCTGAGACGCGATTCTTTCTGCTCGTCAAAGCCAACCTGAACGGCGGTGTAACCATCCTTGTCCGCGACTTTCTTCTGCACGAAGACATTGTCGCTGACGTCGATGACCGTCACGGCGATGGCTTCGCCCGCCTCGTTGAAGATGCGGGTCATGCCAACTTTTTTTCCAATTAATCCGATGCTCATGTGCAGTCGTCCTGGCTGAAGGTTTAAGGCCGTCGGGCCTGTCAGATCTTGATGGTGATGTCAACGCCGGCAGGGAGGTTGAGCTTCTTCAGCTCGTCCACGGTGCGGGAAGTGGGCTCGACGATGTCGAGGAGGCGCTTGTGGGTGCGGATCTCGAACTGCTCGGCAGACTTCTTGTTGACGTGAGGGGAACGGTTGACGCTGAACTTCTCAATCCGGGTCGGAAGCGGAATGGGACCGGCGACGCGGGCTCCAGTGCGTTTGGCCGTTTCCACGATATCCTGAGTCGACTTGTCGAGAAGTCGAGAATCGTAGGCCCGGAGGCGGATGCGAATACTTTGTCCCTGCATTTGAGTTGTTCCGTTGAGGTTAAGTCGTTTGAAAAATGAAAGCGTCGTTGCTGTTGGGGTCGGTCAGTCTCTCTCAGACATAGTGGGCGGTCATACGCTCGACGATCTGGGCGGGAACCTCCTCGAAACGGAGAGGCTCCATCGAAAAGCTCGCCCTTCCTTTCGAAAGGCTGCGCATGTCGGTGGCGTAACCGAACATCTCGGCCATGGGGACCTCGGCCCTCACCTGGCTGAAACCACTGCGGGAATCGACTTCGGCGATACGTCCACGCCGGCGATTGAGATCCCCGATGATATCCCCCTGATACTCGTCCGGCACATCGACGGATACGGCCATGACCGGCTCAAGGAGAATCGGTCCAGCAGAAGCAACGGCCTCGCGCATCGCCAGGATCGCCGCGATCTTGAACGCCTGCTCGTTGGAATCGACGTCGTGGCTTGAACCACCAAGGAGATCGACGTGCAGGTCGACCACGGGATAACCCAGGATCGTACCGTTGGTGAGCGACTCCCGTATACCCGCTTCGCAAGCACCGAGGAATTCCTTCGGAACCTCCCCTCCGCTGACCAGATTGGCATAGGTAAACCCCTTTCCTCTCTCGTTGGGAGAGATGCGGAGAATCACGTGACCGTACTGCCCCTTGCCACCCGTCTGTTTGACAAGCTTGTATTCGCCGGACGCCTTCCCCGAAACTGCCTCACGATAGGCGATCTGAGGTTTGCCCGCATTGGTGCGAACACCAAACTCGGACTGGAGACGAGACTGAATAATTTCCAGGTGGAGTTCACCCATTCCGGCGATGAGGGTCTGTCCGGTCTCTTCGTTCGTGGAGACAACAAAAGTCGGATCCTCCTCGGCAAGCCTTTGAAGGGCCTCGGAGAGCTTGTCGGAGTCGGCGGTAGTCTTCGGCTCAACGGCCATGGAGATGACCGGCTCCGGAAAGGCGGGCGGCTCAAGCATGACGTCGAAACCCTCGACATGGATCGTGTCACCGGTGCGGACATTCTTCGGCCCGACGATGGCGGCGATGTCACCGGCATAACAGGTCTCGATATCCTTGTGGTCGTTAGACTGGATTTGGATGAGACGCCCGATGCGCTCGGCACGACCGGTGCGGGAATTGAAGATCTTGTCCCCTTTCGAGACAGTCCCGGAGTAAACCCGGATGAAGACGAGCTTGCCGACAAACTTGTCGGACCAGAGCTTGAACGCGAGCGCGCAGAACTTGGCGCGATCATCGGCGGGAGCCTCGATAATGACGGACTCATCTCCGTTCTTCATGCCCTGGGCAGCCGGGATTTCAACAGGACTGGGAAGGTAGTCGACCACGGCATCGAGAAGATACTGCACCCCCTTGTTCTTGAAAGCGGATCCCCCGATGACCGGAACGATCGCGTTGGCGATCGTGGCACGACGCAGGGCGGCTTTGATGTGGGAAGGAAGGATTTCAGCCTCGTCGAGAAACATCATGCCGAGTTCGTCATCCACATCAGCAAGGGCCTCGAGAAGGGACTGGCGGGCGACCCGGGCAAGTTCAAGCTGATCCTCGGTGAGCTCCGTCACCTCATAGGTAGAACCGAGAATGTCATTGTCCGAATAGATGACCGCCTTCAGGTTGATGACGTCGATCTGGCCACGAAGGGAATCCTGTGAACCGATCGGAATCAGGACCGGATGGGCATTCGCACCAAGCTTTTCACGAACATCGGCGATGACCGCGTCAAAATCAGCCCCAACACGATCCATCTTGTTCACGAAAATAAGCCGGGGAACCCCGTACTTGCTCGCCTGACGCCAGACCGTTTCGGATTGCGGCTGCACACCAGCCACCCCACAAAACACGACCACGGCCCCATCGAGAACCCGGAGGGAACGCTCGACCTCGGCCGTAAAGTCAACGTGACCGGGAGTGTCAATGATATTGATCCGGTGGCGATCGCTTTCCGCGGACTTGTAGACCCCCACTTCCTCAGCCTGGGTCCACTCGCAGGTGACAGCGGCAGAGGTGATGGTGATACCACGGGCCCGCTCCTGCTCCATCCAGTCGGTCGTAGCCTGACCATCGTGAACTTCGCCGATCTTGTGGATCGAACCCGTGTAGAAAAGGATCCGCTCGGTCAGCGTCGTCTTGCCCGCGTCGATATGGGCCGCAATCCCGATATTGCGAGTCCGCTCAAGCGGAAACGCGCGGTCGGGATGATTGAGACCACCGTTCATCGGTTTGGACAAATTCTGTAGGACAGCAGGCACCAGGAGCGAACCAGCAAAGGTTACGGGAGAAACGACATCACCGGACCCGACAGAGCCCGGCGCGAAAATTACCAGCGGAAGTGGGCGAAGGCGCGGTTGGCCTGGGCCATCTTGTGAGTCTCGTCACGCTTGCGCACGACAACCCCTTGGTTCGTGCTCGCATCGCGAATCTCGTTCGCAAGGGCGATGTGCATGGGCGTGCCACGACGACCGCGGGCCGCGTTGACGATCCAACGCATCGCGAGGGCCTCCTGGCGATCGGGAGAAACCTCGAGCGGGACCTGATAGGTAGCCCCGCCAACTCGACGGCTCTTCACCTCGACGCGCGGCTTGGCGTTTTCGATGGCCCGGTTGAGAACTTCGATCGGATCGACCGACTCGACTCCCTCATTGGCACGATCGATCGCGGCATAGACGATGCGCTCCGCGAGAGAACGCTTCCCCTGACGCATCACCTTCGACACCAGCTTGGAAACCAGCTGGCTGTCATAACGGGCATCGCGCCGCTCAGGCTTGCTGTAGACTCTTTTTCTTCGGGACATAGGATTATTTCAGTAAAAACCTGGAACATTCGTATCGCCGGAGAGAAAACCTGACACAAGGTCAGATCATCACCCCTTGGGACGCTTTGCTCCGTATTTCGAGCGGGCCTGCTTCCGCTTGGCCACACCCAGGGTATCGAGGGCTCCGCGCACGATGTGGTAGCGGACACCCGGCAAGTCTTTGACACGCCCACCGCGGACCAGCACGATGGAGTGTTCCTGAAGGTTGTGACCCTCACCACCGATGTAGGCGATCACTTCCTCCCCGTT
>JAGRPC010000264.1 GCA_020439925.1 Verrucomicrobiia bacterium | reverse complement strand
TGATCTGGATGTCGTCGGAGTTGGTCAGGTACTCCGACGTCACACCGAATCGGCCCGACGCCACCTGCTTGATCGACGAGCGTCGCTCCGGGTCGTACAACCGGTCCGGATCCTCGCCGCCCTCGCCCGTGTTCGACTTGCCGCCGATGCGGTTCATCGCGATGGCAAGAGTCTCGTGTGCTTCCTGAGAAATCGATCCGTAGGACATTGCCCCGGTCTTGAAGCGCTTCGTGATCGCTTCGACCGGTTCCACTTCCTCGATCGGCACTGCGGTGCGGTTTCCGCGGAAACGCATAAGGCCGCGCAGGGTGGAGAGGTTCTGGCTGCGGTCGTTGATCTTTGCCGAGTACTGCTTGTAGACGTCGTAGCTGCCGGTGCGAACCGCCTTCTGGAGGAGGTGGATCGTCTCGGGATTGAAAAGGTGGAACTCACCGTCCTTGCGCCACTGGTAGACCCCGCCGGAGTCGAGGGCACGTTCCTCGGCATCGATATGACGGTCCGGGAAGGCCTCGCGGTGTCGGATGAGGGCTTCCTCGGCCACCTGTTCGAGATCGGATCCCTCGCAACGGCTCGAGGTGCCGGTGAAGAACTTGTCCACGAGGTCGGTGCTCAGTCCGATCGTTTCGAAGATCTGCGCGCCCCGGTAGGAAGCGACGGTGGAGATTCCCATCTTCGCCATCGTCTTGACGACGCCCTTGATGGAACCCTTGAGGAAGTTGTAGACCGCCTTGTCGAAGTCGATCTCGAGCATGTTCTCCTCGATCATGCGGTGGATCGAGTCGAAGGCCATGTAGGGATTGATGGCGTCGGCACCGTAACCGATGAGACAGGAGAAGTGATGCACCTCGCGGGCCTCTCCGGTTTCGAGGATGATGGATACTTTCGTCCGTGTGCCGGAGCGCACGAGATAGTGATGGAGGCCACCCATGACGAGGAGCGTCGGCATGGCCGCGTTTTCCGCGTCGATATTCCGGTCGGAGACGATGAGGAGATTGTAACCGTCGGCGATGGCCTGGTCAGCCCTGGCGCAGAGCGCGTCGAAGGCTTTCTCGAGTCCGTCTCCGCCTTCGGCGGCAGGGAAGAGCGCGTCGAGAGTGACAGCCTTGAACCCGTCGAGTTCGACTTCGCGGAGCTTCGCGAGCTGCTGGTTGTCGAGGAGAGGCTGGTCCAGGCGGATCATGCGGCAGCTCTTCGGTCCGGGCTCGAGGAGGTTGCCCTCGGAGCCGAGGAAGGTCTCGGTCGCGGTGACGAGTTCTTCCCGGATACAGTCGAGCGCAGGGTTCGTGACCTGGGCGAAGATCTGTTTGAAATACTGATAGAGGTGCTTCGGCTTTTGCGAGAGCACCGCGAGGGGGGTGTCGTTGCCCATCGAGCCGATCGGCTGCACTCCGCTCGTGGCGGTGGGGCCGAGGAGCATGCGGAGATCCTCGTAGGTGTATCCAAAGGCGAGTTGGCGTTCGAGAATGCGGTCCACTTCGACCGTCTTCGGAGCCTTCGGTGCAGGCAGGTCCTTGAGGAAAACCCGGTTTTCGTCGAGCCACTGCTTGTAGGGCTTGGCAGTGTAGACACGACTTTTCACTTCGTCATCGGGAACGATGCGGCCCTCCTTCATGTCCACGAGGAACATGCGTCCGGGGCGGAGACGTCCTTTCTCCACGACGGTGAGAGGATCGATGTCGGGTACGACGCCAACCTCGGAGGCCATGATGACCAGATCGTCCTCGGTGACGTAATAGCGGCTCGGGCGGAGGCCGTTGCGATCCAGGACCGCGCCGATCATCTGACCGTCGGAGAAGGTGATCGAGGCGGGACCGTCCCACGGCTCCATGAGACAGGCGTGGTATTCGTAGAAGGCCTTCTTGTCCTCGTTCATGAGGGTGTGGCGCTCCCACGGCTCGGGGATCATCATCATCACCGCATGCACGAGGTCGTAACCACCGAAGTGCATGAACTCGAGAGCGTTGTCGAAGCGGGCGGAGTCCGATCCGTCCTCGTTGATCACGGGAAAGATGTTGTTGATCTCGTCGCCGTATTTCTCGCTCTGGCAGAGGGCCTGGCGCGCCTTCATGAAGTTCGCGTTGCCCATCACCGTGTTGATCTCGCCGTTGTGGGCGATAAAGCGGTTGGGATGCGCGCGCGACCAGCTCGGGAAGGTGTTGGTCGAGAAACGGGTGTGCATCAGCGCGAGCGCCGACTCGAAGTCCGGATCGTGGAAGTCGGGGAAGTACTCGGCGAGCTGGCAGGGCGTGAGCATGCCCTTGTAGACCATCGTACGCGACGAGAGGTTGGGCACGTAGAGATAGGAGGCGCCGGGAAAGGAGTTCGACTTGTTCCCGTGCACGTCGCTGTAACCGTTCGGCAGCTCGTTGTTTCGGATTGCGTAGACCGCGCGGCGGCGGATGATGTAGAGCTTGCGCTCGAAATCCATCGGATCGGTGATCTCGGGATTCTTCCCGATGAAGACCTGGCGGATGGCGGGCTCGTAGCGGCCCGAGGTCTTGCCGAGGATCTCGCTCTTCACCGGCACGGTGCGCCAGCCGATGAACTTTTGACCCTCCTCGCGGATGATGTGCTCGAAGACCTGCATGGCGGCCTCGCGTTCGGCCGCTTCGGGGGAGAAAAAGACGAGCCCGGCACCGTAGTCGCCTTCGGCCGGCAGTTCGATCCCCTTCGCCGCCATTTCCTTGCGAAGGAACTTGTCGGGGATCTGCACGAGCATGCCTGCGCCGTCGCCGGTTGCCGGATCCGCCCCGCTCGCACCGCGGTGGTCCATGTTCTCGTTCATCGTCAGCGTCTTCAGGACGATGTCGTGCGACCGTTTACCCTTCAGATGAGCGATAAAGCCGACGCCGCAGGCGTCTTTCTCATGCGAAGGGTGCCAGAGGCCCTGGGGTTCGGGCCAGCCAAGCGGAGAGGTCTTCGGGTCAGACATGGAGTTGAGGATGAATGAGGTGTTTAAATACCCGTTTGCGGGTTCCCGGGGACACCGGGGGGGAGAACATTGACGAAAAGTTGAGAAAATCCAGCGATGAGAATGGAACAAAACCGCTGATTTCGAGCGAAAAGCAGAAATCGTTCCTCTTGTCGGGCAATTCTCGTGAGGGATGCAGCCAAAATCAGGCGAAATTCAGTTTTTTTAATTCAGGGTTTCTGATCATCTGGTTTTGCCGGGTGTTTTGAGGCGGCAACCAGTTCCGAGACGAGTTCTGCCGGAGTCCAAGTTTCGTCGTTGAAGAGGCGGCGGATCGTTCCATCAGGATTGAGGACAAGCGTGCGCAGGTTGTGCTGGATCGTTCCGTTCGCCTCCCCGTAGCGAAGCCCCGTGGGAACCGCGAGCGCCTCGATGGGGCCGGGATCCTCGCTCGAAAGCAGGCTCCAGGGCATGCCCTCGCGAAAGCCGAAGGCCGCCGCCCAGGCCTTGAGGACCTCGGGTCGGTCGTGCTCGTGGTCGAAGGATATGGTGAGAAGCCGGTAGGTGGGGGGCGCTCCCGCGGTGGTCTTCATCGCCTCGATCACTTCCGCAAACTGGTTCATCATGCGCGGGCAGTATTCCGGGACCGGGCAGCGGGAAAAGACGAAGGTCAGTGCCACCGGCATTCCTTTGAAATCGGAGATCCGGACTTCTGCGCCGGTTTCGTCGAGAAAGGCAACCTCCGGTAGGTGGTCACCCGGCCGGGCGAGTCTGGCGTCGTCGGGACGACGTTCGTCGAGGGTGAGCGCGCCCGTTTCGCCCGTCGGTTTCACTCCTGTCACCCACGATTCCTCTCCCGAGACGTGATAGTCGAAGGTGACCACCATGCCCGGCTCGAGCTTTACGAACTCCTCCGGGTCCCTGGCATGGAAGGGCATGATCATCCGGGGCATGTATCCCGGAATTTCCTCGTGATCGATAATCATCATCGAGGGATCGCCCGGCATGGCCTTTTGCACGACTCCGCGCACGTGGAAGCGCTTCGTTTTGCCGGGTCCCCCGGTTTCCTCGTTTCCGCACGAGACCAGACCCACGGTGGCGGCGAGAAAGAAGGTGACGGCGAGCAGTTGGAAAGTCGGCATGAGGAATCCGGAGGGCTTGACCCGAAACTACGATCAAGGGGGACGTGACGGAAACACGGGAGAACCCTTTTGAAAAGAAAGGATGCGCATGAGGGTTCTTCCGACGTAATTCCGTGGCAGAACCTCGCGCATGAATCTCGAGACCCTGGACTCCCTGCTCCTCCGAGCCCGCCGACCCTTGGCGGTGGCATCGCTCGCTTTGTGCCTGGGGGGCTGCGGGGAGAAAACGCCCCAGGGTTCCGTGCTCATGGGGACCTTCCGGGATGTGGGTGGGTTTGATCTCACGGATCAGCAGGCTCGTCCCGTTACCAGGGAGACTCTCGACGGGAAAGTCTGGGTCGCGAATTTCATTTTCACTTCCTGCAACGCGGAGTGTCTCGTCCTTTCCTCGCGTTTTGCCGAACTGCAGCGCCTCTTCTCCGGCGAGGAAGGTCTCTCCTTTGTCTCGTTTTCCGTCGATCCACAGACAGACACGCCGGATCGCCTGAACCAGTTCGCCGCGCGTTGGCAAGCGGATCCCGCCCGCTGGCACTTCCTCACCGGCGATGTCGCCGGGCTCGACCAGCTCATCAAGGAGCGTTTCCTCCTTCCCATCACCCGTGACCCCATGGAGGCGGGGAAACTCCTTTCGCAGAAACTCATCCACACCAACCGGTTTGCGATTGTCGACCGGTCGGGTACCGTGAGGGCTTACGTCGACGGCTTGCAGCCCGAGTCGGTTTCCGTTGCCTCGCAGATCATTCTGGGACTTCTCAAGGAATCGCCCTCTCCATCCAATAACGAAACCTCCACCCAGACTCAAAACGGTTCATCATGAAAGCCATCACCCTCCTCAGTCTCGTCCTCACTGCTGCCTTTTCCCTGCTCTCTCTCCGCGCGGAAGAAGCCGGCGCCTGGCAGGTCAAAGTTCCCGAAATGAAATGCGCCGGCTGCGCCTGGTCCATTGGCGAGGAACTCAAGAAGGTCGATCATATCACCGAGGTGTTTGTCGACCCGAAGACCAAGGTAGCCATTTTTTCGGTCGATTCTGCGGAAGGCGCCGATGAGAACGCCGTCCTCGCCGCGGTCAAGGCTGCCGGGTACGAGGGCAAGAGTTACTCCCGTCTCAAGACCTCCTTCGCCGAGGCCAAAGCGGCTCTCAGCAAGAGCTGAGACAGCGCTCTTCCCCCGTCATCGCGGACTCGCCAAGGGTTCCGGTATTGTCCCAATCTCGTGGGATGAATCGGTGCCCCGCCTTCTGCCTCCTCTCTGCGCTTCCGTTTCTGGTCTCCGCGCTTCCTGCATCGAAACTTCGGGCAGGGGAAACGCTAGAGGTCGGGAAGCGGTGGGAGCTGTTCGCCACCGGCGATCTCGTCGAGGAACCATCCGGAGACCTTTCCTGGCAGGTTCACCAGCCCAGGCCTGGTGACGTCGTTTTTTCCGCCGACGCTCCATGGGAGGGAAATACGTCCGGCTATTACACCGTCTTCCAGGACGGTCCTATCTACCGCCTCTACTATCGGGGTTGGGCCCACGACCCGCAGACGAAGCGGCAGCTTCGCAGCGAGGTCACCTGCTACGTCGAAAGCGACGACGGGCGCTACTGGCGCCGGCCCGACCTTGGACTGCTCGAGTTCGCCGGATCGAAGCGGAACAACCTCATTCTCTCCTCCGGCAATGGAGTCCACAATTTCACTCCGTTCCGCGACGAGAATCCCGCCTGTCCGCCTGAAGCGCGTTACAAGGCTCTTGGAGGCTCTCGCGAAAAAGGCAAGCATGGCCTGATGGCCTTTCATTCGGCCGACGGTATCCACTGGGAACAGGCCGGAAAGGACCCCGTCATCACCGCAGGTGCCTTCGATTCACAGAATCTGGCTTTCTGGGACAGTCATCGTGGCGAATACCGCGCCTACTGGCGGATTTTCACCAAGGGAGTCGCCGACGGGCAGGCATGGAAACCCGAAGGTTTCCGGGCGATTCGCACCGCCACTTCGAAGGACTTCGTGCATTGGGAGCCCCATGAGGACCTCACCTACACCGGAGGCGTTCCCGATCAGCACCTCTACACCAACGCCGTTCAACCTTATTTCCGGGCCCCCCACCTCTTCGTCGGTTTTCCCACGCGCTTCCTGCCCGAGGAGGGAGAACGGGTCGAGCCGGTCTTCATGATCAGCCGTGATGGCGTCCGCTTCCGTCGCTTTGCCGAGCCGCTCATTCTGGAGACCGCTCCCGCCGACCGGCAAGGGAACCGGAGCAACTACATGACCTGGGGGCTCGTACAGCTTCCCGGTCGTCCCGACGAAATGACCGTCTACGCCACCGAGGCCTATTACGGCGAGGAGCCCGGGCGCATCAGGGCCTTTACCTGGCGCCTTGATGGATTTGTCTCGTTGCGCGCCGGGGAAAAGGGAGGGGAATCCCTTTCGCGTCCCCTGCTTTTTTCGGGGAAAGAACTTGTTCTCAACTACGCCGTGGGCAGTCCTCGCGGCTCCGTTCGTGCCGGGCTCCTCGACGAAAACGGTGCCCCGATCCCGGGCTACTCTCTCGATGAATCCATCGCCCTGACCGGAGACTCTCTCGAGGGAGCGATTTCCTGGCCAAAGGGAGGCGATCTCTCCGGCCTAGCCGGGAAACCGGTTCGCGTTGTCTTCCGCCTCGTGGAGGCCGACCTCTACGCGATGCGGTTCCGATAGGAGAGGGATGACACGCTGCGCTTGCGGAGCGCGCATATCCGCCGGACACTGTGTTTTCCGGCATGCCCACCTTTCGCTCTCTTGACCTTCTTCCTTCACTCCTCGTCTCCCTCGACGAGCAGGGTCTCACCCATCTCACCGGAATTCAGGAGCGTGCCATGCCTCCACTTCTCCGCGGAGAATCGGTCGCCGGCGTCGCCGAAACCGGAAGCGGGAAAACCCTCGCCTACGTAATCCCACTCCTCCAGGCCGTGAAGCGGCACGAAGAGGAGATCGGACCCGAAACCGAAGCTGGCCGGCCGCGTGCCGTTGTCCTTGCTCCGTCCAGTGATCTCGGCGAGCAGGTCACCCGGGTGATGAAGACCTTGACCCACGACACCCGTGTGAGGGTTCGCGCCGCGCTCGGGGGCATCGCCATGAAGGTGGCGCGGCGCAATGTTGCGGGTGCCTTCGACGTCCTCGTGGCCACTCCGGGCCGACTTGAGCAGCTCCTCAGGATGGAACTCATCAGCCTCTCCGGGGTGCGCTTCCTCGTCCTCGACGAGGCCGACCAGATCCTCGATGCCGGGTTTCTTCCCGCGATCCGCCGCATCCTCAAGGGCTGCCCGGCAGAACGCCAACTCGCGCTTTTCACGGCAACCGCTTCCGACTCCGTTCGCAGCCTGATCAGCGAACTCTTCGACGATGCCCTCGTTGTCGAGACCGAGGGCCGCCACCGGCCCGTTTCCACCCTCACCACCGTGAACATCAACGTGCCGGGTGGCCGACGCTTCCCCGTGCTGGAGAGTCTTCTCGACGAATCGGTCGAGGGTGGAACTCTGATTTTCACCAACACGCGCGGCCAGTGCGACGAACTCGCCGAGGCCCTCGTCGAGGCCGGCTATCGTTGCGCCGTCTACCGTGGGGACATGGACAAGCTCGAGCGCCGCCGAAATCTGCGAGACTTCCGGGATGGTGCCCTTCCTGTCCTCATCTCGACCGACCTCGCCGCTCGCGGTCTTGATGTCGAGTCCATCGGACGGGTCATCAATTACCATCTTCCCCGAGAACTGAAGAATTATCTCCACCGGGCCGGACGCACCGCCCGTGCCGGCAAACCCGGTACCGTGGTCAATCTGGTCACCCCGCGGGACCGGAATCTGATCAAGCGGTTGGGGGAATGAGGGGTGGTCGTGGTTTCCACAGGCCCTTTTCCACCAAATCAAAAGACCCCGATCCCGCATGAACCGGGACCGGGGTCTTTTGAGAGAATGGGCAGAGAAGGATTCGAACCTTCGAAGGCATAGCCAGCAGATTTACA
>JAGRPC010000263.1 GCA_020439925.1 Verrucomicrobiia bacterium | reverse complement strand
AGAAGATAGATGACGTTCATGAGACAGTATCCCAGGCACTCCGCGACCTGTTTCCAGAGTTCGAGGGCCACGGGATCCCCACTGTTGGCGGCGGCTGCGAGACTCTCGGGAGTGAGGGGAGAGGGAGGTTCCGCTCCTCGCTCGGCGTAGAGGGCTTCCGCCATTTCGACGATCTGCCGGTTTCCGATGTATCGTTCCAGTGCTCCGGTGTTTCCGTAAGGACCCGGAACGCCCATTCGATCGATCCCCATCTGTCCGATTTCCCCGGCCGCGCATTCCGCGCCCCGAAAGAGACCTCCGTTCAGAATGAGTCCACCTCCGACACCGGTACCGAGCGTGAGGCAGACGGCGTGTTCGCAACCCCTCGCGGCTCCGAACTTCCACTCGGCGTAGGCCATGCAGTTCGCATCGTTCTCAATCACCGTGGGCAATCCGGTTTTCTCGCTGATGATGTCACGCAGGGGAACAGCCGTCCAACCCCTCACATTGGTCAGATTGTAGGTCATGCCCGTGTGAAAATTGACTGCACCGGGCACTCCGATACCGATCGCGGCGATTTCGGGATGTTCCCTGCGGATCGCGCCGATCGCTTCGACGATGGCCTGGATGAGGGCGTCCGGATTGTCGAAATCCTGGGTCGGGATTCGCTCGATCCCGGTAAGGAAGTCTTCACCCGAAACGACGGCGAGTTTCACGGAGGTGCCGCCAAAATCTATACCGATGACCGGAGGAGTCGTCATGAACTGAAGTTGAGTTGGGCGATCAGAAGGAGCCCTTGCATGGTGAGTTGAGGCTCAACCGACTCGATTGCCGGCAAACCGTCGGCTATCAAAGCCGCATATCCTCCGGTGGCAATTGTTTTCGCGGTGGTTCCCAGTTCCTCGTTGATGCGAGCGAGGATCTCCAGAACCAGTCCCCGGTAGCCATGGTAGGCACCCGATTGCATCGCGTGAACGGTCGATTTTCCGATTGCCGAGGCAGGGCGGGCGATTTCAATCTCGGGGAGTAGGGCGGTCCGTTCGTGGAGGTAGTGACGCATGGCGTCGAGTCCTGGAGCGATGACACCGCCGATGTAGGCGGGACGCGCGTCGATGATGTCGAAGGTCACCGCAGTGCCGAAATCGACGACGACAACAGGATGCCCGGGACGCCTCGCCGCGATGGCCGCCGCGTTCGCGAGACGGTCGGCGCCGATTCGCGAAGGGTCGGGGAAGTCCACCTCGACACCGAGGGAAATGCGGTGGGATACCTGAACAAGTGTTCTGCCTTCCTGGGCATCGACCAGAGCCTGCACGTGGTCGGGAACCACGGAGGCGAGGATGACCTGCTTGTAGGCCCATCCCTCGAGGAGGGCCTTCACCGATTCGCAAGAGACCTCACGGGAGAGGAGAGAACGGTGGTCGAGAAGACTTTCGCGGGATGCCAGGGCGAATTTCGTCCGCGTGTTGTTGTTGTTGATGAGCAGATACTCGGCTGATTGCGTTGCGGACATGGACAGGCGTTCCGGGGGAAACGGGTCAGGGAAGCTTGGCCTGAAGGCGCACGTTGTCGATTTCGATCCAGAGCGCGGAAGGTCCCGAAGCGGGGAGCCACCAGCGTAGCGAGGCAGTCGATTCGGCCGAGGCGAGCAATACCTGCCGCTCCCGGAAGGGTTCGAAAAACAGGCGGACCGGTACGCCGTCGGTCGTGGATGCCCGCACTGTGGATTCGTCGAGGGGCAGGTCCTTCTCACCCGGAGCCCTTCCCGCGAGAAGGGTTTCGACGATGTAGCCTCCCGAGGAGGGCGAGACGCGCACTTCCCGAATGGCCAGTGATGGGAGGGGCTCTACCGGGGGGGATGTCTCCCCTTGAACGGGTGAAGCGGTGGAAGTGCCTTTCGCGGGTGCATTCAGGGAGTCCGGGTTCACCGGCGCGGGCAGGACTTCCGCCGGAGTTTGCAGAGCGAAGGCGATCAAGCCGGCGACAAGCAGGAGGAGCAGCCAGACTTCGAATCGCTTCAGGATTACGAGAAAGGGCATGGTGGAATCAAGGCTGCCGTCGCAGGCCGGGAAAGGTTTTCCGCTCTTCTTCGCCGGTTTGCGGTGCCGGGGGGGCGCCGATGCGATTCGAGCTTCCTTCCTTCGGATAGAAGAGAATGCCGTAGCGGTTCAATTTGTCGAGAACTCCTTCGAGATCCTGTTTCAGTCCAGGATCCTTGAGGAAAGCGGCGGCAAGTCCGTCGCCTTCCTCCATTTCCTTCAGAAGCGACTGCGTGCGGGAAAGCGTTGCCCGCAGATCGTCGAGTGTCGCGTCGAGTTCCGCAAAGGTCGGGTCGACCAGATCGAGGGTGTGGTTGAACTTCTCGACAGACCCGTCGACACCAGAGAACGACTCCGAGGCCGCGTCGGCGGCGCTGCCGATCTTCTCGATCGCAACGGTGCTGTCGTGAAGCAGGGCGGGGACTTGCTCCGAGGCCGCCCTCAGATTGGCGGAAGCCGTCCTCATTTCCGTGAGAAGAACCTTCAAGTTGTCGAGATTCTCCCGGGAGAGCAGTTCGGAGTCGAGCCTCTGCGTGAGGCGCTCGACACGTTCGGCGGCCGAACGGATGCCAGCGGAAGCATCGGTCATTCCGTCGAGGGCTTCTCCCGCTTCCCCTGCGAGATCAGTTAGGCTTTCGGCGGGTTCGGCAAGAAGCCGATGGCCTTCCGGAAGAAACTCTCCAGTCGGTTTTTCGGGAGGAACGATTCGGACATAGCTGTCGCCCATCAGACCGCTGGTGGCCACTTTTGCGGAAGAGCCGACGGGGATATGCTTGTTCGAGAAGATTTCGAGGGGGACGGAGAGCATCACGAAATCGTTGTTTAGGGACGGATCGCCCGAGACACGCCCAATGTCGACGCCACCCAGGCGGACCGGAGCGCCGGCGCGAATTCCGGTCGCATCCTTGACCTCGACGATGAGGGGATACCCTTCGCCCTTCGCGATTCCACCTTTGCTGAAACGCAGGACGAGGCCCGCCACGAGGATAGCCCCGAGGAGAACGAAGAGACCGACCTGGATCTCGTTACGGTGAGAGGAGGACATCTGGCGAGAGGGTTCACTATCGATGGGAATCTCCTTCGTGACAACGGGGAAGGGGGGCTACTCCCGGCCGAGAGCGTCGGCGTCGAGGAAATTCCTGATGGCCTCGTCGGTGGAATCTTCGAGGCCTTCGGGTTCTCCCGCATAGAGAACGCGTCCATGATTAAGGAAGATTACGTGGTCGGCAACAAACCTCATGGCACCGAGATTGTGGGTCACCATCACTGAGGTGAGCCGCATTTCATCCTTCAGGCGGGCGATGAGTCGCGTGATGTTCTCGGACAGGAGAGGATCGAGTCCGGCGGTTGGCTCGTCGTAGAGCAGACAATCGGGTCGGGCCGCGATGGCCCTGGCGAGCGAAACCCGTTTCCTCATGCCGCCGGACAAGGCGTCCGGGCGTTTTCGTTCATGGCCGTGCAAGCCAACGAGGGAAAGGGTCTCCTCGACCCTGGCAGCGATGGCTGACTCGTCCCGTTCTCCCCCTTCGCGCAGGGGGAAAGCGATGTTCTCCGATACATCCATGGAATCAAAGAGGGCGCCGTCTTGAAAGAGGACTCCGATACTTCGCCGGATTGGTCGAAGATCCCTTTCTGAGAGAGGCCCGATGTCACGTCCCATCACTTTTACAGTACCTGCGATCGGTTTCATGAGACCGTTGAGATGGCGCAACAGGACGCTTTTCCCGGCGCCGCTCCCGCCCAGAATGACCGTGGTTTTCCCCTGGGCTGCGGAAAAACTCACCCCGCGAAGGACTTCCTGGCCTTCAAGGCTCTGGTGCAGGCCCTCCACCTCAAAAAAGGGAAGCTTGTCGGGAAGCGAGTCCATTTGGATTCAGAGGTCGATCGAACTTGTGGGCAACCAGTAATTCAGAAGCAGGGAAAGGAAGAAGTTCACGACAAGAATGGCGAGGGAGGAGTCTACTACCGCACGGGTCGTTGCTTGACCAACCCCCACGGCGCCGTCTTTCGCGTGAATCCCCCGTGCACAGGAAACGATCACGATAATCACCCCGAAGATCGTCCCTTTGATGAGTCCGGTGGCGACATCGTCGACACGGGTGTGGGCGACAAGTTGGGCATCGAACCAAGGCCGGGGCACACCAAACATTTCCACGGTAAGGAACTCGGCGGCGATCATGCCAAGCCAGATCGCTTCCGCCACGAGCACGGGCATCGACACGAGGATGGCCAGAAACTTCGGCACGACGAGGTAGTCCACCGGGTCAACCCCGAATGAGCGGAGCGCATCAACCTGCTGGGTGACCCGCATCGTTCCGATCTCCGCGGCCATGGCGGATCCCATACGCCCAGCTACCATGAGGGCGGCGAGAACGGGTCCGAGCTCCCGGCACATGGCGATCGACACGACAGGGCCCGTCGCGGATCCGAGGCCGAGCTCCTTGAATTTGAAATAGGCTTGTGCCGCAAAGACCGCACCGGTAAACGCGCCGGTGACGATGACGACAAGCTGCGAACCGATTCCGATGGCCACGATTTGAGAAGAGACGGCGCGCCACCGGATTCCGGAATGAAGCAGCGAAGCGAGAACCTCCTTCGAGAGCAGCCCGAATCTGCCGAGTTGGGCGAGAAATCCCCGAGACCAGTTCATCATTGCCGGAAGCAAACACGAAGCGGGGCAGCCCTTCAACCCGTCCTTGCGAAAAGGGCATCGCTGCGCTGAATTCATCGATATGGAAGCGGAAACACGGGAACCCGTCGGAGTGATTGGCCAAGGGATTATCGGAAGCCGGGTGGCGGAATGCCTGCGCGGGGCCGGTCATAAGGTTTATGTCTGGAACCGAACGCCGAAACCCTTGCCGGATTTCCTGGCCTCTCCGGGGGAGGTTGCGGCCCTCGCTGATATCATTCAGATCTTTGTCGGGGACAGCGAGGCCTTGCGATCGGTCATTGCCGGGATGCGAGACCGGCTGGAGTCCCGGCACCTGATTGTGGCCAACGGAACCTTCGATCCCGAAACCGTGGCCGAGGTTTACCAGACCGTGCGCGAGGCCGGTGCTTCGTTTCTCGATGCTCCTTTCACCGGGAGCCGTCTTGCTGCTGAAGCGGGTGCCCTTGTTTATTATGTGGGTGGAGAAGCGAGGGTTCTCGAACGAGCGAGACCCGTGCTGGAGGCAAGTGCGAGGACGATCCTGCCTATGGGCCGTGTGGGTGAAGCTTCCCTGATCAAGATCGCCACGAACATGATCTCGGCCGCGACCGTGGGGATTCTTTCCGAGGCCTATGGACTCGTCCTCTCCGCCGGGATCGATCCCGAAAGACTCCTGGAGGCTCTTGGTGACAACGCCTGTTGTTCACCGCTGGTGAAAATGAAGCTGCCCGGTATCCTGGAGGGCAACTACGAACCTCATTTTTCGCTCAAGAACATGTTCAAGGACGCTCAGTATGCCCTCGCCCTCGGCAAGCAACTCGACGTCGACCAACCGGTGCTCTCAACAACGGCAAGTATGATGTATCGCTCGATTCAGAAAGGGCGCGGGGAAGATGATTATTCGGTAGTCGCTGCCGCCTATCAGAAAGCGGCTGCTTCCGATCCAAAGTCCCCTGCGAAACCATGAACGGGGTTGCGGAGTCGGAGATTCCCAATTCCTTGGGCGGTCGCTGGCGCGATCTGGGAGATCGGGCCATTTTCCGAATCACCGGCCCGGATCGTGTTCGTTATCTCAACGGGCAGGTCACCAATCAGATGGATGGCCCTCCAGAGAGGGGTGTGGTTCCGGCCTGCCTGTGCACGGTAAAGGGCAAGGTGGAAGCGCTTGTCTGGGTAAGGGCTGATGGGGAATCCCTGATTCTCGACGGAGAGGGGTGTCAGAGAGAAGCTCTCCTCGCCCGACTCGAGCGCTATCTGATCTCGGACGATTGCGAGGTAGAGGACGTCAGCGATCATTATCGGCTTCTCCATCATTTTATCGGAGATTCCGGAGGAGGGATGGTGTGTCGCCGGGCACGGTTTTTGGGGAGGGATCTCCTGCTGTCCAGGGATGAAGTTTTTCCATTTCCCGATTCTGAAGCCATTTCAGATCAGGACTGGGAATGCGAGGAGGTCCTCGCCCGCATCCCAAAATCGGGGTTCGAATTCCACGGCGAAGAGTTTCCGGCAGAACTCGGTCTGGACGAATGGGCGGTCGATTTCCACAAGGGATGTTATCTCGGGCAGGAGATTGTCTCAAGAATCCGCAGCGTGGGAAAAGTGAAACGGAGCCTTCGGGTGGTTGTGGCTGAACGCTCACTGAGCCAGGGGGAGGAAATCACCCTTCCGGAGGGAGAATCCGGAACGGTCACGAGATCGTCGGTATGCGACAGTGAGGGAAGACACCTTTCTTTGGCCATCTTCAAGGCTCCTCTTCCGGAAGACGGGTGCAAAACCGTCGTTTTGCCTCTTTCTTGATCGAAGGGGTAAACAATCCGCGACTCGGACTCGAAGTGAGCCGCAGCCTCGGCTTCGTTGATGTGACCTATTCGAACGCTTACGCCATGGGTGGACTCGCCAACGGCTGGTATCACCAGCTGGGCTTCGCGAAGTCCTTCGGCCTCACCGACAGCATCAGTCTCGCGCTCGGTGCCGGCATTGCCTACAGCGACAACTACTGGTCAACCCTCAATGTGGCCAACAACAGCGACTGGAACCACTACTACGTGACCGC
>JAGRPC010000262.1 GCA_020439925.1 Verrucomicrobiia bacterium | reverse complement strand
GGGGAACTTGACCTTGGCGCGAAATTCGGGAAGATAGGTTCCCTATGGGGAACATCATCATCTCCATTCTATTGCGGTGGCTTTCACGCCGCCTCGTTTTCTTTTCTCAAGCCGGAAGGTTTGCGAGATGGATCATCCCACTCCTGGTTTTTGCCTCGATCTTGCCCGGCAAGACCGAAGAGCCAATGTCGGGGATCATCATCTACACGGAGACCGACCACGCCCGGGACGAGATCGCTATCGCCTTGCCCTTCGTGAAGGCGGAACGGCATCCTCTTGTCACCAACGTCACGACCTCGGACGGCCGAACTGTTCGCGTGACGAACAACCAGCTCAAGGAACTCGTTCGCCCAACTGACCTTGGCCGTCTGACGGTTGTGGACGACGCCGGCGTCGGCAGGCTCCGGTCCGAAGCCGCTTCCCTCCGTTCCATGCAGGAACGCTATCAGCGAGCAAAAGCCGCACTGGAGCCCCTGGCCACCAGGATCGAGGGATTGGTTCAGACCATCGAGAGCGGAAACGTAATTGTGCAGGGACGCCTCATGTCACGGGGCGATTACGAGAAGCAGGTGGAGGCCTCCGCGCCGAAGACAACCGACCTCACGGTAGACGGAAGGAGCTACACCGAAGCGAGACTTACTTCGGCTCGGGAAGGCATGGTCTCCATCATGCATTCGGGAGGAGTCGCCTCGGTTCCCATTGACAAATTGTCCGATGACCAAATCGATCGGCTAAACACGACTTCGAGTGGCACACAGATCGAGAAGCCCAAGGATGTCGTCGCCGTAGCTGAACCACCTGTCACGGAATCGGACGCCTGGTTTAGTGGCGTCGAACGAACTGCAGAACCCGAGATTTCGGCTTCGGTTTTCGACGAAAAACCTCGCGAAGATTCGATGCCCAATGATCGTCCCGGCCAGACCGAGTCTTTGGAGCCCTTGGAAATCTCCATCCAACGCGTCGCCTCGGCTCCCGAGGAAATCACATCTGCGGAGCAGGTGGCCGAAACTCGTCCCGACAGGAGCGGGTCGACACCCGTCGGTGTGCCTGATGCGCTTTCAGACGATGACTTCGCTACAGAGAACAACTCTCTGGAGGGAAGCGATGGACAGATGGATTTCGCCAAGGGCAAAGTTGTTCCGATCCCAAGCGAACGTGCCAGCAACGGCGGCGGCCTTTTTCCTATTCGAATTCTGATCGGTACAACCATGGTCCTGGTCGCACTGGTGCTGGGAATGGGCGTCGTATTTGCGGTCGCAATCGGTCGCCGACGAAGAATCGATCACTCGGACGATGGGCACGCCTTGTCCCGATCTGGAGAGGCTGTGCAACCGGGGCATCGCGTTTCCACCCCTCGGTTTCCCACATGGGCAGCGCCTGCGCTGGCGGGTGTTGGCGTGGCCTTCATGGCTGGCACAGGTTTTCTGATCGCGACCGGTGGCTGGAAAGAAGATCGCGTTACCTCTGTCTGGATAGATCACGAGGGTGAATCGGCGGCTCTCCGCGAGGCCGCGAAAAGCGGTGACAGTTTCGCACAGTTTCGCCTCGCTGTCTGCTATCGGGACGGTCTCGGTGTCGAAGCCGATCCCGTCGAAGCTTATCGCTGGTTTCGTGCTTCCGCCGAGTCGGGACATGTCGGCGCGCAGACGCAGGTCGCCATCGATTATCTTATGGAAGGGGGTGGCGTCCCCGTTGATTTCGAGCAAGCCATCGTGTGGCTGCAGAAAGCGGCGGCGGCGGGCGATGTCGAAGCGCGAACGCACTTGGGATGGTGCCATGCCAATGGGTTTGGAGTTTCACAGGATTTCGGGCAGGCCGAGCGACTTCTCGAAGATGCGGCCCAAGAGGGAAATCTACTCGCCATGAATGGTCTGGCCCGTCTGTTGTCGGGTGAAATCGATGGCTTCGAGCCCGATTTGGAAAGAGCCTTCGAGTGGTATCTCCGCGCGGCCGAGGCCGGTGACCGTGGGGCAAAGTATTGCGTGGGAGTTTGCCTGATCGAAGGCCGTGGCGTTCCCAGTGACAGGGATGCGGGCTGGTCATGGATCGAGCAATCGGCGGATATGAACTTCGAACTCGCCATGGAGGCGCTGCGCGAGAGAAGCGAGCAGCGAGAGATTGCGAAAATGAACGCCCTGCTGCGTCAGCAAATCGAACGCAATCTTCAGCAACGACCACAAGGCGGGAATCCATTCTCGGCCAATCCCTACACCCAGTATATCCCGCCACAATATCAGGAGGCCCAGCGCCGAGCCAATGAAGGGCTTCGGCAGCAGGGATACTCGGACGAGATACTCCGACAGCAGGGATATCGGTGATTCACCAAACGATGGAGCGCATGGACCGGATCACGAAATTCTACTACGCCGACCATTCCGGGAATCCAGTGGGGCCGTTGACTCTTGGTGAAATCCGGAAATTCGCGAACGCCGGCGTCATTCCTCACGACGTCATGATCTGCGAGGCAGGAGGCGAAACGTGGAGAAGTCTCAACACGATCGGCGAACCTCCAACACCCCTCTCTCAGCCAAGCCCCGAGCCCATCTCGTCACCACCATGTTCAAAGGAGGCATCTCCGGCTCAGAAAGTCCGCACGCTCAAAATCGTCTACACGGCTACCGTAATTGTTTCTTTGATCGCCTTCTTCCTGAGTACGACTTCAGATCGCACATCCGTCCAGGCAGGAGACCCCTATGCTTCTCAAGGAGCCGGTGACAGCCTCTTGGTGATTCTTACGCTTCTATCTATGGCAGGCAGCGTGGCCCTGATCTACTTCCTGGTGATCTCACTCCCGGAGCGGCATCGATTCGCTTCTCCAATCAAGGCGGCTGGCTTTTTCCTGATCCCGGTTTTCTCGATCTACTGGGTGTTCAAGCTGCTCCCCGGGCTGGTGAACTCCACAAGAGAGTGGTGGGCGGAGACCGCACCGGAAAAGCCCCGACGGCTCATGTGGCTGGTGCCCTTCGCTGTCATCACAGCCTCGATCATGGCGATGGGCGGTGTATTCGATCTATTATACAACTTCGTGTGGCTTACAGGTGACCTCCCGTCCGACGGCTGGGAAGGGATTCTGTTCTTCTCCGGTCTCACCTACGCATTCAGCGAGGCCACCTTCTTCCAATTTACGCTTTCGCTCATCCACATCCTCAGAGCATTGATCGATCCAGAGGACATCGCGCGAGAAGAGGAGAGGGCGAAGCGCACTCCCTTCTGGAAGTTTCGCCGCAGGCCATGGAATCCTGAGTTGTACGCATGGCTTTTCCCTGTCGTCTTCTTCAAGATCTGGATGGTGCGTGTTCCTCACTAGCCATCGTCACTCTTCCCCGCTTCCGATGGCCGACTACTACTACCTAAACGCCGAGAATCAGCCTGTCGGACCGATGACCCTCGAGGGCATCCGCAAGCTGGTAGCCTCGGGCATCGTGGGCCCGAACGTGCTCGTCTGCCCCGCCGGCGAGGGCGAGTGGAAGCCGATCAGTGATTGGGAGGCTCCCGTTGATCCGCCTCTCGGGCCACCACTCACACCTCCACCACCCCGGGCAAGCCCCCAACCTGCGGCAGAGAGTCCGTCTCCAAGTTGGACGAGCCTTCCCGAGTGGACTGCCCCGGCGGCCATGGGGGGCGGGATCCTGTCGATCCTCGTCACTTTTCTCCCTGTTCTCGCGCTACTCCTCGCCATTCCGGCAGTGGTGGGCGGTGTCCTGGTCCTGAAAAAGCCCGCCTCGTCGAAACGAGGTTTCGCTCTCGCCGCTATCCTGACAGGCGGCCTTGGAGCACTGCCTGCGCTGCTGACCACCCTCGCCATGCTAATCCCCGGAGGTGGAGAAGTGGCCGAAATGGAGCGCGCCCTCAGGAAGGGAATCGAGGTCAGCCATGACGCGGCGAAGCGCTATCCCGATGATGCCGCAAGCCAGTCCCGCTTCATCGCGTCCGCACTCCAGAAGATCGACACGCGAGGCTGCCCCCCCGAATTCCGGGTTGCCTACCAGCGCAACATCGATGCCTGGGAAACCGCGGCACCCTACTTCGAGGCGAACAACCCGGCGACTTGGTTTCTGGAAGGGTTCTTTGGCGGCTTGGCCAACGATTTCTCGGGCGTGGGATATACCGACTACCAAGCCCGGATCGCCGCCCAGAACATCGACGCAACCTACCGTGACCTGAGGGAAATCGCAGTCGCCTACGGCGCGCGCATCCCGACACCTTGACCCTCCTCGCCCCAAAATGACATTGATCCGCTACTACTACGCAGACGCACGGAACCAGCCGGTAGGTCCCTTCGCGATGGAGGACCTGGAGAAAATGAATTCGGCGGGCGTGATCGATCCGGATACCCAGGTCTGCCCGAAAGGAGGGGACGATTGGGTTCCCTTGAGTTCCCTGATCTCCGCCCCCCTGCCTACTCCTCCAGTGGAAGCGACATCACAGCGGCCTGCGAAACTGACCGGCGGCCAGACCAAGATAGAGAAAAATGCCCGTTCCGCCGCCGCGGCAGCGGTCATTTTTCCCGTGATCATGATCATCCTGACCCTGGCAGTGGCAGCCAATCCGATCATGTTCGCATTTCTACGAGCCGAGGGAACTGGATTTCTCCACTTCCTACTCATTTTCGCAATCGGACTATTCGGGCCGGTCAATGCGATAAAGCTCCTGCGTATTCCGGGAATCGCGGGGAGAAGACCTACTGCGGTGGTTTTCGCCTGGACCGGAATTGCCCTCTTCGTGCTGGCCCTCGGTCTACTTCTGCTGGTCGGTTTCAGCTTGGAAGTGGAAATGGCCCGCCGGACCGGGTGAGGACGTTCGCGATTCGCAATATCCGCCAGTCGATTCGAGCGGTGTGATCCTGGGATGACACGAATCCACCGGTTGGATGAGATCGCGTGAGTCACGGATAGCTCTCCCGAGCTCCACGGAGCTCTGAAATCTTTCTTCCGCCTTTCGGAATATCACGACAGCCAAATGACCCTCCGATCGCTCAGGAGGGCTCTCAGCG
>JAGRPC010000261.1:3812-8785 GCA_020439925.1 Verrucomicrobiia bacterium | reverse complement strand
TCGAGTTCTCGGCGGAAGCCGATGGAGGCTGCTCCGGGAAAGCTTGCGGTCAGTTTCGAACTGTAGGTCGCTCGCGTTCCTTTGGCATAGACGCTGACGCGGCTCACGTCGGGGACGAGATCGATGGTCGAACCCGTGCGATAGGCCGGGCTGGTCGCGATGGACGTGCCGAGGCGACCGGAGCGACCGTGGCGTTTCTGGTAGGTGAGCCGCAGGTAGGTGTTGGCCACGAGATCGGCGAAGAGCTGCGGGGTGCTCCTCCTTTTTCCGACGCGGAAGAAGCCCTCGATGGCTTCGTGGCGCTTGCGGCGAATGAGGTGGCCGCCGTGGTAGATAGGCACCTTTCGCTCGGCCAACCCCAGATTTCTCACCTGGAGCGTTTGCACCGGGTTCGTGAAAAAGACGGGGTCCGCTGCCATGCCCGGGAGAGGCATGGAGAGCAGCAACGCGGAATACAAGACCTGGGTTTTCATGGAAGATCGCCTGAGGTAAGCTTGACGGAAAGTGCAGCGGCTCGTCAAGGCTCGGACGAGGATGGAACCCGGCGGCCGGTCGGAGGTTGCGAGACGGGCTCACTTCTTCTCGGCGGCGTCTTTTTTCGCTTCCTCTTTTTTGGGCTCCTCCTTCTTCGGCGGGAGAGTCAGCCAGAGGTCGGTGATCTCGTCCAGCGCGTAGGGGCCGCGCCAGTTGTCATTCCGGAAGGAGAAGGCGGCCACCTGTTTATGGCCCGGATCCTTGGACGCCGGGTCTGAAAGGACCACGCGAAACGGGCCGGAGAAGGCGGGAGCGTCGGCTTTGGCTTCGAATTTCAGGACGACTTCCCCGCCCTTTTCCGCGACCTTGGCCGGGCTACCGGTCGAGATTCCGGCAGGCAAGCCCTCGGTGGTGACGTCGAGCGCCGCGGTGTGGCCGTGGCGCCGCGTCACGGTTATCTTGAGATCGAGGGGCTTGCCACGCTCGAGGACGAGGAGATCCTTGTCCACGGTCGCGGAGAATCCGGGTTCGGGTGGGGTTGCAGAAAGGCGATATCTCATCTCGTTCCCCGCTCGGCCGAAGCGGTCGAGAACCTCGACCGCATAGGTGCCGTCTTCTGCCACGGTCCAGAGATATTCGGGATCGGTTTCCTTGTTGGTGTCGTCTTCGCGCCTGAGCTCCGCCCCGTCGGGTTTGAGGAGCCGCATGACCGGATCGATGGGATAGCCGAGGGAACGTCCTTCAACGCGGAGGAGGAGTTTCTCGCCCTTTTTGGCTACCACGGGATGCCGATTCCCTTTTCCCTTCTCCTTGAGCGTGCCGACGATGTCCTTGCCGACCGAGAGTTCCGGCGAGGCGGTGTCGGGCCCGGGATCGGAAGGGCGAAGCCTTGATGGCAGGTCCTCCTCCTTCAGAGCGAGGGAGAGTCGGTAGTGGGCGTTTTTCGAGCCGGTGTAGGCCACACTGGCCGCCGGAGGATGGGAAAAGCCGACGAGGGAGAGAAGGTAGTCGCCTTTTGCAGGAGCGGTGAAACGGAGAGCGGGATCGAGGTTGCGGGCGCCGTCGTGGGCGAGGAGGAGACGGTTGCCGGACGCATCGTAGAGTTGAAGTGCCGGATCGACGAGGGAACGCAATCCATAGGCTTCGACCCGTGCGTGAAGGGTCTCCCCCTTTTCCAGGGCGATGCGGTAGGCATCCAGTTCACCTCCGGTGGAAAGGGTGCCGTTGAGGGTGAAGGGGAATTTCGTCCGGTCGAGCGGGAGCGCTCCGGCAAGGGTGGAGTTGTCCTTTTCCTCTTCACGGAGCTCCGTGCGGGAACTGACGATGAAGAGCAGGGACGCGCTTGCTCCCTCGGCATTGTGGACACGCAGGTAGATCGGGCCTTCAGGCACGGCGGCGTCGATCTTCAGTTTGCCCGTTCCCGGTTTCTCCTTGTCGGGGAGGAAGGTCACGCCCTTGGCCGAGGACCACAGGGCGACCGGCCAGGGATCAAACTTGCCGGAGAGGGTCAGCTCTGTCTCCCGACCCTGTTGACCGCCTGGAGGAAAGATCGATTCAAGCGTGGGAGGAGCCCCCACGGCGAAAAGCGGCAGAGCCGCGAAGGCGGCGATGAGGGTCCCGCGCATCACGGGGATCAGACGAAGAGTTCCTTGATGAGCCGCCCGTTGTTGACGAGCTGCACGGGTCGGTTGTTCGTGTCGTGCAGAACGGTCGCCGGATCGATGCCCATCTTCGTGTAGAGGCTCGCGGCGAAATCCTGGGGCGCGTAGATGTTCTCGTTCGCGTAGTAGCCCTTTACGTCCGTGGCCCCGACGATTTGTCCTCCGGGAATGCCGGCACCCGCCATGAGCACGCTCATGGCGAAGGACCAGTGGTCGCGCCCCGCGTCCTTGTTGATCTTCGGGGTTCGGCCGAATTCGCCGAGAAGGAGCACCATGGTCTTGTCGAGGGTGCCGCGTGCGGCGAGGTCCTGGATGAGGGCGCTCACACCGGTGTCGACCCGCTCGGCCTTGTCCTTCTTGAAGTTCTCGAAAAGGGTGCGGTGATCGTCCCAGCCGCCATAATAGACGGTGACGAAGGGCACGCCCACCTCGGTGAGACGGCGGGCGAGGAGAAGGCGTTGGCCGAAGTCGTTGCGTCCGTATTTCTCGCGCACGTTCTCGGGCTCGTGGGAGACGTCGAACGCTTTCTGGGCCTCGGTCGAGGTGACGAGATCGAAGGCCCGGGCATAATATTCATCGAAGGAGACGGCGGGATCTTCCGCGGCCGTGTCGGTGACGCGGCGCAGGGTATCGAGGGAGCGTCGCAACTCGACCCGTGACTTGGCGCGTCCCTCCTGGATTTCCTTGGGCAGGCTGACATCGCGCACGCGGAATCCCTCGCTGTCGGGGTTGTCGGCGATCACGAAGGGCGCGTGCTGGGCTCCTAGGAAGTTCGGGCCGCCGGAACGGGAGATCCGCGGTGTCGAGACATAGGCGGGGAGTCCGTAGGGAACCCGGCGGTGATGGCTCACCACCGAACCGTAGCTGGGGTGGAAGGTGACAAACGCTCCGCATCCAACCGGCACCGGGGTCGGAGATCCGGTCATGAGGTAGTGATTCCCCGCGCCGTGGTTGTTCTGCACATGGGCGATGGACCGGACCACGGTGAACAGGTCGAAAGACTTGGCCAGCTTGGGAAATTTTTCAGAGAAATGCACCCCGGGCACCGAGGTGGGAATCGACTTGAACTCCCCCCGGATCTCCGAAGGGGCGTCGGGTTTGGGATCGAAGGTCTCGTAGTGAGAAGGGCCTCCGTCGAGCCAGATGAGAATGCAGCGGGTATCGTTCGCGGCCGCCAAGGGTGAACCCGGTGCCGTCGTCGAGGCCGAGGCGGCCCTCAGGCCCATCATCTGGGTGAGGCCAAGTCCGCCCAGTGCGCCAAGACCGGTCTGGATGAAATCCCGCCGCCCGACACCTTCACAGTTTCGCCTGAAATGCTGGCTGCTCATTCTCCATGAAGCGTCCGGCGAACAAGTGCCAACTGCAACTTGCGTCATTGCGGGCCGGGCATACGGAGAGAAGGGATGCCCGCCGTTCCCGAAGGGCCGGGTGCTCTGATTCGCCCATCCCTCAGGAGGACGGGACGGCGGGCTTCACCGATCAGTGATTCAGCACGAACTCGGCTGCGTTGAGGAGGGACCAGACGAGATCCTCGTAGAGCGGCCGATCCGGTTTTTCGCCGAGGTGGGCGAGGGAAATCTTCTTCTCGTTCTCGTCGGGGTCCCGGGAGAAGAGGCGCCGGTAGATGTCCGTGATCGCCTCGGGGGCCGGCTTTGCGACCAACTCGTCCAGCCACGGGCTCTTGGCCGAAAGTTTCCGCTGGAGCCCGTCGGAATTCATGAGGTGAAGCGCCTGCACCACGCTTCCGCCCGTCTCCCGCTCGCAGGGAGGAGCCGCGCTCGAATCGGGACGGCCGAAGGCGTCGAGGAAGTCACTTGGAAGCAGGTGGTTCCACTGCTGCATGGCCCGGGCATCGGCCGGCAGTCCGGTGAGCTTCTCGGGCTGGCCCGTGATCTCCGAGATCGCGTCGAGCAGCACTTCCCCGGGGAGACGGCGGCGATAGCTGCGGGAAAAGTTGCGCTGATCCGCCACGTTGTGCTCGTTGGGAACCGAACTCTGCTGGTAGAGTCGGCTCTCGAGAATGATCCTCAGGGTGTGTTTCTGGTCGAATTTGTGCTCCGCGAAATCCTTCGCCAGCCAATCGAGGAGGGGAGCATTCACCGGCGGGTTCGACTCGCGGAAGTCGTCGACGGGATCGACAAGCCCCCGTCCAAACATTTCCGCCCAGATGCGGTTGACCATGGCCTTCGCGAAATGCGGATTGTCCTTGCCCGTGAGCCATTCGGCAAAAACGGCGCGCGGATCGGTCGAGGGGTCGATCGTGGCGAAGGCTTCGCCTCCCGGCGGACGGGGCACCATCACCGCGGCAGAGACCGGGTGAGTCACCTTGCCGCCCGGTTCGAACCACCAGTATTCGGGCTCGCCCGAGATCGGCGCAGAGATTCCCTGCCCCTTCTGCTTCATCGAGCCGAAGAAGGCGGCCATCGAATAGTAGTCGTCCTGGCTCCAGCGTTCGGAGGGATGATGATGGCACTTTGCACAGTTGAGACGGACCCCGAGGAAGAGCTGAGAGACAAATTCGGCCATGTCGGCGGCTTCGCGCTTGTCGCGGATCACCGCGACCGGCCCGTATTCGTGCGTGCTGCCGGCAGCGGTGAGGAGTTCCGTGACAAAGGCGTCCCACGGGGTGTTGTCGCGGAATTTCTCCCGGATCCACTGGTCGAGGAGGTAAACCGGTTTCACTCCGACCCGCTGGGTGTTCGGGCGAAGCAGGTCGCCCCACTTCACCGCCCAGTAGTCGGCGTAGTCGAAGCGATTCTCCGGGCCGAGAAGACGCTCGATGAGTTTGGCGCGTTTGTCAGGAGCCGTGTCGGCGAGGTAAGCGCCGGTTTCCTCGGG
>JAGRPC010000261.1:0-3662 GCA_020439925.1 Verrucomicrobiia bacterium | reverse complement strand
TCCGCGGGAAGAAGGGTGTCGGGGGGGATGACGAGGCGCATCGCCGCGACCTGGTCGACATAACGGACGATGACGCTGTTTTCCCCGGGCACCTTCCCGGCGGTGACCTTGCCGTCATGATCGACGGAGGCGAAGGCCTTGTCGTTCGAGGTGAATTCGCAGAGGTGGGTGACGTCGCGCTTCGCGCCGTCCGAGTAGGTGACGGTGACCTTGAGCTGCTTCGATTCGCCCTTCTTGAAGACCCCCTCGGCCGGCTCGATGGCGATGCCGGCGGGTTCAGGCTCGTTCTCGACATGGCGGGGAGCTCCTTCGGCGATCCACTGCCGGATGACCCGGTAGAACTCGGAATCCTTCTCGAAGCGCTTGTCACCTTCGTGGGGAACCGAATTGGTCGCCTTGAGGAGCAGCAGGGAATGATCGGGGGAGGAAGGAAAAATGCGCCGACCGCGGGCGTCGTAGACGATCTCGCGATAGTCCGAATCGGGATCGAAGGAGAAGATCGACAACTGGAAGCCGTTCTGTCCGTCGGCCTTCGCGTGGCAGCTTCCCGCCATGCATCCCGCCCGTGTGAGAATGGGGAGGACGTCGTTCTCGAAGGAGACCGCCGCCGGACCTGCCGCGCGGAGCGCGAGGGGACCTGACAAGGCAACTAAAAGTGACAAGACCCTATTCATTGACCGATGCGACAGGGTTGGGTTGCGGAGCGGAGGCGGGGGCCTCGAGAGTCTGGACGAGCTTTCCCTTGTCGTCCCAGGCACGGAGCTTGCCGTCCTCGCCTCCGGCATAGGTCCAGAGGCTCTCCCGATCGAGGGCGAGGGCGAAAAGCGGGGTTCCCGCGGTATCGAAGGCCCGTTCCTTTGCGCCCGTCGAGCGCTGCTCGCCCTCGTGTTCTTTCAGTTCGGTGAAGGCGGAAGGTTTGCCTGACTCCGGAACGGAGACGACCAGATCGGTGTTGATCGCCGCGGCCTTCTCCTTGTCCTTTTCCTCGGCTTTCTTCTTCGCGTTGCTTGGATCGGTTAGCCAGGTGAGCGCGTAAAGGGGACCCGAACGGATGCTGGCGAAGGAGCCGACTTTTTTTCCCGATTCAAGGTTCCAGACCTTGATCTCCTCGTCGTCGCCCCCGCTGGCGAGGCGGTCGCCTTCGGGGGAGAAGGCGGCGGCGAGGACATACCCGGTGTGGCCCTCGAGCCGCTTCACGATCTCGTGGGTGGCGCTGTCGCGCACGACGATGAGCTTGTCGGCCGAGGCACTCGCGTAGCGTTTGCCATCGGCGCTGAGGGCGAGCGAGAAAATCGAGTCGAGGTGTGCGGTGTCGAAGGTCTTCACTGCGCCGCCTGCCAGCGTGATCTCATGGAGGCGTCCGATCTGCGAGGGAACCGAGTCGGCGACGAGGAGGCGTTTCCCGTCGGCGGAGAAGAGCAGGGCCGTCTGCCGACCGATGAAGGGTTCGCTGATTTCCTTCGTCGACATTGTCGGCTGCGCGGGATCCCAGAAGCGCACCGAGCGGAACCCACCGGACGCGAGCGTTTTCCCGTCGGGGGAGAACGCCAGGCTCTGCACCGCATCGTCATGGGCCGGGACCGTCGCTGCGAGTTCGAGTCGGAAGGCGGGTGTCTTGCCAGATTCCGCGGGCACGACCCGATACCAGTCGATCGCTCCACCGCGGCCGGTGGCGAGCAGCTTGCGATCCGGAGACAGGGCCACCGCAAGGATGGGGGCGTAGGAAGCGGGCAGGGTGCCCCGCGTCACCTCGGTCTTTTCGGGCAGGTTGAGGGCGGCCCAGCGCTCCGAGTCCCAAGGGGCCCCGGCATCGATCCAGGACTCGATGGCCGCGATCTCGCGCGGATCGAGCTGGCCTTTGGGCGGCATGTGACCGTCGACATCGGGGTAGAGCACCTCGGTGAGGAGACTTTCCTTTGCCTTGCCGGGGACGATCGCGACGTCGGTATCGCCTCCCTTGAGGAGAGACTCGCGCGAGTCGATGAGCAGGCCACCCTTGCGTTTCGCTTCCGTGTGGCAGTTCACACACTCCTTTCGGAGAATCGCGAGGGGATCGGCTTCGCTCTCCGCGGCGGCGACCGGGAGGACGAAGGCGAGCAGCGCGAAGAGAACCTGGCGGCAATCCGACATTGGCGAAAGATGCCCGCGCGGGGTGCCCATGGTCAACTAGCGCGAGTGAGGGGCAGGGACGCGTGCTTGCGCGGGGGAGGAGGAAATGATTCCATGAAAGTCATGCTCCTGACGCGCCGCCACCTCCTCCTGCACGCTCCGGCCTGGGGTGTCCTCGCGGTGCGGGCGCAGGAGGAATCCGCGCCCCCGTCCCGACTCGGGGTCCTGCTCGACACCTCGGCGGAGATGGGTTTTCTCGTTCCGCAGGCGCGCAAGGAACTGCGCATCCTCAACCGTCAGCTCGCCACCCTGGGACGGCCCCCGGTCCTTTTGCGCGAGCTCGAGGGTGCCTCGATTGATCGCGAGGCCTCCACCTCGGTGGGGGCCCGTCGCAATGCGCTTTATGCCCTGAAGGCCCTTTACGGGGAATGTGACACGGTGCTCTGGATCACCGCCCTTCGCGGGGAGCAGAGCTCCGGTGGGATCTTTGCGGTCGAGCAATTGCTCCGGGAACCGGTCGAAGGACGGCCGCCGCGTCGCCTGCTTCTCAGTCATGTCTGGCAGGATCAGCTGCAGGCGGGCGACGGATGGCTGCGGACCCCGCCTCCGCCGGAGAAGGATCCCCTCGACCTGACCAACCGACCCGAGGAATGGTACCGGCTTGTTTCGGAGGGACGGGGCGCGGTGGTGCGATCCTGGCAGATCCCGCCGCCCGCGTTTCGGGGCACCTTCGCCTTTCCCTATCGGGTGAACAGCTCCGCCTACCTCAGGAAACTCGGTCAGGAAGGGCGGGAGGCCCTTTTCGACCAAGCCCGCACCCTGGAGCTCTCCCGGGAGCTCGGGCTCTCCCTGACCCGTGGCAGGGAGGAATGGCTCCCGCGCGTCACGGGTCGCCGCTGGATCGACGAGGGCACCCTGCTCCCCTTCCCCGATGAGGCTTCGCGCCTCGAACGGGCGGAGGAAGTGTTCGCCTCATTGAGCGCGCGAGAGTCCGTCGAGGAGGATCTTGCCCGCATCGACGCAAAACGGCTTGGGGTGGTTTTCGCTTTCGGTTATGTCTCGAAGGACTGGAAACGCCACCTCGCCACCCGGGAAAAGCCGCCCCGCAACTGGCGCGAGCACTATCTGTTCGACTTTGCCCGCGTGGCTGCGGAATGCGCCGAGCACCTTCGCGAACACGAGACCGCCACCGGCCGTGTCTATGCCACCGAGCGTATCGAGCTCGACTCCTCCTCGATCCGGCCGGAATCTCCCGATTCCGTCTCGCGCCGCCTCGCCCGATTGGCGCGCGAGGAAAAGTGCGATGCCGTCTACCTCTTCACGAACGGTTTTCTTGGCGGCGGCGATTTCGGGACCTGGTCCCTCGACCATCGCCTGCTCGCCCTCGCCATCCGCGATGCCGGGACGAGACTTTTTGTTCGGGTGCCCTTTGAGTTCGGGTTCATCCCCCTCGAACTCGCCGCCCTCGCCATGGCCAGCGGGGGCGGGGTTTTTCGCGGGCGCGCCGACGATCCGGACTGGGAGATGGGCCTGCCCCGACCCGCCTGGCCCGA
>JAGRPC010000260.1:8864-17608 GCA_020439925.1 Verrucomicrobiia bacterium | reverse complement strand
GGGGAGATGTGAATGAGGTGAGCCTTTTGCCTGTCGAACTAAAGGTAGATTACGATCGCGACGGTGAGGATGACATCTTGGGTGACCCTAGCGACAATGTGCCAACGGGCATGCGATACCGGTTTTGGACCAACATCGACAATGACGAAGGAGATGACGCGGAGGCCGAAGACCAATTGATCAACTACCAAGTTATCCCCAATAACTCCTCGGATTCAACCGACAATACGATTGACTGTTTACGTGACTTGGAGGACTTCACTCGACTTAGCTTGGGTTTGAATGGTCTTGCCAACCTTAGCAATATCGAAATCGGCTTGAAGTTTGTCGATGCCAGCGATCCAAATTCTCCGCCCTCAATTCGCGTTTTTCTTTCCGCCGATGAAGAGCATGGGACCGATGATTACTTATTTCAAATGGATGCAGCCAATGCTCAAGTAAATGGACAGTCGATCCATTCCATTGGCCTTGTCACCGTCTCCAGCCAAAGTGCTTGGTTTCCTGAAGGGACATTGGATCACGTCAGTTCCACCAAGCGTCTCCACATGATTTTCGAAGGAGTGGCACCCGGCAGCGGCACACTCGCAGTAGAAATTAAAACACCCGACGGGGTCATCTCAACGATTCCGTGCATCCCAATGGAGATAAAGCCCGTTAGGGAAATGTACGAACATTGGACAGCTTTGGACACTGAAGAAGTAAATATTGAAGACATTCCAGCGACTGCGACGAAAGCCGCTGACAGCGGAACCTTCGATCCGAATGGGCCCGAGACAGATGACGCCATCGTCTTTGTCCACGGATGGAGAATGAAACTCAGGGATCGACGCGATTATGCCGATACCAGCTTTAAACGCCTGTGGCACGCCGGTTTCGCGGGAAAATTCTATAATTTCTCCTGGCCTACGGAGTACACTGAAAGAGTCATTTGGCTTCCCGGTGACCCCCCGGCGGATCTGGCCAATTATGCGAAAAGCGAAGAAAAGGCGTACGTAAGTGGCCGGGGCGCTTTGAAGGATTTCTTAACCAATAGGATCCAGGTTCCGCCGTCAGAAATTCGGATCTTCAGCCACAGCATGGGAGGCATCGTCGTCAGCGAAGCGCTCCTTGCGGGGGCTACTGTCCACACGTTTGCATCCTGCCAGTCGGCGATGGCGGCGCATGCTTACGGGCGACCAGCATCCGGTGCCGTCGATAGAGCTCACCCGCCTTTCATAAATTGGGAGACCGATGAGGTCTATGCGAACTATCCACCCACGGCGTTGCCTTACTACGACTCAATTCGAAGCGTCATTTACAATTTTTATAACGAAGACGACTCCGCGTTGGACAGTTGGAGGCACGGCCAAAACCTGAAGCCGAACGACTGCGAGGGAGGCTCACCCAGTGAGCACTATGGTTATAACAAGCCAGCCACCCAGTTCTTCTTTAACGACGGCACCACGTATCGGGCCCTCAATTTTCCTGACAACGTGTATGAGATATTCGCGCACGGGGCGGAGGCGCAATCATATGCGCTGGGGGCAGTGTCACATCCCTCGATTTCACGAAATTTTAACCTTAATGCGGATTTCTCAGCTTCTGAGGAGCGTTTTGGGGAAGATCACAGTGCTCAATTTCGCGGAACCAACATGATCCGTTATCCGTTCTGGCGGCAATTGATTGGCCCCGCCTGTTTCGCCAGCAGTGTCACCCGAACCAATCCATGAAAATGAGAACATTATTAATTCTCGTAGCCATAGCGCTGGCGGGGGGCTTGGCGGCAACCCTCTATCACAAGAATGTTCCCGGCGGCAATGGAGGCCGCAAGCCCGGAGAGACCGGTCCAACAACCTCTTTCAAGGAGGAATCACCCATCACGCGCAAGGGGGATGGGAGAAATACCCCGCAAGAGGCCTTCGTCCTGACGGAAGAAATAAAGGAGCAGATACGGCGAGACAATGAAGAAGAAGCCCGACTGATCCAAAAATACTATGACGAAATGTCCGATGAAGACAAAGCGGCCAAGCCGGCCAATGTTTCGACCGAGCGTTGGGCCATCTACGGCGCCGAATTGGAGGAGAGCGCCAAGGACAACGGCGATGTCGTTTTTTTTGGAAAGGTGGTGGATGAATCAGGCACCCCTCTGCCTAACGTCGCGGTTTCTTGGGAGTTATTGGGAAAACATTCGTCGCTCGCCGAAGTGATGGAAAAGGGATCGAAGACAAAGACGTTTTTCGAGAACTGGTCGATGAACGAGAAAAGCGAAGTGGAGACTGATGCCACCGGGCGGTTTGAAATCACCGACCGACGAGGCACTTCGCTATCTATCATTGATTTCAAATTGGAAGGTTTTGCATGGGATAAAAAAGGGAAATGGCATTTCAAGTTTGGCTCAGACGCCTATTTGGCGAGAGGCGATTCCGTTCGCCATCAAGCCGATCCCGAGAACCCGGTTGTATACGTATTGCGGAAGAAATAGGGCTTCTGAGATGATCGGCATCGAAAGAAGTTTCTCTACCTGCATTCCCCCTCAACCCGCGAACTTCGCCGGACGGGGGACAGAATCTTGGGGTCAGTCAAAAGTGATTGAAAAGCGTCCGTCTCTCTCCCCGCATGCCCTGGCATCCGGATCGAATGCGAGCCCGCCACCTACCACGTGAGGTAAAAGGGGTCAGGGGTAAAAGGGGTCAGGGGTAAAAGGGGTCAGGGGTAAAAGGGGTCAGGGGTAAAAGGGGTCAGGGGTAAAAGGGGTCAGGGAACCAATCCGCAATTTGACAAGCGTCCGCCTGCGAGCGACCATCGCGCATGCCCCGGCAGGTCCGCATCGAATACGAAGGCGCGTTTTACCATGTGATGGCGCGCGGCAATCGCCGCAACCGCATCTTTGCCTCTCCTGAGGTAGGGGATGAGGAGCTCTTCCTCAAAACTCTCGGCGACTGCTGCGAACGCACCGGGTTCCGGGTCTGGGCGTGGGTCTTGATGCGCAACCACTACCACCTTCTCGTCGAAACACCCCGCGGCAATCTCGTCGATGGCATGGGATGGCTTCAGAACACCTACACGCGGCGCTTCAACACCCGTCACCGTGAGTGGGGACGCCTGTTCGGTGACCGCTACAAGTCCGTCCTCGTCGAATCCGGCGGCAATGGAGGAGACCTTTATCTGCGGACGCTTCTCGACTACATCCATCTCAATCCGGTCCGCGCGGGTCTCGTTCCCTCCAAGACCTATGAAGGTCTTCTGGACTATCCGTGGAGCAGCCTGACCAAGGGATATGCCGTCGGTCCGAAAGCGCGGGAACCCTGGATGGCGGTTGATGAAGGATTCGCCGTCTTCCAATGCAGCGATCGTGCCGCCGACCGCAGGCATTTCGTGAAGCGGCTCGAAGAACGGATGAATGCGGAGGCGCGCCAGAAGTGCGGATTGTCCGAGATCGAGGGGCAAACCCTCCAGAGCACCTTGAGAAAAGGCTGGTATTGGGGATGTGAGAGCTTCAAGGAAGCCCTGCTCGACCGTCTCGCGAAAGAAAGGGAGGGGATTCTTCCGGTTGCGAAGGATTTCCGGAGCAGCGGTCAGGCGAGGGATCACGCGATCCGCGACGCCGAGTCGATCATCACGGGGGCGGTCCGGCACTTCGGGATGGGGGACGGGCAACGATCGGATTTCGCGGACCTGCCCCGCGGAGACGGGCGTCGTGTCGCGGTCGCCTGGGCCCTCTCCCGGAAGACTTCGCTGAGGCAATCCTGGATCGCCGAGCGGCTCTCGATGCGGAGCGCCGGAAACGTTTCGGAGCAAGTGCGGAGATTTGCCCTCAGACCAGAGAAGGAACTTCCCAAAGAAATCCGCCTATGGAAGGCGCTTCATTCATGAACGAGCGACGAAAATTGCCAATTGGTCCCCTGACCCTGACCCTGACCTGACCCCAATTGGTCCCCTGACCCTGACCCCTGACCCATGACCCATGACCCGAAAATTGCCAAATGGTCCCCTGACCCTTCACTGACCCCTGACCCCTGTTCCCTGACCCCTGTTCCCCCTGTTCCCTGAACCTTCCGTTCCGCCGTCCCGCCAATGAACACGAAATTTGCCTCCAAAATTTCGCTGGCAATCGCGGGCGTTGTCATCGCAGTGTTATTGCTTGCACTGATTCTTCGGAAGTCCCACTCACCGGGTGCTGCCGCGGACTCTTCGATGCCGTCCGGTCCGATTTCAGTCGAAGAAACGTATGCGATGATGGAAGAGAGCGAACGCGACACTGTTACAAACGGCTTGAAGACCCTAGTTGATGGCCTAGGCGAGTTCGGCCTGAAACCGGTATTTGGAATCGAGGGGAAGCTTGCGACGGCAGTTGCGACCGGTGACTATGGAGAAATGCGCAGGGCCTTCTCGGATGCAGTCTACGGCAGGTTTGGTAGCATGGAGGATTCCGTCGCGGCGATGAAGAAGCGCCTCGATTCTGAAAACATAGTCGCCGCTTTCCTCGCGGCGGAGCATCTCCTCATCGCCGGTGACCGTTCCGGAGTTCCGATACTTACTGAAATCTTGCAGCGGCCCGAAACGGTTCCGTATCGACGCGACGATGAATCTGATCTCCGAAACAAGGCGTGCGAAATCCTCGGCAAGTTCCGGATAGAGGAAGCGGCGCCATTCTTGAAAGAATATTACAAACGTACTGCGTCGGGAGCGCCGCTGACTGCGCTAACACAACTTGGGCACCGAGCCGGAACCTGGAGCGAGCGTTACCAGGGGGGGCGAGGAGCGGTTTGGTATGCAAAAGTCGGCGCGGCCGAATTCCTCCCCGATATCAAAAATACCTTTCAAGAAAGCCAAGATCCGGAAACCCGGATCGGAGCCGCTTGGGCGGCGGCTTACATGGGTGGAGGTCCTGAATACGTCGATTATCTCATCGAAGCCTCGAGATTGGCGACGGAAGCGCCGGACGACAGGGAAACGGGCGAGGTCATCAAGAGCCGCGAGGCACTTCGTTACCTAGGGACCCTCCAAACACCCGAGGCAATTGCCGCTCTCGAAAAGGCTCTCGTCAGCAAGAACCCCGGTGCCTCCAGTGTCGCACTCGTAAATCTCCTCTTCAATCAAGCCGAGCCTTCGGAAAAAGCACGTCAGGTGCTGCTCGATCAACTCAACGGGTCGGTCGATCACCGTATCAACCCTGAACTAGCGATGCGAATCATCGCTGCACTCGATGACGCGGAGCTAAAGCAAGCAGGTGGGCAGGCAAGTCGTCGCAGTTCGGCCTACGATTGGCGATTCTGGGGGGGCGAGCGGGCGAAATGGCCTGTCGAAAACTGGATTTTCGATTATGTCGTGATTCGAAATCAAACGGAGTAGGATCGGGGAAAGTAGCATTTTAGGGGGCAGTCCTAGAATTTAGAATTTGCCTTCCCATCTCTCTCCGCGCTACCCCGTGGCCTACCACGTCAGGGCTCGCGGCAACGGGCGCCAGCCCGTCTTCCATTCCGACGTCGACTGCAAGCACTTCGATGAAACCCTCGCCGAGGCGGGCGATCCGGCGAAGTTCCGTGATTTTGGTGCTGCTTCTATCTCAGCATTACCCTCGCCTCATGCCGAAGCCTGAGCGGGGCAGCGACTCGAGAGGGTCAGTCGAGCGACTTGACCCTGATATCCCGGAACCAGACGACCTGGCCGTGGTTCTGAAGCCCGATGCGGCCTTGGCGGGGTTTGTCCTTGATTGCCACCTTGAACTTGTTGGGCGTGCCGTCGGGATTTTTCCCGACCTCGGTCCATTCGTCGATGTCGACCGAAAAGACCTGGACTCCGTTGATGAGGCAGGTCTGTCTCGATCCCTCGCAGCGCAGCACGAAGGTGTTCCACTGGCCCGGAGGTTTCGCGGGAGCGGCCTCCGGGGCTTTGCCCTCGTAGAAGGAGCCGTTCAGCTTCCTCGCGTCGAGTTTGCCGTGGGTTTTCTGGTAGCCCTCGTCGTCCATCAGCTGGACTTCGAACCCGAGATGAACCGGGTCTTTCTTGTCCACCCGGTAGAAGACGCCGCTGTTGGCGCCCTCCGAGATCTTGTAGGAGAGGGTGAGCTCGAAATTCCCGTAGTCCTCCTTGGTCCAGATGTAACCCATCGATCGGGTCTTCACGGTGCCGTCATCTCCCTCCGACGTTTCCATGCGGCAGACGAGCGATCCGTCCTCCTCGATCTCCCAGGCTCCGGGTGCAAATTCCCAGGCATCCAGTCCGGTGCCGTCAAACAGAACGGTTTCCCCGGCATGAGCGCAAGGGAGGGTGGAGAGCAGGAGAAAGGTGGCGAGAAGGGGTTTCATGGGCATCAAAAAGGGGGGTGAACTTTCCGGATTCTAGGTCGGTTTTGGCCGGGCGGCGATTCCGGATTTCTGTTTTTGGGATTCGCCATTCCCGCGAGGCGCGCGATCTTTCGACGATTCATGGATGCGTCCCTCAAACGGCTTGCGCTTGCCGAACCTTTCCGGATCGCCCACGGCAGTTCGGCCGATCGCGTCGTGCTGCGGGTGGAGCGGGACGGCTGCGTGGCGGAGGCGCCCTTCGTGCCTTATTATGGGGACGATCCGGAGGAAACCCTCGCACGTCTAGAAAGCGGCCTCCCTTTCGAGGATCTGCCCCGGACGGCCCGCCTCGCCCTCGATCTCCTCGATCACGAACTTGCCGCCCGCAGGGCCGGCGAGCCGCTCACGGTGGGGATTGCCCGCCGCTTCTCCCTGTCGCCGGGTCGGGTGCCTCCCGGTTGCCGGTCCCTTGGGATTCCCTCCGATCTGGAGGAGTTCTCCCGCCGGGTCGCGGACCTGTCCCGGCAGTTCCGCGTCCTCAAGCTGAAACTCGGATCCGGCGATCTCGGACTCGATCTCGCCACCGTCTCCGTCGCCCGGCGGGCAGCGCCCGGCGCCGAGCTGATCGTCGACGTGAATGGCGGATGGGACCCCAGTGAAGCGCCCATGATGATCTGGAAACTGATGGAGGATCGCCCCGCCATCATCGAGCAGCCCATCCATCACCGTCACGGACCGGAGGTCTGGCGGGATCTGCGTGCCGAACTGCCCGAAAATGCCGCCCCGGTCTACGCCGACGAAAGCGTCCAGTCGGCGGCCGATGTGGAGGAGTTCTCCCGCCTCGTGGACGGAGTGAACGTGAAGCTCCTCAAGGCCGGCAGTCTTGACGCCGCCGTCGCGATGATCGAGGCCGCGAGGGCGAACGGACTCGGAGTCCTCCTCGGCTGCATGATCGAGTCGAGCCTGGGCACCACCGCCGCCGCTCACCTCGCTCCCTGGGCCGACCGTATCGATCTCGACGGTCATTTTTTCCTCGCCGAGGACGACTATGACGGCATCACCTACGATGAAACCGGTTCCCTCGTGATGCCGGACGGGCCCGGCATCGGAGCCCTTCGCCGATGAATCCCGCTACTTTCCTGACCTCCGCGGAACGGCGGCTCCCGGACGCCCTCGATTTCCTGCGGCAACTCGTCGCGGTGAACAGCTTCACGAGCCATGCGGCCGGGGTCGAGCGTGTCGCACAGCTCACCGCCGAAGCCTTTGCGCCTCTCGGTTTTTCTGCCGATTTTCGTGCCTGCGCGATTTCCGGCACGGGTCCGCACCTGTTCCTTCACAAACCCGGTCCCGGAGATCCCGTCGTGCTCGTGACCCACAGCGATACCGTTTTTCCTCCGGAGGAGGAAGAGGCCAACGGGTTTCGCTGGGACGAACGTTCCGGCGAGGGTCGGATCTACGGCCCCGGCACGATCGACAACAAGGGCGGCACCGCCCTCATCTGGCTTATCCTCCATCTCCTGCGCGAGCAGGCGCCCGAGTCGTTCGACAACACCTCATGGATCGTCGCCGCGAACGCCGCCGAGGAAGTGACGGGGGATGATTTCGGAAAGGCCGCCTCGGAGGTTTGTGGAGGCCGGGCGCGCGCCGTCCTCGTTTACGAGGGAGGCCCGGTCGACGAGCGGGGCTGGCACCACGTGGTCTCGCGCAAGGGACGCAGCACCTGGCGGCTCGAGGCAGAGGGACGGGCGGCGCACGCCGGCAGCAGCCACCACACCGGCATCAATGCGATCGACGCGCTCGCGTCCGTTCTGCCCGGAGTCGCCGGACTCACCGATCCGGAGGAGGAGCGCACCGTCAACCTCGGGCTCATCCGGGGCGGCACGGTGGTGAATCGCGTTCCCCACGAGGCCTTCGCCGAATGGGAATGCCGCGCCACATCTCCGGAATCCCTCGCCCGGGCCGATGCTTTTTTTGCCTCGCTCACCGGTGCGGCCGCGAACGGAGCGCAGCTCAGCGCCATCCGCACCGGCCACACCCCGGCCTGGCCGGGAGGGGAGGGGACTCGCGCTCTCTTCCGGCGCTGGGAAGCGGCCGCGGCCGCGCTCGGATTGGAGGCTCTCGCCGTTCCGCGTGGTGGACTCAGCGACGCCAATCATCTCGGCCATCTTGGCCCGACTCTCGATGGACTTGGTCCGGCCGGAGGCAATGCCCACTGTTCAGAACGAACCGCCGACGCTTCGAAGTTGCCCGAGTACCTCGAGGTCGGATCGATGGTTCCCAAGGCGGTGATGAACGCCCTGGCACTGGCGGAGTTGGGGGGAGAGAGGATCCCTTCTCCGAAAATGAAGCGACATCCGGCATGAATCAGGTTAGTGAAATCCGAACGAGTTGGAGAAGCCTTGCCGGGTGCCTCGGCACCGGCGTACTGGTCATCTCGGCGATCGTCATCCTCGTGGTCTTTTTCGCGAAAAGATCCGA
>JAGRPC010000260.1:0-8811 GCA_020439925.1 Verrucomicrobiia bacterium | reverse complement strand
TGCGCGACGGTGAATTCGGATCGGCGTGGGCATCGTTGACCACCGAGGGCTATCGGGCCGACAACCCGGAAGAGGCCGTTGCTGCCACTTACGATGAAGCCATCCGTCGCTTTGGTCCACCGGTCAAGGCAAGCGCCTATGGACACACGGGAACCAAGGAACCTGGGTCACCCTACCTCTTGCGCACGGGGACCCGTTGGGAATGGGAAAACGGCGTCGTCCTCCATCTGGTCTTTCATCTCGTCGATCTGCCGGGTCAGGGGTTCCGATTGCAGAGGGCAGGGCTCGGAGAGCTGACCCGGACGACGGGCGGTTACCACCCGCCGCAAGGCACGCCGGAGGGTCCTTGGTAACGCCTTCCTATTTTCCAGAACCATGAATGCTTCCACGATCCTTCCACCTCTTCTCGGCATTGTCATTGCGTGTTCTCTCCTTGGTTGCCGAACCTCCCCGTCGGATGGCGGTTCCGGTGCCGCCGCGAACTTTTTCCTAGGGGAGTGGAGCCGGAGCGAAGATGCTGGTCAGGGTGTTGTGACCCACCGGTCCTGGACTTTCCGTGCCGACGGCACCCTGCTGGAATCGGGCTACCCGGCGTGGGAGGCCACGGCGAACTACGAGGTCATCTCCCGGTCCGATGGAAACGTGACCCTGGCACTTTCTCAAAAAGGCGGCGAACAAGCCTACGCGCTGCAGGACGAACTGGTTCTTGTTCACGATCCGTCCCAGGACACCCTCACCGTCAACGGAGCCGGGCCCTTCCGGAAATCCAAGGTCGTCGCGGATCCGTGATTCTCACGCTTCCCGTCGCGTGGCTTCCTCGCGCTTCGAGATCTCGTAGACCATCGGGAGTAAGGAGACGACGATGATGCCGATCACGACCTGTTCGAAGTTCTTCTTCACCACGGGGATGTTGCCGAAGAACCAGCTCGCGTCCTCGGCCAGGCCGATCCCTCGTTCACCGGTCTCGGGCTTTCCGCCAGATGTCTCAGGCAACCGTGAAACGGTGGGCTTCCACCGCGTTTTTTCCGGTCTTCGGAACCGGGCGCGGGTCGGGCTGGGCGAAGCCGTTCAAGTCGACCGCCCGTGCCCGGAACTCGTAGTCTCCCGGCTTCAGGTTCCGCAGGGTCGTCGACCAGGAAACCATGCCGTATCGGGTCGGCCAACTCGTTGGACGGCCCGTCCTCGAATCGAAGCCAAGCAATTCACGGGAAGCGATTCCGGGGGGAAGGACCAGGCTCCAGTCGGCGGGAGGAGCCTCCAGTTCGCAGGGATTCCAGACCGCGGAGGCGAGCGTCTTTTCGTCCGGCTCTTTTCGAGGTTCTTCTGACCGGACGGATCGCAGCCACCCTTCGACACGGTCGAGGCCGGAGAGACCGGAGATCACCCGACCGGTCAGGGTGATCGCGCGTCCCGCGACAAAACGGTCGGGCGCCGGGTCGAGGTAGGCCGCTGTCTTTAGATGGGACTCCGGGTCGTTGTTTCTCTCCGCGTAGGTGTCGTTCGCCCGGTAGTCATTGGTCACCCTGATGTGCTGCAGCCATTTGATCGACTTGAAGCCGTGCGCCCACGGGATCACCATCCGCACCGGACCTCCGCGCTCGAGAGAGATCGGCTCTGCGTTGAGGCGATAGGCGAGGAATGCGGGCAACTCTCCCGGAGGCGTCTCCATCGCCTCGGTGTAGCTGAGGGAAGATTGGAAGAGCTGCTTCGGGTCATCGTTGTGAAATCCCCAGTAGTAGATCCTCCGCGTGTTGTGGAGTGGGCCGCAGAGTTTCAGGACCTCGCGAAGGGGGACGCCTTCCCACAAACCCTGCCCGAGAGGTTCGGCGATGTTCAGGCATTGCATCGCCTTGAGAAAACGGACGCATTTTGTCTTGCCGAGTTCCATCAATGCCGCGAGGTCCAGCGCGGTTCCGTCGGCCGTTCTCAGCGGCTTTCCGAGGCTGGCCGGTTCCTTCACCGTATCGCCCGTGTAGGGATCGGCTTCGATTTCCAGTCGCCACGTTTCGGGAGTCAGACGTGCCTTTGTCAGGGCCTCGCCCGCGAGGGTGTAAGGTTTCGGGTTTCCACGCGACACGTCGTAGAACTGGTCCGCCGGTGTCAGGAGGGGGTGTGGAAATGTCGAGGTGGCTCCAGCCGCTTCCTGTCCTGACAGAGATCCAGCCGGGATCAGTCCGGATGCGGCGAGCGCGACCGAACTCTGCAGGAACTCACGGCGGGAGGCGGGATCGAGGGCCATGAGACGATTCGTATCACAAAACGTCTCGGCCTGTCTCGATCGGAAATGCCCGTATTCAACGCGGACGACAACGATCAGATGTGGTGCAACTGGAACTTCAGCCTCGAGAGTTTCTTCCTCAGGCTTCGCACCTTGGTTTTTTCCTTGGCGCGCTTCGCCTTCTTCAACTGGATCTGCGTCTTGCGTATCTCCCGGAGGAGTCGTGCCCTCGTGGCGAGGTTGGCGGTCTGGTCCTCGACGGATCCGAGGTCGACGGCGGGACCGGAGGTGCGGTCCAGTCCGCGCTGGTCGATGGGGAGGGATTCCACCGTGTTGCCGTCCCCGTCGAGGTCAAACCCGTCGGCGGAGAGTTCCGTGTTGACCCCCGCGTCGATTGCCGGAGAGCCCGTCATGGGGACGTGGACCATCGGGAACTTGGCGAGGCCGGAAAGAGGATCGAGCAGGGGATCGAGCGGAGTGGACGAGGTCCCAACAAGGGAGCCTTCGGGAAACACGCCGGTGACCTGGTCGTTGTTCCCGATCAGGTTGGCTCCGGTCGGAGTCAAGGTCGCCGAACCGGGGCGGATGTCGGGTCCGAAGGCGGGGCCGCTGTTGCCGGCATTCCCGAGGGAGTTCCCTGCGACGATGGAATTTGTCAGAGTGAGGGATCCGGACGCGAGGTAGAGGCCGCCTCCGGAACCGGCGGAACCTGTATTGTCCACCGTGGCGTGACCGGAGCGGTTTGCCGTGATCGTGGAGTTCCGGATCGTGAGATCACTACCAGTGCCGTATATGCCTCCTCCGTTTCCGCCACTTCCTGCAAAGATGCTTTCCCTTCCCCTCCCGCAGGAATTGCCGGAGATCGTCGAGTTTTCGATGATCAGGGTTCCGGATAAACTGCAGATTCCCCCGCCATTTCCTCCCGATCCGGCGGGGAAGTTGAAGATGTCGACGGTGGAAGCTCCTTCCCCGGTGCTGTTTCCGGAGAGTGTGGAGTTCAAGAGAATGAGTGTTCCGCTGTTGTTGAAAATGCCGCCTCCGGCTCCGCCGTTGTCACCCGGTTCCTGATTGGCGATTCCACCGCCCGTAGCGTTGCCCGTCAGGGACATCCCGATCAGCGTCAGGCTGCCCTCGTCGATGTAGATACCCCCTCCGTCCTGACCGGCCCCGGAGAACCCGTTGACGATTTCGAAACCCTTGAAAACGACGTCACCGGCTCCGTTGATGTAAAACACCCGCGAAGCGCCGTTTCCTGAAATGCAGAGACCCTCGGCGAGATCCGAGGCATCGATGGTCAGGTTCACGGAGATCGTCAATGCTCCTCCCGTGAGAACGATCGTCTGTCCGGACAACGCGGAGTCAAAGGTGATCACGTCTCCCGGATTCGCCGAGGTGATGGCGTTTCGAAGGGTTCCGTCGCTGGTGTCGTTGACTACGATTTCATCGGCAAATCCCGTAAAAGAGGCGAGAAAAAGGGCGCTGGCCAGTTGCCAGAATCTCAAGGAAGGGACCTGTCGTGGTTGGACTTTTCCAAGGATTCCCGACCGGCGGTTGCGAAAATTTGAAGTCGGCGCAAGGCAGGAGGCGATCATATCCATGTCAGGAAACAATGCCCCCATCGACCGCGAGGCGTCAATGGATTTCAGGCGGGCTGGATCGGGGGATGGCCTCAGCGTCTTGCCCTTTCCCCTCACGCCTCCCGGCGCGTCGCTTCCTCGCGTTTTTTCAAATGCCGCGCCTTCCAGATCTCGTAAACCATCGGGAGCACGGAGACGACGATGATGCCGATCACGACCAGTTCGAAGTTCTCCTTCACCACCGGGATGTTGCCGAAGAACCAGCCCGCGGGCACGATCAGCCCGACCCAGAGGATCGCTCCGATCACATTGAAGGACATGAACTTGCGATAGTTCATCGCTCCCGATCCGGCGACGAAGGGGGCGAAGGTTCGCACGATGGGAACGAAGCGGGCGAGAATGATGGTTTTGCCCCCGTATTTCTCGAAGAACTCGTTGGTCACATCGAGATGCTTCTGCTTGATGATGCGCGGGAAACGCGCCGCGAGCTTTTCCCCCGCGAATTTCCCGATCGAGTAGTTCACCGAATCCCCGAGGATCGCGGCGACGAGGATGAGTCCGCCGGCGACCCAGACGTTCAATCCGCTCGCCGGATCCGCGGCGAGGGCACCGACGGCAAAGAGGAGGGAGTCGCCCGGGAGGAATGGGGTCACGACGAGGCCCGTTTCACAGAAGATGATGAGGAAGAGGATGCCGTAGATCCATTTCCCGTAGTCGCGGGTCAGTTCGTGGAGGTGCTCCTGCAGGTGGAGCACAAAGTCGAGGAGTTGCTTGATCAATTCCATGCGCGTCGGAGGAGGGAGAGCAGGACGGTGAGGAGTCTCCGCCCGTAATCTCCTTTTTCAACCCGGGCTTGTCCGGAAGGTTCACTTCGCCGGAGCGAGGTGCCTTCCGAAAAAGTCGGCGCTTTCCTTTACGCAGAAGTCGAAAGCGTCCTGTCTTCCGAGGAAGGCGTGCGGGGCTCCGGGCACGGCGCGATAACCCGCCGGAACCCCGAGTTTCTCGAGGTCGGCAAGGGTTTCCTCCGCACGGGTGCTGGGGTCGTCGAGTTCTCCGCTCATGAAGAGCAGGGGAGGATCGTCGGCGTCGAGGTGGTGACGCGGGGAGGCGAGGGCGTAGGTCTCGCGAATTTCGGACTGCGGAGCTCCGAGGAAGGTCCGGTAGAAGGGGTCGTCCTCGTGGGAGCTGAGCTCGGCAATGCGTTCGGAAAGGAGGTCACTTTGTGCCCCCATCGCGATACAGGCCTGCACGGTGCTCGACTGGTCGCCATGACCGCCTTCACCCTCGAGGGAGGCGACTCCGCCGCTCGTGGCGAGAAGGGCGGCGAGGTGGCCTCCGGCGGAAAGCCCGGTGACGCCGATCCTCGAAGCGTCGATTCCGTGGATGCCGGCATTGGCCCGGAGCCACCGCACCGCGGCTTTGGCGTCCTGGATCGCGGCGGGGAATCTTGCCTCGCCGCTGAGACGATAGCTGATCGAAACCGTCACAAAGCCGCGCGCCGCCAGAGCCATCGCGAGATTGGTCATCGAGGAGCGCTCGCCCTTGTACCAGCCTCCTCCGTGGATGCAGACGATGGCCGGAAGGTCCTCGCCCCGGGCTTTCGGTCGGTAGAGATCGAGTTTCATTTCGCGTTCCCCGTAACGTGCGTAGGTCTGGTCCAGGTGGGATTCGAGCGAGGCGACGAGGTCGGCCGGCAGTTTCGTGGGGGCGGGTTTGGCAGGTTCCGGAGAAGGAGTCGGAGCGGGTTCCGTGATGCGCAGCCGACGGAACTCAAGCGCACCGGCCTCCTCACCTTTCGGCCCTCCCGAATCGCCACCGAGGCCGAAGGTCAGTTTTTCTTCCGCAATGCAGGAGTGCGAGGCGGTGATGACGCGGTCATCGACCGTCGCGCTGAGGGTTTCGCCGATCAGGGAGAGTCTCACCCGGTGCCAGGCATCGGTAGCGAGTGTACCCTCCTGCTTCACCAACTCGACCGTCTCGCCTTTCGAGGGGTGGGCAAGCACCCGGATCTGATCGCGCCCCATCACGAGGTGAACGAGGTGGCCGCGCTCCTGCGAGCCGTTGAAGATCAATCCGGCGAAGGTGGCCCCGCGCTCGAGGCGGAACTCACATTCGATGACGGCATTCCCCAGGGGCATCTGGCGCATCTTCACGGGGCCATGCCGTCGCGGGCCGGATTCGTAACCGCGGAGAATGCCTTCGCTGGTTGTCCACGTGCCGAGTCCCCAGAACCACTCCTTGGAAAGCTCGCCGGAAAAGGACTCGTCGAGGAGGGTGGCCGGTTCCTTGCCGAGGACGGGCTGGATCAGGAGCAGGAAGGCGAAGAGAAGGCGTGATACGTTCATGGTTTCGGGGGTGGGATACCTTGGCCCACGGACGTGCGGGTGCAAGGAACGTTCCGGCGGGGGCAGGGTTCGAGGAAAAAACCTTGGATTCCGGTGATTCGGGCTCGCTCCCGGTCGACTTCCTCTGCGATAACAGACTAAACTCGTTTTCCACGTGCCCCCCTCGATATGAGTCATCCTTTCGCCCCCTTTTCTAGGGAGCATCTCCTGATCCTCCTCACCGGTTTCACGGGGATTGCCGTCGTTCTTCTGGCGGGAAGACGAGGTGGGAAGTTGGAAGCCGTTGTCACCCCGTTCCTCGCATGGCTCAACCTCGCCGCCTGGCCGATCAGCCTGGTCGCGGCCTGGCTGCACGGCGGCAGCTTCGAGCTCGAGAATGTTCTCCCTTTTCACCTCTGCGATCTCGCCGCCTTCACCGCCGGCATCGCACTCCTGACCCGGCGCCCCCTGATTTGTTCGCTCACCTATTTCTGGGGTCTCGCCGGAACGATTCAGGGACTCGTGACTCCGGCGATTCGCGAAACCGGTCCCATCTTTGTCTCGTTTTTCCTCCAGCATTTCGCCATCGTCGCCGCTGCGCTCTACCTGCCTCTCGTGAAGCGATGGCGACCCGATCGACCTCTCGTCAGGGCGGTGGGAGAAGTTTTCGCCTGGTCGGTGGCCTACCTGGTCTTCGCGATGGCCGTGAATGCGATCGCCGGGTCGAATTTTGCCTACGCTTCCCACCCTCCGGAGAATCCCAGCCTCCTCGACCATTTGGGTCCGTGGCCCTGGTATCTGGCGTCCATGCTGGGCATCGCGATTGTTCTTTACTCGCTCCTCGCGTTGCCTTTCGCCAGGCGGCAGCCTCCCCGGGCGACGAAAGGATGAACCAGTTTTGCCCGTTGCAATTGGGATCGGGAGGCCCAACACTGGTGGGCTCGATCTGTCTCGCCCATCCTTCCTATGTCTTCGTTCTCCGCCGACCCTGAATCTGGATGGTTCTGTGTGAGGTCGCGCCCGAAAAGCGAGCACCTGGCGGCGCGAAATCTCCGGCAGTTCGCCAATCTCGACGAAGTCTTCTGTCCGCGCATCCGCTACGAGAAGCCGACGCGCCGAGGCAAGGTCTGGTTCGTCGAAGCGCTTTTCCCGGGTTATTTTTTCGCCCGTTTTGATCTCGCGAACGACTTGCGTCGGGTCAATGCCTCTCCAGGAGTGACCGGGGTTCTCCATTTTGCGGATTCTTATCCCCAGATCCACGACGCCTACATTGCCGGTCTGCGTGGGGAGTTTCCCGAGGAGGAAAACTCGATCCGGGTGGTGAATCCGGAAATCGAACCCGGAGACGAGGTGGTGGTGACGGAAGGGGCGATGAAAGGTCTCACCACGATTGTCACCCGGCTGGTCTCCGGAGGGGATCGTATCGCCATCCTGTTGGACTGGCTCGGGCAAAGCCGGGAGGCGGAAGTGTCCCTGCGTTCCGTGATGCGGCCGGGAGACATCCGCCAGGAGATCCGCTGAAAGCGGTGAGGTGCCGCGAATGCGGCGGGGCGTCCTGAAAACTTCCTTCTTCCCAAATCACCGGTTCTGAGATATTTTTATAATTTTGATATTCAAAATAATTAACAGAACTGAATGAAATGCCCGTCCTTTTCCGATCGTGGCCGTCTTGGAACGCGCCTCTCCCTGATTCGGTCTTTGGTCTTTCTCGCGTTGATGGCGGGAATGTCATTCGCGGAAGAGGTTTCGAAGCCCAAGGTTGAAGAAAAGCCCAAGGAAAAACCGGCCGAGGCTGCTGCTCCCAAATCGGCTGAGAAAAAGGCTCCGGCCGATACCGCGAAAGCTGGAGAAGACCCGGCGAAAGACGCTCCGGAGAAGGGGCAGGCAGCCTGGTCGGGGCCGGCTCACAAGGTGAAGCCGGAACGGTTTGTGCAGAAGGTGAAAGTCTCCGGTTCGGTCCAGAGCCTGCGTGAGACGCCGCTCGAAATCAATCTGAAGCGTTGGAGCGATCTCACGGTGGTGCGTGCGGCTGCGCACGGCACCCGCGTCAAGGCGGGGAACGTGGTCCTGGAGCTGGAGACGAAGGATCTCGTCAAGAAGATCGAGGAGATGAAGAGGGAGATGCCGTCGAAAGAGATCGAACTCGCCGCCGCCGAACTGGAACTGGAGAAAGCGGAAAAGGTGACGCCCTTGTCTCTGGAGAAAGCCTCCCGCGAGAAGCTGCAGGCCGAGCAGGATCTCGCCCACTTCGAGGACAAGGATCGTCCCATGCGCGAGCGCGCTGCCCGTGAGGATGTGAAGGAGGTCGTCGAGGCTCTCGCCTACGCACAGGAGGAGCTGAACCAGCTCAAGAAGATGTATGAGAAGGACAATCTCACCGAGGAGACCGAGGAAATCATCCTGCGTCGGGCCGAAAACACCGTGGCGCGCTACCAGTGGATGCTGGAGCAGACCGAGGCTCGTGCGGGGCGCACCCTCGAGGTCCTGCTCCCCCGGGAGCACGAGAGCTTGAGACGCGGTCTCGAACTGAAGCAGATCGAATGGCGAGCGGGAGAGAAGACCCTGCGCGACGGTCTCGAGAAACAGCATCTGGCGACGCTGGCGAAGCGGCGCGAGATGGAGGAATGGCGGCGGAACCTGGAGGAACTGGAGGGGGATCTGGCGGCGATGCGGGTGACCGCTCCGCACGATG
>JAGRPC010000259.1 GCA_020439925.1 Verrucomicrobiia bacterium | reverse complement strand
TCCAGCGCTTCTTGCGGGTCATGTGGTGCAGATGGCCGTCGAACTTCGCGGCACGGGTGCCCTCTTCGTTCGAATAGTTGAAAACGCTGGCCCGCTCGAAGCGGGTTTCTTCGATGAACTCGACCAGTTCCTCGAAATCCTCGTCGGTCTCGCCGGGGAATCCGACGATGAAGGTGGTGCGCAACGCGAGGCCGGGAATGCCTTCGCGCATCCGGCGGATGAGGTCGCGGATGTAGGCTCCGTCCGTCTCGCGCTTCATCGCCGTGAGCATGCGGTCGGAGATGTGCTGCAGCGGCATGTCGACGTAGCGCGCCACTTTCGGGCAATCCGCGATCGTCTGGATGAGCTCGTCGCTCCAGTGGGCCGGGTGTGTGTAAAGAAGTCGTATCCAGAAATCCCCCTCGATCGCATTCAGGGCGCGGAGCAGGCTGGCAAGCGATTCCCCGCGCGAAGAGTCGACGCCGCTGCGGGGATTGGGACGCTGCCCCTCCCACCGGTCCATCCCGAAATAGGTCGTGTCCTGGGAGATGAGATTGATTTCCTTCACTCCCGATTTCACGAGAGCCTCGGCCTCTTTCACGACCGATTCGAGGGATCGGGACCGGTGTTTGCCCCGGATCTTGGGAATGATGCAGAAGGAACAGGGATGGTTGCAGCCCTCGGCGATCTTGATGTAGGCGCTGTGTTTCGGCGTGAGCCGGAAGCGGGGCGTGTCGTAGTCGGGGATGTACTGCGGAGAGGCGGTGACGAAGTTCTCCGAGTGCGGGTCCTCGTCCTTCGCGACGAGATCACGGATCACCGGCGCGACGGAGGTGATCTGGTCGAGCCCGATGAACGCGTCGACTTCCGGCATGAGACCGGGGAGTTCCTTGGAGAAACGCTGCGAGAGACAACCGGCGACGATGATCTTCTGCCGGGGGCGCGAGACCTCGCGGTCGTCGACCGCCTCGTGGATCGCGTTGATGCTTTCCATCTTCGCCTGATCGATGAACGAGCAGGTGTTGATGATGAGCACGTCGGCGAGCTCCGGCTCGGGCGTCATCATCATGCCGGCCTCCTGGAGGTGGCCGATCATGATCTCGGAATCGATCAGGTTCTTCGCGCAACCGAGCGAAACGAGACCAACCGTGGTTTTACCGTCGACGGGCATGGGGAGGAGAGGTGAATGGTGGACTAACCCGGGATCGCCGGGCCGGAAAGGTGCGCCACAATCGCTCCTTCGGCAAGCGCAGCCTCATTGGGAGGAAGCGCCCTCGCCGGACTTCCGGAAGATTTCCTCGAAAAGGGGGGCAAGCATCATGGATCCGAACGGCGATAGATGATCGCGATCCAGATAGAGAGCCTTTCCTTCCCGCATCATGGGGACGAACCCGGCGCCATCGGTGAGGAAAGGCAGGGGATCCAGAAGGGTTGCCCCCTCTCCCCGCACAGCCTCTGCGAGGATCTCATTGACGCGTCGGTCGCGTTCGCGATGCACGTTCGCGGGCCAGGCAAGGGCATCGGCCGTTTTCCCGCGGAGTTCGATGCGCGCGAGCGCTTCGGGCACCCGGTAGGGCTGTTGCGGCACGGCCTGCATCACCGTGACTTCGCATCCAAGCGAGCGCAGATGCTCAAGCGTGGTCGGAAAGCGACGGAAAAAGACCTCGATGGCTTCGTCGGGTTCATCGGATCGTTCCTCGACATCGCGAAGGATGCGATCAAGCTTGCCTCCGCTGCGTCCGGTCAGATACATCGGCCACCTGGCAACGATGATGACTTCTCGGAAACGTTCGGTGCGGACAAGATCCACGACGCGATCGGCCTGGACCAATTCCTCGGGACCTTTCCCCGCCGGATAGGCCCCGACTACCGGGGGGATGCCGGCCATCGCCGCGACGGTCACCTTAACGCGATGGGTCTTCCCAAGTTCGTCGAACAGAAGTGTCAGGGCGAGCGCATGGCTGTCCCCCCACACGAGAACCCCGGGCCCCGCGGCGGACAAATCACCAAGACGGGGAGGTCCGTTCTTTTCGTCCCATTCCTCGATCGTAGCCACTTTCGGACGAAGGATCTCGTCGATCCCAAAGCTTCCCAGGTCCGGAAAGCGTCCTCGAAGCCCCCCGGAATGGACGAAGAACAATCCCACAGCGACAACCATGGAGACGCCCGTTCCCGTGGCAAAAAGCAGAGACCGAGGGGGTTTCAAAAGTCGACGGGTTCTCACCGGTTGTTCGATCCACTTGTAGGTGAGGAACGCCAGGAGAAGGGATAACCCGATCATTGAGACCATTCCCCACGCCGGAGCTTCATCGATGCACCAGTAGGTGAAAAGGGCGAGGCACGGCCAATGCCAGAGGTACAGCGGATACGAAATCCGGCCGATTGACACGAAAAACGGCGAGGCAAGCCATCGTCCCGCCACGGTCAGCGCCGGAGAGTTTGCCAGAATGAAGAGCGCGGCACCGAGACACGGCACAATGGCCGCCGATCCGGGGAAAGGCGTGTTTGGCCCGAAGCAGAAAACGGAGAGCAGAATCAAGCCGAGACCGCCCGCAGCCAGGAGCTCTCGCGACGCTGGACCAATTCCCCGATAAAGGTTCGGGGTAAGGGCGAGGAAGATCCCGAGGTTCAGTTCCCAGATCCTCGCGGGGAGGAGGAAAAAGGCGAACTCCGGCCAGCGTAAGGTCGTGTAGAGACAGATTCCGAAAGAGAGCAGGCCCAGCAAAACCACCAACCAGCTCGCAAGGAGGCGACCTCTTGCCAGAAGCGGCGGCAGAATCAAGGGAAAGAAGAGATAGAACTGCTCTTCCACCGCGAGAGACCAGGTGTGAAGGAGTGGTTGCCACCCCGACTCGGGTTCAAAATAACCGGTTCGCTCCCAGAAATGAAAGTTCGCCGTGAATGTCGGCTGCGAGAGGAGAGATCCGCCAAATTCAGCAAGATGATTGGGGATGAGCAATACCGCGGCCACGGAGGTCGTCACCACGATCATCACAAACCACGCCGGAAAAAGACGGCGGAGGCGGCGCTCCCAAAACGCGAGGAGACGAAAGCGCCCGGCTTCGCGTTCACGCACTGCGATGGAAGCGATAAGGAAACCCGAAAGCACAAAAAACACGTCGACACCGACATACCCGCCCGGAATCAGCGCTTTGGCATGGTAAAGAACGACAGAAAGGACCGCGACAGCCCGCAGCCCGTCAATCTCGGGCCGGTAAGTCAACGAAGGCCCCGGCGAATGCGATTCCATCATGGTCGCTGCCGGAGTTCCTGCGACCGAATCAACCGTCAAACCGCTCCACGAGGAGCGAGGCATTGTGGCCGCCGAAACCGAAGGAGTTCGTGAGCGCACGGCGGATCTTCACCTCGCGCGCGGTGTGCGGAACATAATCGAGATCACACTGGGGATCGGGATTGTCCAGATTGATCGTCGGGGGAATGATCCCCTCGGTGATGGCCTTGACGCAGGCGGCCAACTCCACTCCGCCGGCAGCACCGAGGAGGTGGCCGGTCATCGACTTGGTCGAACTGACGAGGAGTCCGTTCTTCGCATGATCTCCGAAAACCGCCTTGATCGCCTTCGTCTCGCAGACATCGCCGAGACCGGTGGAGGTGCCGTGGGCATTCACGTATTCAACCTCTTCGGGGTTCAACTTCGCGTGCTTCAAGGCCATGTCCATGCAACGGCGGGCACCGTCACCTTCGGGGTGCGGGGAAGTCAGGTGGTAGGCGTCCGCGGAAACCCCGTAACCTGTCAGCTCCGCATAGATGCGGGCACCACGACGCTTTGCATGTTCAAGTTCCTCGATCACGACCACCCCGGCTCCCTCTCCCATCACGAATCCGTCGCGATCGACATCGAAGGGGCGCGAGGCGCGCTCGGGATCGTCGTTGCGGGTGGAGAGGGCCTTCATGTTTCCGAACCCGGCGAGGCCCATGGGGCAGATCGTCGACTCGGATCCTCCCGCGACAAACGCGTCGGCGTCCCCGAATTTGATCATGCGCCAGGCTTCCCCGATATTGTGGTTCGAGGTCGCACAAGCGGTGACGATACACATGTTCGGACCGCGAAGATCGAACTCCATCGAGACCATGCCGCTGGAGATGTTCGCGATCATCATTGGAATGGTGAAAGGCGAGACCCGGGAGGGAGACTTGTAGAGCAGGTTCGCGTGCTGGGCCTCGAGGGTCATGAGGCCTCCGATTCCGCTGCCGACCATGCAGCCGAAGCGGTCCCGATCGACCTGCTCGAAGTCGATCGCGGCATCGCGAATGGCCATCACCGAGGCAGCCATCCCGAGTTGCGCGAAGGGATCGGCACGACGGGCGTCCTTGGGGTTCTTGAAAAAAGGAGAGGCGTCGAATCCACGAACCTGCCCGGCGATCTTGCAGTCGTAGTCGGCGAGTTCGGGCTTGTCGATGCGGGATACGCCGCTCTTGCCGGAAATGAGGCTGCTCCAAAAGGTATCGAGGTCGTTTCCAATCGGGGAAACAACTCCAATTCCGGTGATGACGACGCGTCGGTCCATGTTTTTTTTCGAGTCCTGGGAGGGGGGTGGCGGCTAAACTCAGCGTGCTTCAAAGTCAATGCAAGACGATTTCTCCCCCTCGGGAGACCCCGAAAAACCCGGAGAATCGGGGATCAGATCTCGATGATTCTTTCCCGCTCGTTCATGGCCCCGCAACGGGGACACTCCGCAAGATCGTGGCTCGAAAGATCCTCGAAGACATGGTCGCAGATCCCGCAGATGACGAAGTGCTTGCGTCGACGGTTCTCCCGGCCCTTGCGGAAGACCTCGGCCGCCAGCCAGGCAAAGAAAAGCGCGCAGAGAATGCCCACGAGATAGACCGCGATCATTCCATTGAGAGTGACGGGAAACATGGGAAAAAGCTGGGGGTTCGGCGCGACGACGACCGCGCCAAGCTTGCATGCTCAGCGCACCCGGGTCAACCCCCGCCGAGCTCGATCCAGCCCTGCTGGACCTCGACGGCGGGAACAAATCGCAGGGTCGACTCGATGACATCGGCCAGTTCACGCTTCTCCGCCTCCTCCAGTTCAGCCTCGACCTTGGTGACACTCACCTCCCCGCCCGGCGCCACCTCGAGCGAAAAACGCATCCCGGGCAGGCTGTCGGCAAGGGAGAGGTAGTTCCGCAGGATCGACCAAGGTGCCAGGCCACGCTCCGCGAGCCCGGGGTCGAGCTTGAATGGAACGGCGGAAGGATTGGGCTCCGGGGTCACTCCCTCGAGAGGTTCGGGTTTGCCCGGTCCGCCCCGCATCGACTCCGGAAGCAGGAGCGACAACTCGGCTTGCTGGAAGGCAGGGGTGAAACGAATCTCCTGCGAGTCCAGCCGCACCCTCGCCTCGGATTCGTCCGACGGAGGAGAGAGAAAGATGGTCCGGTCGGCAAGGCGTTGAAGCACCGTTCGCGCCGCCGGATCACCTTCCTTCAACACGGTGATCGCGTCCGGGTCCGCTTCAACTCGGACCGGAGAGGGATAAACCACCTTGAAGAGATAAAAACCCGAACCGTGGATGAGCACGGAAAAGAGAAGAAAGGCAGTGAGGTGCAACCAGATGCGCTTGTCCTTCGCCCAGGTGAAGACCCGCCCACGCTCGTCGTTTTCGAGCTCTTCCACCTTGCTGAACCACCGCGCTGCCATGGTCGACTAAGCCGCTAATCCCCTTTGGTTTTGGTCGCAAAAGACACTTCGAATCCCGCATCGAGGATGACTTGGGCCACGCCCATCACCACTCCGTAGGGAACCACTTCGTCCCCCAGAATCACCACTTGATTCGACCGCTTGAGGGCATCTCCCAAACGCAACTTCAAAGCCTCGAGTCCGACCCGCTCGTCATTGAAATAAAACTCGCCCGTTTCGCTGGGGATGAGCGTCACGATGTGAGCGTCCTCCGCGGAGGGCAGGGCCGAGGAGGACGAAGGAAGATTCACCTCGACCCCGGACTTCAGAACCAGATTCGAGCCGAACAGGAAAAAGATGATCAGGAGAAGGATCACGTCCATCAGGGGAGCCGTGTACAACATCCCGGCTCGGTCCTTGAGGCTGGATTCCAGTTTCACGGGGAGAGATGAAGGAGGTTCCGGACTGATCCCGGTTCGAACGGCAAGAATCAGCCACCGGCCGCCCCGGCACCTTCCGCCCCGGATTCTCCGGTCACGTCGGGCCGGATCGCGATGATGTCGGACGGCTGAGTTCGGAGGTCGCAGATCGTGTTCACGATCTCGATGCCGGCGCTCTCCATGTCATGCATCAGGCTCTTCGCATGCGCCCGGAGGTGAGAATAGAAAACGTAGGCCGGAATCGCCACCATCAGGCCGGCCGCCGAAGTGATGAGCGCTTCATAGACCCCTTGGGAGATTTCCGCGACCGTGGCGAATCCGCCCACCTGGTTGATGCGGACAAAGGTATCGACCAGCCCCAGCACCGTGCCGAGAAGGCCGATCAGTGGAGCGATGTAGGCCACCGTGAGGAGCACCGCGAGATGCTTTTCGAGCTTGGGCACCTCGAGTTGACCGCTCTCCTGGACGATCTCCTTCAACTCGGATCGCGGTGAGGCATACCGACGGATCGCCGAGTGGATCACACGAGCCGCCGGACCGGGAGTCGCCGCGCACTCCGAGAGCGCCTCGGCATAGGCCTTGTTCTTGATCAGGTTGCGAAGTCCGAAGAGAAGATCGCCGACATCGATGCGGGCACGATGAAAGTAGAAGAGACGCTCAAGAAAAATGGCGATGGCAATCACCGAACAACCGAGCAGAAGCCACATCAGCGGACCGCCTTTGGTAATCAAATCCATGATGAAAGAAAGAAGCGGTCGATGAGATCAAAACCGCAATCCTACCTGTATCACAGGATATCCACCGAGCCAAGTGGTTAAGAACTCGGACTTCCCTGCCCGAAAGGGTTGACGATTTTCCGAAAATAAATTATAGTTTTTATAGAAAATGAAGATTACCTCCATCCTTCAAGGTGCCGGTGGCTCGCTTTTCCGAGCAGTCCGGTGGGGGTCACTGTGTGTTCTTCTCTCTCTGGCGACTTCCCTGCGGGCCGAGGACTCGCTCGCCTCGCTCACGAAATCGTTCTTCGAGAAGGCCGTCGCATCGGCCAAGGAAATCGTCACAGGTGAAAAAGCCAGTGAGTCGGAGGAGGCTGGCTCCGAGCACGCCGACCCGGATGAGGCGGCGCGCGAAGCCGTCCTCGCGGAAGCTCGAGATGCCATCTTCCACGAGGAAGGAGGCTTTCATTTCACCCAGTCCCGGTGGGGAGCGAAGCCGACTCCCTATCAGGTCGAGGGTCTCGAAGTGGCCCCGCTCGGTGAAGCCACCCTCACCGCCGGGGACCATGCCGCGGGCATCGACAAACGTCTCCCCTACGCTTTTCAGGCGGTGCGTCATCGCCGTTTTCACGAACAGACCGGTTGGGGGCGCTGGATGGAGGGAGCCCCCCCCCACCTCGACAATCTGATTCTCGTTCGGGAACAGGGCATCTGGAGAGTCGCTTCGTCCCCTCTCTGGGCCTACTCGCTGAACTGAGGGACGTTCCCCCGTCTGCAGCGCCGGAAGGTTTTACGCGCTTGCCCTCATCGGGCCGGAATCGCATAATTTTCGTCCGACCCGTTCAAGCGGACCCTTCGCGGCGGTCGGAACCTCCCCGTGTTTACCGATTTCACCCCCAGCCATGACCACGCCCATCGCAAAACCCCGCGTCGCCATCATCGGACTCGGCTTCGGAGCCGAGTTCATTCCCATCTACCAACGCCATCCGAATGCCGAGATGGCCGCGATCTGCCAGCGCAATCCGGAGCTCCTGAACGAGATCGGCGACAAGTTCGGCGTCGCGAAACGCTACACCGACTACGCCGAACTCCTCGCCGATCCCGACATCGACGCCGTTCACATCAACACGCCGATCCCGAATCACGCCGAGCACACTCTCGCCGCCCTGCGCGCCGGCAAGCATGTCGCCTGCACCGTGCCGATGGCGACGTCGGTCGAGGATTGCAAGGCCATCGTCGAACTCTGCCGCGAGACGGGCCTCCATTACATGATGATGGAGACCGTCGTCTACGCCCGCGAGTTCCTTTTCATGAAGGAGCTTCACGACCAGGGCGAACTCGGCAAACTGCAGTTCCTCAAGGCGAGCCACCAGCAGGACATGGACGGCTGGCCGGGCTACTGGCCGGGCCTGCCCCCGATGCACTACGCGACCCACTGCGTCGGCCCCGTCCTCGGTCTCGCCCGCAACGAAGCCGAATACGTGAGCTGTTTCCCGAGCGGCACGATCCGCGAGGAGATGCACGGGTGCTACGGTTCGCCCTTCGCTGTCGAGACGACCCACATCCGGTTCGCCAACAGCGATCTCAGTGCCCAGGTCTACCGTTCGCTTTTCGACGTCGCCCGGCAGTATCGCGAGAGCTTCGAGGTCTACGGGTCGAAGAAGGCGGTTGAATGGCCGCTGATCGAGCACGAGCCCCTCGTCGTTCACACCGCGAAGAAACCCGAGCCCGAGATCCCCGAGCGGGTCACCTGCCCGGACTACGGCCATCTCCTTCCCGCGGAAATCGCACCCTTCACCCAGGGCGGCGTCTACGGTGGAGACGGCGGCGAGGAGCACCTTAGCTTCACCCAGGGCGCCGGCCACGGCGGCTCGCACCCGCATTTGGTGCACCAGTTTGTCGAGCTGCTCCGCGGCAGCGGCGAAGGTTACCCGAATGCGGTGCAGTCGGCGAACATCACCCTCTGCGGCATTCTCGCTCACGAGAGCGCCCTGAAGGGCGGCGAGTTGATGCGACTGCCGGAGTGGAGTTTGAGTTCGTCGGATTAATCGGACGGGGATCCGACATGTGATGGGGGCGAAAGAAGGTCCCCAAAAAATCGCGGAAACTTTTTTCCCGCGACCGGCGTTCCATTTCCATGACCGTCCGCCCCCTCACCCCCCTCGCACTCGCCTTCACCGCCCTCCTTTTCGCCCCGCGTGCCACTTCGGCGGACCCTTCCCAGAACTGGGCGCACTGGAGGGGACAAGGGGGCAATGGCGTCTCCACCACCGCGACGCCGCCGACGACCTTCAGCGACACCGAGAACGTGAAGTGGAAGGTCGAGATCCCGGGCCGCGGCTCGGGCTCGCCGGTGATCTGGGAGGACCGTGTCTTCGTCACCTCGGCCGTGCCGGAGGCCGGAGGCGGGGGCAAACTCAGCTTCGAGCTCTTCTGCCTCGACCGGGCCACCGGGGCGGTGAAGTGGAAACAGACCGCCGTGACCGCCACACCCCACGAGGGCACCCACGAGACCAACACCTTCGCCTCGGCCTCGCCCTGCACCGACGGCGAGCGGGTCTACGCCCACTTCGGCTCGCGCGGACTCTTCTGCTACGACCTCGAGGGGACCCTCCTCTGGAGCAAGGCAGACTTTCCGCCCATGACGGCCCGTAACGGCTTCGGCGAGGGCAGTTCCCCGACCCTCGCGGGCGACACGATCCTCGTGCCCTGGGATCACGAAGGCCCGTCGGCCCTCTACGCCCTCGACAAAAAGACCGGCGCCCCGCTCTGGACCGCGAAGCGCGATGACGAGCCGACCTGCTGGGCCACCCCACTCGTGGTCGAGGTCGGCGGCAAGTCGCAGGTCATCCTGAACGGCCAGACCAAGGCCCGCGCCTACGATCTCGCGACGGGCGAGGAGCTCTGGAGCTGCGGCGGCCAGACCGAGCGCCCCGTCGCTTCGGCCGTCTATGCCGACGGGCTGACCTTCGTCGGGAGCGGCTTCCGCGGTTCCTTCCTCGGGGCCTTCCGCCTCGACGGCAAAGGCGACATCGAGGGAACCGAACACGTCGTCTGGCAGACCAGGCAGGACACGCCCGACATCGCCTCGCCCCTCCTCTCCGGCGGACGGCT
>JAGRPC010000258.1 GCA_020439925.1 Verrucomicrobiia bacterium | reverse complement strand
ACGTCGCCTACCGCTATTTCGCGACACCGAAGCGGAAGTTCATCATCGCCGACACCCCCGGTCACATCCAGTACACCCGCAACATGGTGACGGGCGCCTCGACCGCGAACCTCGCCATCATTCTCGTGGACGCCCGTACCGGTGTCATCGAACAGACGTGTCGCCACGCCTTCATCGCCGATCTCCTCCGTATCCGCCATGTCATTCTCGCGGTGAACAAGATGGACCTCGTCGACTACAGCGAACAGCGCTTCAACGAGATCGTCGACGACTTCAAGCGTTTCGCCTCGCGCCTCGACAACATCGTCGACATGGTCGCCATTCCGATCAGCGCTCTCCACGGAGATAACGTCGTCGACAAGTCGAAACACATGGACTGGTACGAGGGTCCGACCATGCTCTATCATCTCGAGACCGTCTACATCGGCTCCGATCACAACCACGTGGACGCGCGTTTTCCCGTCCAATGGGTCATTCGTCCGCACTCCGACGAGCACCACGATTTCCGCGGCTACGCCGGCCGTGTCGCGGGCGGAGTCTTTCGTCCCGGTGACGACGTCGTCGTGCAGCCTTCTGGCTTCACCACGAAGATCAAGGCCATCGAAAGTTTCGAAGGCCCGCAGGAGTCCCTCTTTGCTCCCCTCTCGGGCACCATCACCCTCGAGGACGAGATCGACATCAGCCGCGGCGACATGATCGTGAAGGCGAACAATCCTCCGAAGAAGGATCAGGAGATCGAAGCCATGATCTGCTGGTTCTCGGAGTCGACCCAGCTCTCGCCCAACGCGAAGTACTACCTCCGGCACACCACCAAGGAGGTGAAGGCCGTCGTCAAGGACGTGCGCTACAAGGTGAACATCAACACCCTTCACAAGATCGAGGACGACAAGAGCTTCCGTCTCAACGAGATCGGCCGGATCAGCCTGCGCACCTCAGCTCCGCTGATCTTCGACTCCTACCGGCGCAACCGGGCCACCGGCAGCTTCATTCTCATCGACTCGCAGACCAACGAAACGGTCGCCGCCGGGATGATCCTCTGAGGATCCGTTCCGGATGAAATTTTCACAGCTCCACCGGTGCCGTCTTCGTGGACGCATCGGTGAGCTTCTCGGCATCCACCGAGGCCCCCGAGGGAGCCGGCGTCTCTCCTTCTCCTCCGTCCCACTCGGGATGGTTGAGAACGAGGTAGGCGTGCAGCGCCTCGAGGAAGAAAAGATACTCGTGACGGGCGGCCTGGTGGGGGTTGGCATCCCACCCGAGGATATAGAGGGCCTTCTCGCCGCCGAGGATTTCGAGGACATCCTTCCGGAACTCTCCCCGGACCTTTCCGGTGACCGGATCCAGTTCCACGCGAAGGTGGGATTCGGGGGCCGGACTGATGACAAAGTGATGCACGCTGGTGATGTGCCGGGCCACACTGGCGTTTTCGGGCCGCCAGTCAGCCGAGGCGGTCGGGTCGGCTTTTTTCTTTCCTGTGCAGGAGGCAAGTAGCAGGACCGAGAGGACGAGAGAAAACAACGATCTCATGGACAGGCAAAGAGGGTTCATTCAGAGAGTCGGAAGGGTCATCAGGCCCAGTCGTTCCAGGTGTTCCACGTGCGCCAGGTCACGTTGGCAAAGCAGATCAGGGCGGTGACGAGGCAGATGGCCGAACCCAGCTTCGGACTTTTCACCAGTTTCGGCATGAAGGAAGCCACTGCGGTGACACTGCAGAAACCAAGGGCCGTTCCAAGAAAGACGATCGATGTGGCCATCGCGGTGTGCGCGAGCCCGTTCATTCCGATGGCGCCTCCGATCATCGCATAACCGATCGTGTCAGGACACGGGATGAAGCCGATCGCTGCCCCTGTAAGGAAGGGTCGCTTTGGATCCAGCATCTTCCTCGCCCTTTCCACCTCTCCACCCTTGTGGAAGGCCTCACGGAGCAGGAGACAGCCAAGCACCAGGAGAATGGGAATGTCGACGTGGCTGATCCAGAATTTCCCACCCGGCCAGACGGCCATGAGCATCTTGAGGAAAAACTGCCCGACCCCGAGCGCCAGGGCCATGAGGAGCCCGTGGGCAATCGCCATCCCGAGGGTGAACTGCCAGGCTTTTTTTGCTCCCATTCCACCCGTCGCGAGGAGCAGCGGCGTGGGATGCCCCGGGAAAAAAACGTGACCAAAAGAAAAGGTCGTCAGAAAGAGAGCGGACTCGAGCGTCATGACGGGAAGTGGGATTCCCGGAATTTAACTCATGTTTACTATAATTGCAATAATTTTTATAGAAAAAGCTTGCGCACAGCCCTCCAAAACGATGAGAACGCCGGAAAACTCCGGCCCGGATCGGGGAACCCCCCCCTCCGCGAAAGGAAGATTCCGCCCGGCGGGGCAGTAGCTCAGTCCTCGTGCATGAAATACGGCAATTCCGGAGGCGTTGGTTGTGAAGCGAGGAAAGTCTCCACCCAACCAATGTTGTAGTCTCCGTTGCGGAAGGCACTGTGCTCGAGAATGGAAGCCTGGAAAGGGATCGTGGTCTTGATCCCGCGCACCACGAATTCCTTCAGGGAACGCAGCATACGCGCGATGGCGATCTCGCGGGTCGCGCCGGTGACGATGAGCTTGGCGATCATCGAGTCATAGTTCGGCGGGAC
>JAGRPC010000018.1 GCA_020439925.1 Verrucomicrobiia bacterium | reverse complement strand
GACTTCGGATTGACCATGTCCGTCCAGACCAAGACCTCCTCCGATTTCGGCACGTAGTGTCGGGCGAGCCCTTCGGGATCGGTGATCATCTGGTTGCAGAGTTCACCCATCTTTTGAAGACTTCCCGGTTTGGCGAGTAGCCAGTTGTGCGGCACGAGGTCGGGATTGGAAAAGGTGAGACTAACACGCTCACCCGCCTTCACCCTCAGCTCCTTCTGGACATACTGGAGTCCGAGCCCGGCTTCGATTCTGATTTCGCGCCCTTTTGCGCCTCCGGCCCAGAGATTCGGGATGGAGGCCACCGGAGCCATCATTCCGATCTGGGCGGCATGCATGGTCTTGGGAATCTTCGTGTAGCCGGTGAACTGGGTGTAGGGCTCTCCCAGTTCGTGCACGGTCAGGAACAACTCCTGTCCGGTCCCGAGGCGGAGGTGAATCTGACCAGCGGGAACGATCTGCGGGATCTCCAGGAAAAGCGCTTTTCCTCCCTCGAGGCGCTGCAGACTGCGAATCTCGAGCGGATCGTGTCCCGGCGTGTCCGGATAACGGAGAGAATACTCCGGGGACCCGTAGGTCCCGCTGTATTTGTAGGTCCAGCACTGCGCAAAGGTCTCGCCAGGCAACATGGCTGATTCGGAAACGGGCTGATCGAAACGGACGAGGACTCCGTTCTCCCTTGTCTCAAACCCGGTCGGGACCGGCATCCCGCCGACGAACCGGACTCGCTGAAAACACCCGTCGAGCGGAGTGTAGGTGCCCCATCCCTGCAAGCCGGTCACGTAGAGTGCACCATCCTTTCCGCTGAATCGCGCACATTGGGCTCCCGAGTCGAAATTGCCGCTGATCTTCATCGCCGCAGCCTGCCAGCGCCCCTTCACCTGCTCCCGCATCACCAGCCAGGCACTGCCTCCCCCGGAGGAAAGGTGAACCAGATTTCCGTTCCCTTCGAGGGACTTCCAGGCTTCGCCGGAAACAAAGGCCTGGCTGCTCGCGGAATTGTCCTCGCCCCGAGGCATGTAGAGGAGCACCGGCTCTGGAGCGTTGCCATCCTTGGGACCTCCCGCACCGAAATGCGCTCCCTCGTTCACCCCGAGTTCCACCTGGAAGACACTGGTCGCCGGAGTCCAGTCCCCCTCCTGCCCGCTCGTCGTGAGAAAACGCCCGTCGTTGGAGATCCCGAGCCCGTTCGGATTGCGAAATCCGGTCGCCAGGACCTCGACCCGGCCGTCCCGACCAATTCGGCAGAGGCCCTGGTTGCCCGAGACAAAATACCAGTTGCCGGCCTTGTCACGCTCGAGCCCGACGACAAAATCGTGCCCCCCGGGGGACGTCTGCATCGCGTTCGTGACGCACTCGTAGTAGTCCGCCTCGTCGTCTCCGTTGAGGTCGTGGAGCCGAGTGATCTGGTCGCGGCCGAGCACGTGGATTTGCCCGTCGACGATCTTCATCCCCAGTGGCTGGTGCAATCCCGTGGCGAAGCGTTTCCACCGAATCTTCTCGAGTTTCTCGTCGATTCCGCGGACCAGCCACACCTCGCCGGTCATCGTGGCGATGGCGGCGCTGCCATCCTCGAAAAAGTCATGCGCCGTCACGAAGAACAGGGTTCCATAAGGATTCTCGAAGGGAAGGGTGAGGGTGTCGGTGGCGAAGGGCTTCTCCGAGCCGATCTCGCCCTTCGTTTCGAGCCACTCCGGCCATTGCGCCGGTCCACCCTTCGTCATCGGCAGCAACGATTCCTCGGCGTCACCCCGGGCGTTGAGATAATGCCGCTTCCCTCCCGCCTCGTAGCCGAAGATCACCTCCTTGCCGTGGCGGTAGAATCCGAGATACCGTCCCTCGCGCTTTTCACCGGATTTCGCCACCACCTCACCATCCATCGGCGCCCCGGCCATAAATCCGTGCCGTGCGTCGTTCAGCCGGATGAATCCTCCTTTCCAGGTCACTGGAAAAGCGAGCGATTCCGGATCAAAGACCGCAGCCCGATCGTCAAAGCGGACGCAGACGCCCTTTGGCAGGGTCAGCCCGGCCCCCTTGAACACCCCGCTGAAGAGCGAGCCCTGGTCGCTCTCGGCCCAACGCCCGTCCTTCCAGGTGACCTGATCGTTCTGGTTGCCCCAGTGCCCCTGCTTGCCTCCGTCCACTCCGGGAAACGCGGGGATCAAATCCGGAAGGGGACGATGGGTAAGAAAAGCGAGCGCCTGCTTGCCGTAATAATCGAAGACCCGGTCGCGATTCACGAACTCCTTCCAATGGCGGGCCTGCGAAGGCTCGAGGGGTGCGAGCGCAGGTTCGAACGGAGCGGGCTGGGGAACCCGGCCGTTTGCCGTGAGTTCGCCCAGATCATCGAAATTCCACATGCCCAGCGTGTTGTCCATGCGCTGGCGCGGCGCGTTGCCGGGCCGGGGTTTCATCACCCCGCGGGACAGCCGGACGTCGTCGATGATCCCGTCGCATCCGAGTCCGCCTTCGACGAGGCGGCCAAAGGCGAGTTGCTCCTTGCCGGAACCTTTCCCTTCGCCGGGTTTGCCGACCGGTTTCTCCAGCACTTTTTTCCCGTCTATCCAGAGAATGACAAGCTCCGCGTCCACACTCGCCACGAAATTGTGCCATGCGCCGTCGCAGACATCGACCCCGGAGTCGTAATCCCCTCCCCGGCCAGGCAGGAAAAGAGCGAGGGTTCCGCGCTTCGCGTGCGTGTAGAGTTCCCAATGGGTACCCGCCGATTTCGGATTGCAGGCGACAAGGATGTTGTAGCGCTCCTTCCCCTGCAACTTCGCCCGGCACTCGATGGAGAAAGGAATGTCACGAAACTCCGAATTCCCATCGATCACGAGACCTCCGGAGAGTGCTTTTCCGAAGGACTCGTCCAGGGAGGGGACGCTTTCCGGATCGCGAAGTGCATTCTTGGGATTGCTGCTCGCCGACGTCGTTGGGGTATCCGTCCACGTTCGGTAATCCGGCTTCGCCGAGGGCGGCGCATCATCGAGTTGGGGTATCAGCCAGTTCAGACCGTCGAGGTTGTCGAGCAATCGCCCCTCGGCATCCTCGTTGGTGTGATTGAGGATCCCGACCGGCCCGCTGTATCCGCTCGCGCGGACCTGGCGCAGCACCTTGAGGTCCTCGGTACCGGCACCGATCGGCAGGATTTTCCGTCCCTTGCTGTCGCCGGCGATGTCCATGCCGTTCAGGTTGAAACACAGCAGCCAGGGTTTCATCAGGGTGATCACCCCGGGCAGGCGACCGAGGTGGCTGTGGCCGTGGTGGAGGTTGTAGACGATACCCACGTTGGTCGCTCCATGGTTCTTTGTGAGGAATTCGCAGACCGCGACCATGTTCTCCGGCTCCCCGCCCCAACCTCCGTGATTGTAGATGCCGACTTTGCTGCCGATCTTCTTCGCTTTATCCAGGATCGGAAGAAGTCCCGCGGCCGAGCTGCGGATCTTCTCCTCCTGCGATTCTCCTTCGGGCCGCAGCATCACCCAGATCTGCGGACTGAGTCGGTATTTCTCGAAGAGACGGAACGCGTCGTCATGGGCGCCCCAGAAAGCAAAAAACTCGATGCCGTTTTTCTGGTAAGCAAGGATTTCGCGCTCGAATTCGGACACGTGCTCCTGGCGCCAGTCGTAGGCGATTTTTGTCAGCCCCATCTTCGCCACCATCTCGGCGCGTTCCTCGGGTGAGCGCTTCTTCGCATCGAAGGGCACGATGCACCAGGCCGCGAGATTGGATTTGTCGAAGAGATCGGCGGCGGAAACGGCGTGATAGGAAGCACTCGCCAGAACCACGAAAAAAAGCGCCGACAAAAGCCGTCGGGAGGGGAAAAAACAGGGGCGTGAAGTCATCGAAGTCGAAAGTCTACTGTTCATCATTCTCCGGCGAAATCCCGGGATTTCCAAGAAGTGCTCTTCCCGTTATGCGGCCAAGTGGCCCGCCTTGATCACTCCCCCCTGCATCACCGCCAGGAAATTTCGCCGATCCTCGAGAAGAGAGATATCATTCATGACCTCCCCTCTCACCACGAGGAGGTCCCCCAGTTTTCCTTGTTCGACACTGCCGATCTCCTTCTCCCGGCCCATCATTTTCGCGCCGCCGAGGGTCGCACACCTGATCGTATCGAGGACGCTGAAACCGACATAATCGACGAAGAAGGTCAGCTCCTGCGCGTAGGTGCCGTGGGGAGTCCAGCCGAATCCATAATCTCCTCCGAGACCCATCGTTCCCCCGGCGGCAAGCACGCGTCGGCAGCTCTCGGCGCCCGCCTCGAGGGTTTCCTGGTGTCCGTCGATGACCTGCTGGGAGAGGCCGAACTCTTTCCCTCGATCCACGCTGAATTTCTCGAAGCCAAGGCCGGGGCACATCGGCACATTCCGCTTCAGCAACAGTTCGAGACACTCGTCATCCATGAAGGTGCCGTGTTCGATCGCGTCGTAGCCGGCCCTGAGGGCGTTGCGGATGCCTTCGGTGGCGCGGCAATGCCCCGTGACTTTCAGTCCGTGATTGTGGGCGGTGGCGACGACCGCATGCATTTCTTCATAGGTCATGCAGAGGGTGTGATGGTCGTTGATGTCGGGCGATGCGGCATCCCCGGTCGGGTAGGTCTTGACCCACTCGATCCCGTCCTTCACGAGCTTGCGCACGGCCCGACGGGCCTCCTCGGGACCGTTGACGATGAAGACGATGCCCTCCATGCCGATCTTCCGGTAATCCGGGTTCCAATCCATGAGCCCGCCCGCCCCGCAGATTTCGCGACCACTGGCACTGAGCCGAGGACCGGGAATCATGTCCTCCTCGATCGCCTTTTTCATCCAGACGTCGATGTTGTGAAGGCAGCCACCGCTGCGTGCCGCCGTGTAGCCGCACTCGAGGGCCGTCTTCGCATTCACCGCCGACTGGAGGGTGACATATTCCACCGGATACTTGATGTCGAGGTCCTGCAGTTCGGTGACGTTGAAATAGGTCAGGTGAATGTGCGCCTCGACAAGCCCGGGAAGGATCGTGCCTCCCCCCGCGTCGATCGTGTTGATTCCGGGATTCGGTTCCGGCAACCCGGAGGAAGCTCCCGCATAGGCGATGATTCCGTCGGTAACGAGAACCGCGGCATCCGGCACGGGCAGAGCCCCGGTTCCATCGATGAGCGTGCCGTTGCGAATCAGGGTGGTGCCGGATTGGGTTTTCATCCTTGGAAGCCTAGGGAAAGCGGCGCGTCCGCGACAGAACAAAAGTGACGGATCCAGCCCGGAATGACGCCTTTTTCTTGTCACCGTTTTATCCCGAGATGGTTGCTTCCGGGGCCTCGGTGTCGTAACCATTCCCCCCATGCGAAAAGCTCCCGTTTTCCTGACCCTAGCCTGCGTCTTCGCCGCCCTCCCCCATCTGGTCCACGGCATCACGCCGGCGGAACTCGAGGCCCGCTTCAAGCAACTGCCCACCGTACCCGAAGACAAGCTGCCCGCCCTCAGCAACACCCGGGGAACCTTTCGCGGCCTCATCCAGCACGAGGGCCTCGAGGGTTACACCTGGGTTGCCTTCCCCTTCGTCGAGAATCCCGGTAGTTTCGCCTTCGATCCCCAGGGACGGCTCTACGTGGCGGAAGCAAACCGCTTCTGGCTGGGCGTTCCCGACCTGCGGGGTGCCAACGAGCTGATTCGCGACGACTTCAAGGCCGTCACCGTGGCCGACCGTCTCGCCATGTATCAGAAATACGCGGCGAGTTTCCCCGAGGGCTGGTTCAGCCGGGTCGCCGATCGCCTCATTCTCCTCGAAGACCGGGATGGCAATGGGGCCGCCGATCATCGATCCCTCTTCTCAGACCGCTTCAACCGTCCCGAGGACGGCATCGGATTTTCCCTGCTCGCCGACGACGGATCGGTCTACTTCACCTGCATTCCCAGCGTCTGGCGACTCCGCGACACCGATGGCGATGGCAAGGCGGACGAGGAAACGGAGATTTCGACCGGCTACGGGGTGAGGGTCTCCTTCATTGGTCACGATCTCCATGGCCTCGTGCGAGGACCCGACGGAAGGCTTTATTTTTCCGTGGGTGACCGGGGTTATCACATCACCACCGCCGACGGCAAGTTGCATCCCGGGTCGGGGCGCGGCGCCATCTTCCGCTGCGAATCGGACGGATCGGGACTGGAAGTCTTCTGCAACGGACTTCGCAATCCGCAGGAGCTCGTCTTCGACGACTTCGGAAATCTCTTCACCTTCGACAACACCGGCGATATCGGCGACAAGGCCCGCATGGTCTATGCCCTGCAGGGCAGCGACTCGGGCTGGAACATGTCGCATCAGTCGGCCCACCACTATGCGACCCACCTCGACTGGGGCGATTTCCGTCCCGAACAATCGATGTGGGTGAAGGAACGCATGTTCGACCTCTACAACGAGGACCAGCCTCAGTGGGTCTACCCGCCCGCCAGCCACGTCGCCAACGGCCCATCCGGAGTGACCTGGCTCACCGGCGAGTCCCTGCCCGAGGACCTGCGCGGAAAGTTCCTGCTCACCAACTACCGCGGTGCATCCGACAACTGCAACGTCCTCCTCATTGCGCCCGAACCGGCAGGCGCCGGTTATGTTGCCAGCGAAGAGCGGGAACTCATTCGCGGCATCGGGGCAAGCGACGTGGAACTGGGATACGACGGCAAGCTCTATCTCTGCGATTTCGGCGGCGGCTGGAGCGTCAATGAGAACGGATCCATCCAGGTCGCCGGTTCGACCGACGCGGGGCAGCAGGAAGCCGGGGCCAAAGTCGCGGAATGGTTCAAGGAAGGCTTCGCGAAGCGGGAGACCACCGAACTTCGCGAGTTCCTCGCCCATCCCGACCGACGCGTTCGCCAGGCTGCCCAGTTTGCCCTCGCCGATCTCGGCGAAGAGGGGCGGACCGTGTTCGTCTCGGTGATCAACGAGAGCACCTCCCAGGCGGCGCGTCTGCATGCCATCTGGGGCCTCGGGCAGCTGGGGCGTCGGGAGATGGAGGTCGCCGACCAGCTCATCCCCCTGCTCCTCCAAACCGACCCGGAAGTCCGGGTCAACGCTGCCCGCGTCCTCGGTGACCTGCGCGAGGCCTCGGCGAGGACACCGCTCCTCGAGACCCTCGCGAAAGACGACTCCCTCCGGGTGCGTTCCCTCGCCGCCATCGCCCTCGGCCGTGTCGCCAAACACCATGATGCGGAGGTCTCGGAGGCCCTCTTCACGGCGGCCCGCGAAAACGGAGAGAAAGAAAGCGACATCGTCCTGCGTCACGCCCTCCTCTCGGCCCTCTCGGAAGTTGCCACCGTTCCCGAAGCGGCCGCAAAAGCCGGGTCCGATTCGCGCGAGGAGCGCCTCCTCGCGGTGCTCGTTCTTCGTCGCCTCGAGAGCCCCGAGCTCGAGAAGTTCCTTGGCGACACCGATGCACTCGTGCGCCGCGAGGTCATCCGCGCCATCTACGACACCACGGTCCTGGACAGCGCCGCCGGCGAGACCCTCGCCGCGCTTCGCGACGGCCTTGCCGAACTTCCCGAAGCCGTGCCACGAAGGATCGTCGCCGCGAACTACCGGAAGGGCACGCCCGCGCATGCCCTCGCCCTGCTCCAGTTCGCCGCCGATGAAGGGCTCGCCAAACCCGTCCGCGAGGCCGCCCTGAACGGGCTCAGGCAGTGGGAGGCTTCGATCGAGACCGATCCCGTTCTCGGCCACTACCGTCCCCAGGTGGTGACCGACGGGCGAAACTTCTCCTCGCTGGTTCCCTCGCTCGGGGCTGACCTGCGAAAATTCCTCGCCGAATCCAAGGACCCCGATCTCACCACTCTCGCCATGGAATTCGCGACCACCGCGAAGATCGAACTCGATCCTGCGACGCTGCTCGCCCAGGCCGGCAATGCCGAGTTGACCCCGGGCCTTCGGGTCGCCGTGATCGAAAGCCTTCTTTCCACGAAACCCGAGGGCACGCGCGAGCGCATCACCTCCCTCCTTTCCGCCGAAGCGGTGCCCGTGCGGGCCGCCGCGATGAAGGCCGCCTTTGCCCTCGGACTCGATGGCATCGACAAGCTGGCCCTCGTCGCCGTTGGCGACGCGCCCCTCCCCGTCGCCCGCGCCGCCATCGACGGCATCGCCGGCAGGAATCCGGAAACGATCGCCAGCCTCTGGGAAAAACGCACCGCCAAACTGCGCCGGGGTCTCTGGCTCGACGCCTACCTCGCCCTCGCCGACAAGGGCCGACCCGAGGCCGCCGCCCACGCCGC
>JAGRPC010000257.1:20366-20704 GCA_020439925.1 Verrucomicrobiia bacterium | reverse complement strand
ATCGAACAGAACGGGATCATCAAGATCTTCTCGGTCGCCGCGGTCGTTTTCCTTCCCCCGACGCTCGTGGCTTCGATCTACGGAATGAATTTCACCTTCATTCCCGAACTGAAATGGCCTTTCGGCTATCCCTTTGCGATCGGGCTCATGATCCTCTCGGCCCTCCTGCCCTACTGGTTTTTCAAGCGGAAGGGCTGGTTGTGATTCCCGAGATTCACTCGGATCCCCGACGCTTTCCCTTCCCTCCGGCCAATTCATTGGCCCGGGCCGGGTCGTAATCGGGATTCGGCACAGGCAGGCGGGCTCCCGCATCGGTCCGCCACTTTTCCAGAACGGCG
>JAGRPC010000257.1:0-20319 GCA_020439925.1 Verrucomicrobiia bacterium | reverse complement strand
ATCTTTCGAGAGGTCGTAGAGTTCGAGAGTCCCCTCTTCGAAAAACTCGATCAACTTCCAGTCTCCCTGGCGAACCACCGAGGCGGGAGTGCTGTGATGGTAATGGGGCAGGTGCCAGAAAAGCGTATCGCGTTTCCAGTCCGAAACCGAACCTCGCAGGAGCGGGACGAGACTGACACCGTCCAGCGCCTCCGGTCCTTTCGGAAGTGCAACTCCGGCAAATTCGAGGAAGGTCGCGGCGAGGTCCATGGTCCCCGCAGGGACGGCGCACTCCGTCCCTTCCGGAATCTTTCCGGGAAACCGAAAGATTGCGGGCACCCGGATGCCTCCCTCGTAAAGCGTTCCCTTCTCGCTGCGAAGCGGGGCATTCGACGTGTAAATCGAACCGCCCTGGTCATGAACGAGACCTCCATTGTCGGAGACGAAGGCGACAAGCGTGTTTTCGGCGAGGCCCAGGGCGGAAAGTCCGTCGAGGAGCCGTCCGACACTGGCATCGAGTTCCTCGACCAGGGCCGCATAGTCGGCGCGACTCGGGTAGGGAGGGACCTTCTCCCGTTGCTCGTATTTGGCGACAAGCCCGGGTTCGGACGTGAGGGGAATGTGCACCGCATAATGGGAGACCTGCACGAGGAAGGGACCGTCGCGATGCCGGGCCATGAACTCGAGGGCCCGATCCGAAAGATAGCCCGCAGTGCGGACGGGGCTGTCCAGTCCTGTCAAGGAAGGGGCAAGCTCGTGCTTCTGGCATTCGAACGCTGTCTGCCACCCCTGGTCTTCCGGTCCGTAACCCTGGCCCCCGAGGTGCCATTTTCCGAAATACCCCGTGGCATAACCCGCAGCACCGAGGCGCTCGGCAATGGTCTCCACCTCCAGAGGCAGTTGCAGGGGGACGGCCGGATCCTTCAATTTGGCAAAAGGACGACGGTGCCCCGGGATGTGTTGGGTGATCCCGTAACGGGCCTCATGACGGCCGCTCTGGATGTTGGCGCGGGTCGGCGAACAAACCGCCGCGGAATAGAACTGGGTGAAACGCATCCCTTCCCTGGCGAGACGGTCGATTACCGGGGTTTCGTGAAAACGATTCCCGTAACAGGGCAAATCTGCCCAGCCGAGATCGTCGGCGAGAATGAGAAGCAGATTGGGACGGTCGGCACCGTGCAGCGCCGAGTCCACACCTGCGATCTGAAACCCAAGCAAGGCCAAAACGAGCACCGTGAATCGATTCATGCAAAACAGGAGATCAGTTTCCACTCGCGATGTCAAAGAGCGTCGCCCTCGTCATGCCCAAATCGCGCAAAGACGCCACACAAGCCATGCGCAGGGATTCGCAGAATCGGGAATTCGCATGAGAAGAAGGAATGAGATGGTTCTCCATCGTTCAATCCTCTCCCTTCACCATTCATGAAAATCTCCAAGCCCCAGCCCTTCCTGTTTTCATCCCTCACGATCCTGATGACAATCTTCACTGTTCCCGTCCTTCGGGCGGACTTCCTCTGGGATCCCACAGCATCCACTCACACCGGTAGCGGAGGAGGGTTTGAATCGATCTCCGGACCGGGAGTTCCCGCAGGCTACGGACAGACCGACAACATGGGCACGAAAGCCTTCGGCGGTGGAAACAATCAGGGAGGTGTCTTCACCTTCGGGTTCGTCAATACCGGCGGACCCGATCCGACCTTCGCCGAGACGGAACTTGCCGCCACCCCGCTCGTGGCAGGCACCACCCTCACACTCTACTTCGACAAGTCGGCAACCGACCGAGTGAACTATGTCGCCATCGTGGGCGATCCAAACTCTCCGGTGACCTACGAGGTGATCAGTACCACCCGCATCAAGGTGGTCGCAAACGTCGTCGATCCGGTCCTCTCCGCCTCGGGGGACAACAACGCGGCGTTCGGGCTAGTCATCGACTATCAAAATGTGGCAGCGCTCGATTTCAAGCAGGCGGTCTTCGTGACCAACATGCACCACTACGATGTCAGTCCACCCGTTACCCGTCCCAACGGCGCCGCCGGAATCAATGCCGACGGTTCCAACGGTACGGCAGCCACATTCCGCGCCTACCTGCCAGTCGGATTCCTCACTTCCATCGGCCTCACCGACCCCGCCGACTGCAAGGGGTATCTGGATGGTCTCGAAACCCCTCCCGGCGACTTCACCAACGAGGGGCTCGACGACACTCTCGGATTCGAATTCGCCGACACCGGCAATCCGACCAACGCCGTCCTCAAGGCGGTGGTGGTGAACGACACCTGGTCGCCCCACGATGTCCAGTTCGGAAGTATCTTCTCCGATCCCAACGCCGCACTCCGCGCCAAACTCAGCAAGCAACTTGTCGTCGCCAAGAAAAAACTTCGGGCTGCGAAGACCCGAACTCAAAAGAAGAAATGGAGGAAGAAGATCCGCCAGCTCAGGACCAGAATTGCTTCTCTCGCGAAGTTCTGACCTTCTCCCGACACCATCTCCCTTGCGAAAGCCCGCCATCTGGCGAGATTGCTTGGCTATGCCCTCCTTGCCTTCCCGGGACGATTTTGAAATCAGCCCTGAAGTCTTCTCCCTCCTGAAGGACGACCCGGAGTCGACGGGATTCCGACTCGTCGACTGCCGCGAGGAAGACGAACATGCCATCTGCCGAATCGAAGGGGCAGAGCTGATCCCGCTTTCCCGCTTCGGAGAAGAGGCTCCCCGGAAACTCCTCCAATCGGATGATTCCAGACCAATCGTTGTTTACTGCCACCATGGAATGCGTTCGCTTCACGCGACGCTTTTCCTGCGGCAGCACGGCAAGGGTGAGACCTGGAGCCTTGCCGGCGGCATTGACCTCTGGTCCAGGACGATCGACTCCTCGGTCCCGAGGTATTGAAATATGCCCGACGAGGACCTTCGGGATTCAAGCGCCAATTTCCTTTCCGACCTCGATGATGGCCTCTGCCAGGCCCATCCACTCCTCCTCGCCCGTCTCACCTCCACCACTGATCCGGAGGACACGCCCCATCTCCTCGAAAGAAAGCCCCATCGCCATCATCACCGACGACGGGTTCTCCTTGCCGGCGCTGCAGGCGGAGCCGGTAGACACCGAATACCCCCGCTGGCTGAGCCGTGCCAGCCACTTCACATTCTTTCCCTCCGGAAGGACGAACATCGACGTGTTCCACAAACGGTCTCCGCCTTTCGCGAGGATCTTCACGCCCGCCTCCTTCTCGAGTCGAACCTCGAAGTCATCGCGGAACCGAGCCTGGCGTTCGCTCCAATCTGTCAGCGTCGCATCACCGCGCTCCAACAGAGCTGCCACCATCGAAGCCACCCCGGGAAGATTCTCGGTTCCCGCGCGGCGGCCCTGCTCCTGGGGACCACCGACGAGTCCGTGGAACGGCGAACCGAGTTCCTCTTCCGGAAGAACGAGGAACCCGACTCCTTTTGCCCCGCCAAACTTGTGGGCGCTTCCCGTGACAAATCCCGCTTGATGGAATCCGCAGACGGGCAACTTGCCGATCCACTGCGCAGCATCGGTATGAAAGGGAATTCCCGCCTCCCGGCAAAGTGCGGCGGCTTCCCGCCAAGGCTGCAAAGCACCCGTCTCGTTGTTCGCGGCCATCAGAGACACGGCCCCCACTTCCCCCTTTGATATCCACTCCCGCAGGTATCCAAGCTCGACGGTACCATTCAAAGGATCCGTCGGAAGCCGACGCAAACGCTCATTCTTCTCCAGCAGACTTGCGGGTGCCTCAACACTCGGATGTTCGATCCCCGAAACAACGATGACACCGCCAAGGTTCCTCGCAAAATGGCCAACGATCGCGTTGTTGGCCTCGGTCGCGCCGGAAGTGAAAACGAGACGCTCCGGATCCTCGACATCGAGATGATCGGCGAGAGCCTCTCGCCAGTCCTCGAGCACACGCCTTGACTCGCCCGCCTCCCGATAAAGACCTGAAGGATTGTGCCAGTAACTCTCCTCTGCCTCGACCCATGCCCTTCGCGCGACACCGGCAATCGGTGTCGTCGCGTTGTGATCGAAATAGCCCGGCATGGTTCCCATCTTCTTCCCTGCGTTTCACAGAACCGGACTGAAGAGTCGTGCAACCCGAACCGCAAGACGGAACCACCACGGACGTGACGAATAATCCGAGGCGCCGACCTCGCGGCAACGGGCGAAATCGACCTCCAGCATCGCTGCGACCTGGCGGGCGAAATCCCTGCACAGGACTACCGCCGTGACCTCGAAATTCAGGCGCATGGAACGATTGTCCAGATTCGCGGTTCCGACTCCCGCGAAGAGCTCATCCACAACGAGGACTTTCTGATGAAGGAACCCGATTTCGTAGCGGAAAATCCTGACTCCGGCCGCCTCCATTTCGTCGAGGATGGAAAAGGTCGCGAGCCAGGGGATGCGCTTGTCGGGATGGTCCGGAATCATGATCCGAACATCTACCCCGCGCAGGGCGGCCATCTGCAGCGCAGACCGGATCGATTCATCCGTCACGAAATAGGGCGTGGCGACCCAGAAGCGTTCGCGCGCGCGCGTGATGGCGTTGAGGAAAAAGATCGTCCCTCCCTCGATCGGACCCACCGGCCCGGTGGGCAGTGTCAGCACGGTGGCATCGCCGCCCCCGCATCCCGATCCGTCGGCGGGAATCACCGTGGTCCAGTTCAGTTCCGGCACCTGGCGGGTCGCCCAGTAGTAGTCGCCGAGGAAAACCATCTGGAGACTGAGGACGCACGGGCCGTTCAGTTGCACGTGAGTGTCGCGCCAAGGTCCGAAACGCTTCGAGAGTCCCAGATACTCGTCGCCGATATTGTGTCCCCCGACGAAACCGACACGTCCGTCGACAATGACGATCTTGCGGTGGTTGCGGAAATTGATCTGGAAACGATTGCTCGGCCCCTGCGTCGAGTGAAAGGGATGGAACTCCACGCCCGCGTTCTGCAAGGAGCGGATGTAGCTCTTCGATATCTGGTGGCTCCCGATTTCGTCGTAGACGAAATAAACGCGAACCCCCGCTCGTGACTTGCGTTCGAGAAGTTCGCGGAAGCGGTTTCCGAGGCCGTCATCCTTGACGATGAAGAACTGGACAAGGATATAACTCTCCGCGCTTTCGATGGCTTTGAAGATGGCTTCGAAAGTCTGATCTCCGTCGATGAGCAGACAGACCTCGTTGCCTCTCGTGAAGCGTCGCTCGGTGAGTCTTTCCAGCACGCCGGCGTAACGGATCTCGTCTCCTTCGAGTTCCGCGTAGTGCGGCTCCATCGTCACGAGATGATCGCGATAAGCCTCCTCGTGATTCGAACGGGCTTCGCGAAGGCGCTCGAGGTAACCCCGGAATTGGTAGCGACCGAGGATCCAATAGAGGGGAACTGCAAAAAACGGCAGGGCGAGAACCGCCATCGACCAGCCCCACGCCGAAGGGGCGGACCTGGCCTTCATCACGATGTTCACGATCGTGGCGATGGCAAATATTTCCCAACTCAGGAAGATCAGGGTGCCGACGACGGCCTTTTCTGAAAACTGCTCAAACATCCCCTGGAGCAAACTGAGCGATCTTGCTGAGAAGGTTCTCGAACGGATATATCGGTTTCTCCTGGAGAGCGTCGCATCCTGCCGCGGCGATGCGCTCCTGGTGATGGGCCATGGTATGGGCGGTGAGAGCGATTACGGGAATCCCCGAGGTGAGAGGATCCGCCTTGAGGCGCCGCGTGGCTTCCAAACCGGCATTGGGGTCCGGAGGATCGTCCGCGGTCGGAGGCAATTCAAGATCCATGAGCACAAGTTCCGGCCTCTCTTCCTGCGCTCTCAGAACCGCACTTTCGCCATCCGTGGCCACGGAGAGGATGTGGCCGTGATGTTCAAGCAATCGGGTGAGAAGGCTGATATTGTCCTCGTCATCTTCAACCAGAAGGATCCTTGCCATAAGTGATTGATTTTCAATGAGGATCTCCTTCATGCGAGTTCCACGGGGAAGAAAATGCCATTTTTTCGAAAAAACTTCGAACGAAATCCCATCGGAGGACTCCAACCCTACAGTAACAGTTGTGATGCCGAGGATCTCCTCCTTATGAGCAATGCGGCCGTTACAGTCAAAAACAAGCGGTTCCTTGCAGGGTCCACCCGGTCGGTGGGCCCTGCATTGTTTTGGCCCTATGGGAAAAACTCAAGACGCTTGCAACCGGCTGAGACTCGGAAAATGAACCTGCTTTTGCCTTGTCCGAAAAACTCCCAAAGGGTAAGCTCGCCATGGGATTTGCCCGTTCCGACAATCATGAAGTTCTTCACCCATTCCATCCTTCTGTGCCTTCTGATCTCTTCGCTGGGACCCCTTCTCCCCCAGGCTACCGCCTCTACCGCCTATCAGCGCAAACTGCTTCGCCTTCACAACGAGGAACGGGAAAAACGCAACAAACCGAAGTTGCGCCTCCGCGGAGCCCTCAACCGGTCCGCCGTCAAATATGCCAAGGTCATGAACGCGAACAACCACTTCGATCACGTTGGACCGGCACCCGGGTTTTCCACCTTTGATCAGCGTATCAATGACGAATGCTCCGGCTGTTTTACCACGATGGCAGAGAACATTGCCCTGGGACAACGAAACGAGGTCGAAGTGACTCGTGCCTGGATGAAGTCGCCCGGTCACAGGCGCAACATTCTCAACCGGAATTTCCGCTTCATCGGCTTCGGTCGGGCTGGAAATCCCAAATACTGGGTGGCCAACTTCGGCGGATGATCCAAGGGCGGCGTCCTCTGCGCTCGCGCGAGACCCGTTGGGCGACGAAATTGACCAGAGGCCTCCTCAAGGTCGGTTTTCGCCCGAACCAGATCTCGATCCTTAGTGTCGTTTTTGCCGTCGGCGGCTCCGTCTCCCTCTTCCTCGTTCCTCACTTTCCGAACCTCTCCCCGCTTCTCTGGATCCTGGGGGCGGCAGGCATCCAACTCCGGCTCCTCTGTAATCTGATGGATGGCCTCCTCGCAGTGGAGGGGGGGCTGCGAACTCCCGACGGCGACCTCTACAACGAGTTTCCCGACCGTCTTTCCGACCCTCTCCTGCTCGTCGCACTGGGTTGGGCCGGGGGCGAGGAAACAACACGCCTCCTCGGCTGGCTCTGCGGCACGGGAGCACTTCTCACCGCCGCCATCCGCCTGCATGGGGCCTCGCTGACAGGCTCCCATGATTTCCGTGGGCCCATGGCCAAACCGCAACGCATGGCCGTAGCCACGGTTTCCTGTCTCGTCATGGCGGCGCTCGCTGTTTTCCACCTTCATCTCCCTGTTCTCACGTGGATCCTGGGCATCCTCTTCGCGGGTGTCGTTGTTACCGTGATCCGCAGGCTTTCCGCCCTCTCTCGCGCCCTTCGCGCCAGTGATTGATCTCGATGCGCTCGATTCTCGCCGCGATTATGAGACTGGTCACAGGAGTGAGACGCCTTCCCGCCTTGCCCCACGCAGACGGACCGGCTGTGTATTTTGCCAATCACGCCAGCCACATGGATTTTGCCGTGGTCTGGGCAGCGCTTCCCGACGAGGAGCGTGAACGCACCCGCCCCGCCGCTGCCGAGGACTATTGGAACGCCACGAAGCTGCGCCGGTGCGTCGCCTGCCAGCTCTTCCGGGCCATTCTCATTCCAAGACGGGAAGTGACGCGGGCCAACCACCCTGCCGAACGACTGGCGGCCGCCCTCGAAGCCGGATGCTCGGTCATTCTGTTTCCAGAGGGCACCCGATCCGAGAACGGAGAGACCGGGGAGTTTAAATCGGGCCTCTACCATCTCGCCAAACGTCATCCCGAAATCCCCCTGGTTCCGGTGCATCTGGAAAACCTCAGTCGTATTCTCCCCAAAGGGTCTCTCCTCCCGGTTCCGCTCATCGCCCAAGCGCATTTTCGGACGCCGATCCATATCGAAGCGGGAGAATCGAAACCCGTCTTTTTGGCGCGCGCCCGCGCCGCGCTTGAAGACCCGGTAGCACCTTGAACGAAACCCCATGGATCCAGAAACGAAACGCCTTCTCGCTCTCACCGGTGGCATTCTCGTCCTCGCCTCCATCGCGGGATATCTCCTCTCGCGCCGGGCCACGACCGACTCCTCCCGTGCCACCATCGCCAACCTCAACGCGCGGATCCGTTCCTGGTGGGTCATGGCGGCCATTTTCAGCGCGACGATTCTTCTCGGGCCGACTTTCACGACGGTTCTGTTCGCCGCTCTCTCCTTCCTCGCGATGCGGGAATTCATCACTCTGAACAGGACCGACCGGGCGGATCACGAAGTTCTTTTCTGGGCCTTTTTTGTCATACTGCCCCTGCACTATTTTCTCGTCGGCATCGGCTGGTACGGAATGTTCACCATTTTCATTCCCGTCTACGCGTTTGTCTTCATTCCCTTCCGCCGGGTGCTAACCGGGGAAACCCACAATTTTCTCGCGAGCACCTCGCGCATCCAGTGGGCCCTCCTCATCTGCGTCTATGCCGTGAGCCACATGCCCATGATCCTCCGGCTCCCCCTGCGCGGTTACGAAGGTGAGAATGCCAAGCTGCTCTTCTTCTTTGTCCTCACCGTCCAGCTCAGCGATGTGCTTCAATACGTCTGGGGGAAAACCTGCGGCAAACACCCCGTCGCGCCACAGGTGAGTCCCCACAAGACCTGGGAAGGCACCGTTGGCGGCATTCTCAGCACCGTGCTGGTGAGCACGCTTCTCTGGTGGGCGACACCGTTCCAACCCTGGCAGGCCGCTCTCATGGCTCTCCTCGTCTGCCTCGCCGGCTTCTTCGGAGGTCTCGTTCTCTCGGCAATCAAGCGGGATCTCGGAGCAAAGGACTGGGGAAACACGATCGCCGGACACGGAGGGTTCCTCGACCGTATCGACTCTCTCTGCTTCGCTGCGCCGCTCTTCTTTCACATCACGGGCTTCTGTTTCGGCACGGGCATGGACCCGCGCCCGCCCGCGTGGCTGCTCGAGTGGATCGGACGTTGATCCCCTCGGAAGATTTTTCCCCTGTAGGTGTCCCCCGGGAAGATCAGACGATTTCGCTCAGCTTCACGGGCCGGCCTTCCCGGGCCGACTTGTCGCAGGCAAAGAGAATCCTGAAGGATTCCAATGATTCCGCGATACTGGTGCGCGGCATGTCCTCGCCACGATCGATCGCATCAAAGAAGGCCTGGAACTGATCCTTGTAGGGATGGTCCGCGACGTCTCCGGAATCGGCGAGCGCGACGGGGAGCTCGGTCCACTTCTTGTCGCGCAAGGCCAGCTTCGTGGAATAGAGCTTGTTGTCGAGGAGACTGCCCTCACTGCCAACGAGGTGGGTGTGGAAATAGTACGGCTGGAGACAGTCAATGACCGAGGCCACCTTGCCAACGGCCCCATTCTTGAATTTCAGCAAGGCCACCGTGGTGGTAGCGTATTCGTATTTCTGAAAGATCTCGTGCCCCGACTTCGTTTCGTAGGCGCTCACCTCTTCGACCTCGTTGCCCATGCAGAGGAGGAGGGCGTCGAGAGCGTGGCAACCGGCCGAGAGCAGGCTGCTCCCCCCGTTCTCGAGGGTCGTGTTCCAGCGGTATTGCCCATACCAGGGGCCGATCCCGTGGTAGTAGTCGACCTCGCCGTAGTGGATATCCCCGATCATGCCACTGTCGAGCAGCTTGCTGGTGGTGAGAAACTGGCTGATGAACCGAATTTCGAAACAGACACAGGCCCGAACCCCGGCAGACTTTACGGCGTCGGCAATGGCCCGGCAATCCTCCCAGCTGAGAGCCATGGGCTTCTCGAGAATGATATGCTTTCCAGCTTTTGCCGCTGCCTCGGCCTGAGCCCGGTGCTGGTTGGGATAGCTGGTGATCGAAACAACATCGATGTCGGAAGCGAGCATCTCTTCCAGGCTCGTGTAGGTCTTGATGGGGCTTCCATGACGAGCGGAAACTTCCGCGTCGTCGAGGGGGCGCGACGAATATACCGCGGTGACCTCACCCTGCGTTGTTCCGTTGATCGCGTCCGCATGGGCCGTCGCGGCCCAGCCGTATCCGATGATGCCTACCTTGTATGCCATGGGCGCATTGAACCGGACGCCGCTGCGGTGGGCAATGGAAATCTTCGGCACGGATGCGCGAGGGTAGCAGCGCAACTACGGAACGACTGTCGCCACTGCTCAGGAAGTCCCCTCGTTCAGCTCGAACGACATTCCCACAAAACCACCACCGCAGAACTCGCCTCCGAGGCGGCGAGGGAGGGCAAACTCGGGGAACAGGAGTGGTTCGCCGGAGAGGCTCTCACGACCTCTCCACCACATCACGATCCAGCCGATGCAACCGATCATGGCGAGACCTCCGAGGACTATTACCAGCGTCACGATGACGGAGACAATCTTGCTGGTCTCGTCGATGAAGATGCCGGGAGCGTATTCTCGAAGCAGTTCCGGAGCGTCTTCCGAGGCCATCATCTCATGCACGGAGGAGCCTGTCACGAGCAGCGAGTCCGCCGGGTTCTCCTTCTCCATGAGCCGGCTCAGCCAGTAGAGTTGAATGCTGAGCTCGATCGCCATCTTCTCGACCTGATCCGGTGCCAGATCGGCGACGGCTCCCTCGCGGAGACAGTTCTGGAGGATGCGGTCAAAAACGGTCTTCGGCAGGGTGTTCCGGATCGATTCGTTGAAAACCAGTTCCGTCAACTCGGGCTTCTCCCGATAGTAAAGCATGGTCACCGCGGGGTCCTCGGAGAACCATTTCTGGTGCAGGGCCTGGAGGTCGACGCCTTCGGGAACCTTCTGGTTCTCTCCGATCACCATCACATAGATGCGGATTTTTGACTCCTCGGCGTGAAACTCGAGAAAACGCATGATGTCGTTCGACTTCTGCTCGGTGAGGAGACGCTGGGGATCGATGAGGAACTCGACCGGAGCATGGGCAAAATAGAGATCGGCCAGGTCACCCTCCAGCGGTGGGAGAGGCTCGTAAGCTTCCTCCTCGACCACTTCCTGTGGAACGACAAAAGTACCATCAGGATTCTCGCGGACCCGCTGCATGGCTGGGTCACCGGCCCCTTCCTCACCCGCTGGGCCGTAAAACTTGGCGGCTCCCGGAGCGGGAACACCGGACGCGGGCGGTGTCGCTGCGGCAACAACGGTCCCGGGCAGGGGACGTCCGGGTGCCGGAGGTCCGACAAACTGGATCCCGGCCGCAGCAAGGGACGACTCCACGCTCTCTTCCGATCCTGCCGGGTTCTCCTCCGCTGCGGCGACATCGGGGATTAGCGCCTTTGGCCAAAGCCCTCCTCCGAGGAAATAGGTCCCCGACTCCTCCGCCGATTCCCATTCTGGGAGTTCCAGTTCCGCCCGGACCACGCCGACCGACAGGACGGCGGCAAGGAATAGGGCGGCAAGGCGTTTCATCGGCGGGTGGAAAAGGGAATTAGAAAACGAAATAGGGTCAGGCACTGAGACGTCGATCTTCAATCGGACTCGACTTTCCCAGGCGCTGCGGATCGGGAAGCATCGGGGCGAGATGCGGTGGCAGATCGAGAACGCTGTTGTAGCGCCCCGTGAGGGTGGCGTGCAGTTGTTCGCGGGTGAGCTTGCGAAGCTTGCGTCCCTGCTTCTCCAGGACCTTGCCGAGCTTCAGGAAAATGCGCTCGAGGGCATCCCCGTATTCCGCATTCACCAGATTGGGTCTGGCGGCGTTGAGAGCACGGTAGGCGTCCTCCTCGGTGATCAGCATCTCAGCGAAATAGCCCAGCGAGATTCCCACCTGTTTGGTGGTCAGGTCCATCACCACGAGAATTGCGTTTTCGTTCGGACGGGTAAACTCTGCTCCCCTCACCTGCCCGTGATTGAGCAGCCAGAAGCCGAGTTCGCTGATGCTCAAATGGGAGGGCAGACTCCCTAGATAGGCGCAGAAGAGCATCTGGGGAAACTTCAGCTCCAGAAAATCGAGCACTTCTCCCAGTTCGTCCCTTTCGTGTTTCCTTAGGCAGTGCGCCGCATCATGAACCCGCTGCAAGAGGACCTGATTGGTTCCGCAGGACGCCGCCGCCTCGACTTCACTGTAGCCACAGGAGTAACAGCTCGCGGCTTCGTGATCGATGGGACGTCGACACCGGGGACACTTCATGGAGCGGAAAAGGGAAAAATCGCGAGATCTTATTCAAATTATAAGATTTACGAGATTATAAAGAAAATTTAAATATGTCAAGCTCCCGCCTGCATTGCGTGAAGTTTTTGTCAGATTGAGGACGCGACATCGCCCCCACTTCTTAGCCGACCACAAGGAAAATATCGCCTTGGACGGACCGGGCCGCGGAAGGGACAGGTTACGGGGGCTGAAGCACGGGACTACTCTCCTATCGCCGCCCGCCACCAGATGAAGCCGCTGGCAAGGTTTCCAGAAACGTGGCCGCCCGGCGCAGATGGTCCGCGCGCTTTTCCAGATCCATCTTCTCGAGCGTTCTCACCATCATGCCGAGCCGGTGCTGGCTGCGGAAGAAATCCTCATGACGGTCAATGAAGCTCCAGAAGAGGCCGTCCCATAGTGCCTCCCAGGAACCCGGGGCGTAGTCCGACATTTTCTTCAGGTAATTGGATCCCGAGAAATACGGCTTCGTCGTGAAGATGCCGCCGTCCGCGAACTGGCTCATCCCGAAGACATTCGGCACCATGACCCAATCGTAGGCGTCGATGAAAAGTTCCATGAACCAGTCGTTCACCTGCTTCGGATCGATCCCGCAGAGCATCGTGAAATTGCCCAGCACCATGAGCCGTTCGATGTGGTGCGCGTATCCCGTTTCAAGCACCCGGCCCACGACGAGATCGATCGGGTCGACCCCCGTCTTCGCCGTCCAGAACCCCTCGGGCAGATCGCGGCCATGGCCGAAGAAATTCGAGTTACGCATCTCCACGCCATGACGCCGGTACATCTGATACATGAACTCGCGCCATCCCACGATCTGGCGCACGAAACCCTCGAGGGAGGCGATCGGCACCTCGTTCTCCGAGGCGAACTCCAGCGTGCGCCCGATGACCTGCCGCGGCGTGAGCAATCCGATGTTCAGCATCGGCGTGAGAACACTGTGAAAGAGGACCCGTTCGTGCTCGGAGAGCGCATCTTCCCACGGCCCGAAGGAGGCGAGCCGCCACTCGAGAAAGGCATCAAGCCAGGACGAAGCGTCCTCGTGGGTCACGGCATAGGAAAACGGACCGGTTTTACCCGGGTAGTCTGAAAAATGCTCCTGCACATACCTCGTCGCCTCCTCGACCTCCGGCCGTCGGGGGGCGCGCGGGTCCGCCGGCACCGAGAGCCCCTTTTTGGGCATCCCCCGGCGATTCTCGTCGTCGTAGCTCCATCGCCCACCGAGTGGACCTCCCCGCTCGTCGAGGAGCAGACTCATGCGTTTTCGCTGTGCCTCGTAGAAGGCGGCCATGAAGGGCTTTTTTCGAGACGAGAAGTGATCCTCTGCCCAGTCCGACGGAGTGAGAAACATCGGGGTCTCGACAAAGGTCAGCTTTACCCCGGAGTCGGAGGCGAAGCGGCGCAGACGCTTTTCGAGGAGAAAGTCTCCCGGTTCGCAAACCATCAGGTGGGAAAACCCCAGTCGCTCCCGTTGCCCGGTCAGGACTTTGCCGATCGTCTCGCTTCGCCGGTAATCCACATACACAACCTCGTGACCGAGCGCCCCGAGACGCTTCGCATAGGCCTTCATCGAGGCCCGCTGGAGGAGAATCTTTTGCCGATGAAAGCGCCCCGGAGCGGCGTGGGGATCCCCGAAATACAGCGTGTCCTCGACGAGCAGCACGCGTCGCCCCCTCGCCAGCGCCGGATGGTTCTCGAACAACTGGTGGGGGAAGACCAGGGCGACGGATTCGCTCATGCCTCAGAGCAACTTCAGGGTCGAGAGCCCGCCGTCCATCTTCAACCCCTGCCCCGTCATGAATCCCGAATCCTGGCCGAGGAGGAATCCAGCCGCCGCCGCGACCTCAACCGCGTCGCCGATCCGCTTGAGAGGATGCCTTTCGGCCGAGGCACGCCGCTTTTCCTCGGACGAGAGCAACGCACCGGCCAAAGGCGTGTCGGTCAGGGAAAGGGCGAGACAGTTGACCCGGATCTTCGGAGCGAACTCCGCCGCGAGCGTGCGGGCAAGCCCCTCGAGCGCGCCCTTGGCCGAGGCGATGCCCGCGTGATAGGGCAGCCCCGTTCCCACAGCCACCGTCGAAAAGAGCACCACTGAGGCGGAAGGAGCAGCCTTCAAAGCCGGATGGGCCAGCCGGATCGCCCTCACCGCTCCCAGGAAATTGACCTCGAGATCGAGCTGAAAATCCTCGTCGGTGAGACGCCCGAAGGGCTTCAACTGGATTGTACCGGGACAGTAGACAAATCCATCAAGCCGGTCAGGCAGGGTAAGCAGGGCATTCCGGTCGGTGACGTCGTAGCGCTGCCAGTTCACTGCCGGGAGTCCGGCCAGGGCTTCGCCCGAACGCGAGGCAACCTGCACCCGCGCTCCCTGGGACGAGAGCAGGCGCACCACTTCGAGGCCCACACCCGAACTTCCCCCGATCACCAGAATATCCCGATCCATCATCGCAGCTTACGGCTGCGGAGATCATTCGGAGTCGGACGAAGGAACTTCGAACGAGAGTTCGGCTCCGAGCAATTCCGTCCCCCTTGTTTCGCTCGTCTTTGTCAGATCGACATTGAACGGCCGCGCCACGCTGTTTCCCGCGAGATCTTCAAGCTGAGGATCAACGAACAGACGGTAGCGCCCGGGATTCAACGGAGAATCGAATCGGATCGCCATTCCTTCAGAGTCGGACTCGATCGTTGAAGCGAGATTTTCCTCCTCCCCCACCCGCCGCACCACGACCCGTTTCCGCAGCGACTCCGGGTCGAGCGGACCATCCGTCATCACCCTGACAAAACCACCTTTTGTCGTGATTTTCCACTTCGACGGATCGGGCTGGGTCTCGTCGGGAGGCCCCGCGACAAACTCGTGCGCCACAATTTCCCCGATCGCTTTCCCCGATTCATCGCGCCACTTTCCGGAGATCTCGAGACGATAAGATTTCCCTTCCTCGAGGATAGGTCCGATCTCCACGTTCAGGTTCACTCCGGGTTTCTGCCGACCGGGATGGAACCAGAGAGTCAGGCGCGTGAAGGTCTCGTCCCAGAGCTCGACCTCGCGGAATGGCTCGGGCACCTCCTGGAACTCGCGCCCGTCGCCATCGATCTCAACGAGACGCAGATATCGGAAGACCTCCCCCCGCTCCATCGGGCCGGGAAAATGAAGGTAGAATTTCAGGTGATTCGCCGGCAACTCCGCCAACGCGGGCTCGATCCTCACCTCGCCGCCCGCGACGGACGACCAGAGGAAGAAAACAGCCAATGCCAGTCCCCTGCTCACGGCAACGAGACCAGCTCCACCGAGTGCGGGGCATCCTCCTTCGCCGGATCGCTCTCGCGCAGGACGACGACCTCGGCGTTTTCGAGCTGGCTCACGATGACCGCGCCAAAGAGCGCCTCGACCACTTCGATGCCGTTCGCCTCGGGACCGCTCGGGACATTCACATTGCGGCGCGCGGCCTTCTCGTTCGTGTTCTCCGGCGAATCGGCGTCGAGGTAATCCATCCGGACCCTGGCGGCCCAATACTTGCTGGGACCAAAGAGATTCTCCTTGAAGCGCTGCGTGTTGGTCACGAGCCACTCCACCCCGTCCTTCTTGTAGATGAACATGTCGCGGGGACGGTTTCCGCTGCCGAGTTCGACCACACTCGTGCCTTTGATCTTCGACCCGCTCTCGAGCTCGCTGATGGGGAACTTCGCGATCGGAGTGCAGGCGAAAGCCCCGACGACGTAAAAATCACCGTCCTCCCCCCACGGGATGAAGCTCTGGATCGGCGCTTTCGTCTCCCACTTGTTGTGCGCCACGTGGAAAGTTTCGGCGGAGAAAAAACGCGCGTTCTCCCCGTTCTCGAGCGGAGAGGGCAGCTCGTAGATCTTGTTCGCAAATTCCTCCGAGGACTGGCCCGCGACGATGACCGAATCACCACCCCAGGCAAGGTCGGTGACATTGCGGAGCTGCGCATTTTCCGCAGAAGGAAGGGTCATGCGCACGTGGGCGGCGGAATCGAGCGACACCGGGGCCACCGTTCCGTCCGCGGAGAGAGCGAGGAGGAGCGGCTGATTCCCGGGACGTCCCGTCGCCGAGAAATAGATTTTACCCGAAGCCGGATTCACCGCCATGTCCACGACCACGAGCCCCTCGACCTTGGCCGCCTCAGCGAGAGCGGACTCGATGTCATCGACACGCTTGGCAAGCCGTTTCACCGGTCCCGCATCGCCCGTGTCCACCGCAACGATGGAGGCCGACTTCGGGTCCGAGATCAGGAGCATCCCCGAGGGTCCGAAGGCGATCTTGCCGATGGAGGAGAGTTCGACCTTGCCGTTGACCGGCTTGGAGAACCAGGAGGCGGCGCCCTTCGTTTCCGCGCGCAATCCGGTGGCGGTCAAGAGGGTGCAGAGCAGGAGCAGAGAGGGTCGTTTCATGGCGGGGAGATTAGCAAAACAGGTCCCGCACACCCAGCGCGAAATGCGGGCCGGGGGTGCGTGATTGTGGGAGGAGGATTCATCTCCGAAAGCGATATGGGCATTCTGCCTGCGCAATCGAGAGAACCGAGAAATCCTCGAGTTTGGCGATGCAAGCCAGTCAGAGCCACAAGGGCCGACCTAAGGTGCTGCCAGTACAAGAGCCAAAACCGTCCCATGCTCGCCACGTCAATCCATGTTCCCGAGTCGGAAAAGGCGCCTCCCCCATACCGCTCCGTCGACGTGGAAAGTGCGACCTTCTACGCGAACTGAGGGGGCACCGCCTTCCAGGGAAGCCCCAGTGAGTTTAGAAACAGCTTGACCCCGAAAACACCGGGTTCGCTTGAGACCTTATGGCTGCGCAACCCATGCGTAGAATCGAACAAGATACGCAGTGCTGATCGGGGGCCTCTTGGCGGATGTTTGGGACAGCGATTCCCTGCACTGCACGCGGCGACAGCAGCGGGGAACCGAGCGAAAACCCGAGATCGCCGCTCAGTCCATTGGTCATCCCATGAAAGCCGCCCTCAACGCTCTCGATCCCCTCTCTCGCCGCCGCTTTGTCGAACGCCTCGCCAAAGCCGCCATGGGCGTGAGCCTCATGCCCTTCGCCGACGAGGCCTTCGCCCAGCAATCCCCGGGCGGCAAGGCCAAGCACATCATCTATCTCTACATGGCCGGCGGGATGACCCACCTCGACACTTTCGACCCGAAACCGGGCACCGAAGTGGGAGGCAAGACCGGAGTGGCCAAGACGCCCGTGCCCGGCATCGTCCTTGCCCAGTATGTGCCCAAGCTGGCAGAGCGGATGAAGGACATCGCGGTGGTGAGGACTCTGCAGCAGCGCACCGCCGACCACCGCGGAGCCAGCTACTGGATGCGCACCAGCTACGAACCTCGGGCCACGATCCGGCATCCCGGGATGGGTCCGTGGGCCCAGCGTCTTCTTGGAAAAATGCACCCGACCCTGCCCGACTCCGTCGTCATCGGCGGGGGTGGCGAGCATCCCGGGGCCGGCTATCTGGGACCGAATTTCGAACCGCTGCCCATCGGCAATCCCGAGACTGGACTGCAGAACTCGGCGATCTCCAGCACGATCGACGAGGACATCTTCGGCCACCGTCTCTCGATGATGGAGGCCTTCAACAGCGACTTCAACCGCAAGTTCAAGAACGACGAGGTCGCCGCCTACAACCAATTCTACGACAACGCGCTTGCCCTGATGAAGAGTACTGATCTCGAGGTCTTCGACCTCGGCAAGGAACCCCAGGAGAAGCGCGAGGCCTACGGGATGAACCGTTTCGGTCAGGGGCTCCTCCTGGCGAAGCGCCTCGTCACGCGCGGAATCCGTTACGTCGAAGTCGTCAAGGGTGGCTGGGACATGCACAACGATCTCTGGAACAACATCGAGACCAACGCAGGCGAACTCGACCAGGCTCTCGCCACGCTGATCGATGACCTGAAGGCCGAGGGCAAGTTCGACGAGACCCTCATCGTCCTGACGACCGAGTTCGGGCGCAGCCCGATGGTGAACGACAACGGGGGACGTGACCACCATTCGCTCTGTTTCTCCGGACTCCTCGCCGGAGGTGGTATCGCCGGTGGCCAGGTTTACGGAAAGTCCGACGAGAAGGGCCACGCCCCGATCGAAGACATGGTGGAGCAGAAGGATTTCAATGCCACCATCGCCATCGCCTGCGGCATGAAGCTCGACGAAGTGGTCTACTCGCCCTCGGGCCGGCCCTTCATGATCGCCGGACACAAGGAGGATCGCAAGACCGGCAACCTCATTCCCTCGGGCAAACCTATCATGCAGTTCTTCGGCTGAGGAGGTCGAGGGCAAGCCGCCCCGGCAAGCCCGTCGGCCCGCCCTTCGTTTGACAATCTCCGGCAAGGACTCAATTCCGTTGACCCTCGTCTCCGTCTGATGCAATCTGCCTGCATTCCTGCGGCGAAGGAGCGAATCCCAATGCTCCTCCGGCGTGGAACTATGCACAACGGATGATTCTCCACGGAAGTACTCCAGGCAGACGGAATGCCGGTCTCGCGACCGTGGGCGGGAGGTTGATTCCTTGCTGGCTCATCGCGTTGGGGTTTCCGGCCTGCTTCGGCATGCCGTGCCTCAGGGCTCAGACGCCCGGTCCGGTCGCGACCCTGACGCAACAGTACGAGGAAGCCCGGAAACGGGCGATGGCTCCCGGCGAAGAACAAGGAAAAAAAATCGGCGAGGCCTATCTGACCCAATTGACGGTGCTCGAGCGCGAATACTCCGCCAAAGGGGCGCTGGATCCGGTGCTGGAACTGCAGAAAGAGCGTGAGGTCTTCGAAAAAACCGGCGAAACCGGGGGAGGAAGCCTGGACGCCTTGCGGGTCATCCGCGAGAAACTGCAGCGGGATCTCGCTGCCAATGAAGCCATGATCGCCCGGGCGGTGGCGGGACTCGACGACGTCTACCGGACCCGTCTCGGCCAGATCCAGGTCGAACTAACCAAGGCCGGAAACATCGAGGAGGCAAAAGCGGCGAAAGCCATCCTGGACGGCCTCGCGGCAGATTCGACGCCAACACTTGCCGCACCTTCGTCCGGCACGAAACGGGCTCCGTGGTCGGCGCCGCCACCGTCCGACGCATCGGTTCTGGAGGGCGGACTCTTTCTCGAGCCCGTCACCCTGCCGCAGGGGACCCACCGCCTCCGGAACAAGATCAGCATCGGTGTCCGTAAGCCCACGCCCCGCTTCAATGACATTTATCTGCTGGAAGGCACGAAGATTTCCTGCGCGGAAGGCGGCGAAATCTTCCTGACTCTCGGGAAAGGAAACGCTTTCGGGGTCGTTTTCGAATCCGCTTATGTCACCGGCGGCCTCGATGCGGACTGGCGTTTCATCAACTGCGCTTTCGATGACACCCGCTTCGCCAAGGGTGACGGGTGGGCGGCGAAGCACCAGGCCTCGATGTGGGCGTTCGAAAACTGCAGTGTCCGGGGAAGTTTTTTCCCGACCTGGAACACCCAGGATGTCGGATACAACGTGGAATCGACCACCTTCAAAGACGTGAAGTTCCCGGATCTGGAATATCGGGCGGAAGCCGACACGCTCGCGCAAACGGCGACCCTGCTGATGAAAAGCTGCCGTTTCCAGTCATGCGAACTTCCTCTCAGCGTGCTGATCACGACGGAAAACTGCGTCTTCGAACAATGCACTTTCCGGGACGATGCTTCTCCCATCCCGATCACCTCTTCCCTTTCGGTAAAGGTGTATTCCAGTGGCGGTGCCAACCGTCTCCAGGCTCCTTACCCGCAATTGAAACTCGAGATCCGCGACCTCAAGGAATTCCGAGGCCAAGCCGGGGCGATGGATCGTTGAGTTCTTGTCGAGATCGCCTTTGGCTCCTCGTGCTCCCACCAAGAAGAATTCACTCCAGCACCGTCAGTCCATCGGCCGTGGCGATGGCCCGGGGAATGAGCAGTTCGGGCGCACTCTTGGCCCAGAGATTCGGCACGGAATAGAGCACCGGCACGGCGAACCCGTTTCCGCCGATCTTCGCGAGATTTCCATCCTCGCCGGGCTCGAGGGTGATCCGGTGGGTGCCGCGCCGACTGATGTCCACGGTGCGCGAAGGAATCAGTCCCTTGGCATCGATCCCCATGAACAACTGGAGCTGCTTCTTTTCGAAGGAATCCCACACCTCCAGATCGAGCGTCTTCGTTCCTTTCGGCAGGTACAGGTGAACCGGCTCCTGGGTGTGTCCACGGGGGCGATCGAAGTAGGTGTGCGGAG
>JAGRPC010000256.1 GCA_020439925.1 Verrucomicrobiia bacterium | reverse complement strand
CGATGAAATACTGCGAGCAGGTCGGAAAAAAACGGCACCCGGCGAACGGACCGCTGAGAAAATGCAGGGGAGGTGAGATCACCACCTGGTAGACACGGACAAGGAAAATCAGGATTGCCTTCATTCCGAATTCCGGTCGCGGGATGGAGACGGTTCCGTCAAGGAAAGCCGACGCAACATCCAGTTCCATTCCTTTTCCAACTGTTCCGAAGAGGCCTCCGCAGACGCTGCCCTGGCGATGAGAACGATCCAGTGGGGCTTCAGAATCCGTTCTCCGCTTCTCTGAAGGATACCCCTGAGACGGCGCCGTACCCGATTTCGGACAACGGCTCCTCCCAGTCTTTTGGTCGTGATGATCCCCAGTCGAAACGGCTCCGAGAGAGTCGCATCCTCCAGATAACCCAGAACAAGAAACCGCCCTTGCAGGGATCTTCCCGAGGTTCGAACCCTCTGGAAGTCGCTACGGCGCGTGATCCGCCTGGTGCGGGGGAGTTTCATCGTCCCGTCTGCCGGACTTCAGTCCGGCGGCAGGGAGGAGGGAGGCTGCAAGAGCCCGCCGATCACTTCCCGTGGAGGACCGTGTGCCGCTTGTACTGGATCTCGGCGCCCTTGGGAATGAGGCGCTTGCGGCCCTTGGCGCGGCGGCGGCGAATGATGTCGCGACCCGCCTTGGTGGCCATGCGGGCACGGAACCCGTGCTGGTTCTTGCGGGTGCGCTTCGAGGGTTGATAGGTCCGTTTCATCTGTTCCGATAGGTCAAGTGGCTGCCAAAGTCTGATCCGCCCGGAGTTCCCGCACGGAATTCCCGTTCGAGATTGCCGGAGGCCCGGTGAGGCACCTGCATGGCAGGTTCCCCTTCATGGCCGGAAGGCGGAGGGTCGGGAAGATAAGCCCCCGCCAACAATTGTCAACGGGACCTTTCGAAGGTCCTCCAATCCCCTCGTTTCCCCCCTCCGGGCCTCACTGGGCCACGAATTTGGTGAGAAGACCTTTCTCCCTTGCCGTGTTCATGACCCGGACAAAGAGCATCCCCGCAAGAAAGAGGTAGAGCAGGTTCAATCCCGTGGCCTTGCCGAGGTCGGCCCACGAAACTGCACCATCCTTGAGACCGTCGCGCATCCCTTCGAAAATATGGGCGCAGGGAATGAGTTCGGCGATCCATCGGATCCCCCCTGGCAGGGCGTCGATGGGATAATAGACCGCGGCAAATGGCTGAATGAAAAAGGGGACCGCCCAGGCGAGCGTCTCCGCGGCCGGCCCCCAACGCACGATTAGGGCGGTCGAGATCATGCCGAGCGACCAGCCGAAAAGGAGGAGGTTGAAGACAAAAGGCAGGAGCGTCCAGTTCAGTTCGAAGAGATTGAACGAATAGAGGACGATGGCGAGAACGGAAAGAAGCAGCGAAGTCACCGCAGCCCGGAGGAGCCCGATCGTGTAGGTCGAGGCGAGGTAGTCCGCGTTCGTCACCGGCGCCGAAAAAACGTTGAGAAGGTTCCGCGACCAGACATCCTCGAGAAAGTAGAGCGCCACGCCCTGCTGGGCGCGGAAGAGGATGTCCCAGAGGATCACCGCCCCGATCAGGAAAGTGATCTGGTAGGGAAAGCTGTCTCCGGTGTGCTTCTGCAGGAAGACGGTGAGGTAACCCCACACGAGCAGGTCGACGAGCGGCCAGAAAACGAGCTCGACGAGGCGCACCGGGGTGCGCGTGTAGAGGAACAGGTTGCGCAGGACGAGCGCCTGGATCGTGGAGAAAGTCATGTGGCGGAAGTCACGGATTCGCCGGCGGTTTCGATCTCCCCGCCGCGCGCCACGCGGATGAAGAGCGACTCGAGGGAGTCTTCCTTGAAATGATCGAGAATCTCCTCGGCCGTGCCCGTGAAGAGGATCTTCCCCTGGTGCATGAAGATGATGCGGTCGCAGACCTCCTCGACATCGCGCATGTTGTGCGAGGTGTAGAGGATGCTCGAACCGTCCTCCTCGCGGATTCGCTTGGTGACCTTGCGGACCTTGTCGGCGATGTCCGGATCGAGGCTCGCCGTAGGCTCGTCGAGAAGGAGCAGTTCTGGCTTGTTGAGAAGGGCCTTGCACAGGTTGAGGCGCGTCGACTCGCCCGCCGAAAGGTTTCCGGAAACACGATCCTTGAGATGGGCGATCTCGAGCAGTTCAAGGACCTCGTCGATGCGGCGCTTCAGGTTCGGCACGCGATAGATTTTTCCGAAAACCGTCAGGTTCTGCCAGACCCGCAAGTTGCCGGGCAACTGGGTGTAGGTGCTGCAGAAGTTCATGCGCCGCAGGATCGCGATGCGTTCGCGGGCCAGGTCCCTGCCGAAGACGCGGATGGATCCGGAAGTCGGCGTGACGATACCGAGGATCATGTTGATCGCCGTCGTTTTCCCGGCCCCATTGGCGCCGAGGAGCCCGAGAATCTCCCCCCGCCTCATGGCGAAGGAAACGCCGTTCACCGGGCGAACTGCGCCGAACTCCTTAACCAGGTCGTTCACTTCGAGGACGGGGGATTCCATGCGGAAGGGAGCGGGACGATGAACGCGGAGGGTGGCGGGGTCAAATGGCGAGATCGCCCGAACCCGGCGGTGTGTCCCTTGCTCAGAACTCTCCCAGCAAGCCGGCCATCGTCTCGGGAGTGAGGTCGAGACCGCCGGCGGCCCCGGAAAGGAGATCGCTGGCAAGGTCGTCCTTCTTTTCCTGCATCAACTGGATGCGCTCCTCGACGGTGCTCCGGCAGATCAGCTTGTGGACGAAGACGGGCTTGTCCTGTCCGATGCGATAAGCGCGGTCGGTGGCCTGGTTCTCCGCGGCCGGATTCCACCAGGGATCGTAGTGGATCACGGTGTCGGCGCCGGTCAGGGTCAGGCCGGTTCCTCCGGCCTTGAGGGAAATGAGAAAGACCTCCCCTTCCCCACCCTGGAATCGCTCGACGAGCGACTGGCGGTCCTTCGTCGCCCCGGTCAACTTCAGGTAGGTCACTTCGCGGGCCACGAGATGAGACTCGATGAGATCCAGCATCGAGGTGAACTGCGAAAACACGAGAACGCGATGCCCCTCCTCGCGGAAGGTTTCGAGCAAATCGACGAGGTAATCAAATTTCGCCGAGCCCCCGGCGGCGTGTTCCTCGCCGAGAAGACGGGGATGACAGCAGATCTGGCGCAACTTGAGGAGAGCGTCGAGAAACATGATCTGTGCCTGCTGCCCCCGGATCGCGAGAGCCTGCCGCACCTGCTTGTCCATCGTCGAGCGCACCGTTTCATAGAGATCCTTCTGCGCCTCGGTCATTTCGATCTCGTGAAGGATCTCGGTTTTCGGCGGCAACTCCTTGGCGACATCGTGTTTTGTGCGGCGCAGGATGAGCGGTCCGACCCGGCGGACGAGAGCCGCCCGCCGGGCCTTGTTGCCGTTCTTTTCGATCGGCGTCTGCCACGTGCTGCGAAAAGAGTCGAGAGTTCCCAGCCACCCGGGCATGAGGAACTCCATCAGGCTCCAGAGTTCGCCAAGGTGATTTTCCACCGGAGTGCCCGAGAGACAGAGCCGGTGCCCGGCCCGCAAGGAGGCGACCGCACGCGTCACCTGGGCATCGGGATTCTTGATATGTTGCGCCTCGTCGAGAACGAGCAGATGAAACTCATGTTCAAGCAACGCCTCCAGATCCCGGTGAAGCAGGGCATAGGAGGTCAGCACGAGGTCGCTGTGGGGAATGCGTCGAAACCGCCCTTTTCGGTCGCTTCCCTGGAGGACAAGCACCCGCAAGTCGGGTGTGAACTTTGCGGCCTCGCGCTGCCAGTTCATCACCACGCTCGTGGGGGCGATGACGAGCGAAGGTTTGCCGCCGTTCCGCCCCGACTCGACCTCGGCGAGGAGATGAGTCAGCGTTTGCAGGGTCTTTCCCAGTCCCATGTCATCGGCGAGAATGCCGTGGAGCCCATGCGAGAGGAGAAACTGCATCCACTGGTATCCCTCGCGCTGGTAGTCGCGAAGCTCCGCCCGCAGGCCCGGAGGCAGTTCGACACGCTCGATCGCCTCGAAGTGCCGGAGTTTCTCTTCGAGATCGGCCAGCTCCCGCGGCACCTCCAGCGGAACGTTTTCGTCCGCCAACCCGCCAGCGAGAAGGGCGGCATCGAGCTTGCCGAGACGAATCGGCCCTTTGCCATCGAAGCGGAACTCCATCAGCTCGCCGAGAGTTGTGAGAAGGCGCCGGAACCGGCCCACCGGCAGGACCAGCCCTCGCCCGTCAGGCAGGAAAATGAGAAACTCCTGCCCCGACGGCAGACCCTCGGTCACCTCGAGAAAGCGATTCTTCACAAGAGCCGCGAGGATCGGTTGTAGTTCGAACCGTTCCCCGTCGACCTCGAATCCCGCGGACAGGTGGAACCAGCCCTTCC
>JAGRPC010000255.1 GCA_020439925.1 Verrucomicrobiia bacterium | reverse complement strand
TCCCAGCGCATCACGTTGGCCCACTGGTTGATGAGGAGGGGGAGGTCGCGGTAGCTCTGCACCCAGCGGGCGAAGGCCGCGCCGATGATGGTCTCGGAGGTGGGACGAATCACGTAGGGTTCGGTCAGTTCGCCCGAGGGCACCATCTTGCCGTCCTTCAGCTCGAGGCGGTGATGGGTGACGACGGCGCACTCCGTCGCGAAGCCCTCGACGTGCGTGGCCTCCTTCTCGAGATAGCTGACGGGAATGAGCAGGGGGAAATAGGCGTTCTTGTGGCCGGTGGCCTTGAACCAGGCGTCGAGCTGGCGCTGGATCTGTTCCCAGAGTCCGTAACCCCACGGCTTGATGACCATGCAGCCGCGCACTTCCGAGTTCTCGGCGAGATCGGAGGCGCGCACCACCTGCTGGTACCACTCGGGGAAATTCTCCTCGCGGGTCGGAGAAATCGCGTTCTGGGGAGCTTTGGCCATGGGATTGAAGAGGGTTCGGTGAGAGCCCGGACCCTATCCGGTCTACGCCGGAATTCCAGCGGTGATTTGGCGGGTCGCAAGACCTCTTACTTCTACTCTTACCTCCTACTCCTACTCAAAACCGTGGGCCTAGGGACGTTCGCTGAGTAAGAGTATGAGTATGAGATTCGAGGCCACCGATTGCCAATACTCCCCGGCCCGCGTAACCTTTCGCGTGGAAATCCTGCACCTCTTCATTTCTCCCGACCACAACTACGTCGGCCATTACGGGGGCCCGGCGGGGACACATCCGATTCTCGAGGTGCCGGAGATCGAGTGCGTCGCGGGAAGCGGGATCCGGGGCGACCGCTACTTCGATCACGAGCCGGATTACATCGGCCAGATCACCTTTTTCGAGATCGAGACCCACCGGCGCCTCTGCGAGGAACTCGCGGTCTTCGACAAGGGGCCTGGTGTCTACCGCCGCAACGTCATCGTCGAAGGACAGGATCTCAACGAGTGGATCGGCAGGGAATTCGAGATCCAGGGCGTGCGTTTCCTCGGCACCGAGGAAGCCAAACCCTGCTTCTGGATGGACGAGGCTTTCGCCCCCGGTGCCCTCAAGGCCCTCGTCGGCAAGGGCGGGCTGCGCGCACGGATTCTCGAAGGCGGGACCTTGCGCTCCGGAGTGCCCGTCGGTTGAACCTCCGGGCTCGCAGCGTTTCGGGACACGATCCCTCAGTAGGGAGTCCGGTCAGGCAAACCCGCGTATTCCTCGATCAGGGCGAGCGCCTCGTCCCGGCAGCTCTCTTGCGACGGAATCCTCCGTTCGGCCGACGGCAGGCTGATCTCGTGAAAGAAATCCCGGTCATCGAATCCGATCCGGGCTGCGTCCTCCACCCGGAATCCGAAATGAATCCGGTCGAGGCGCGCCCAATGAATGGCACCGAGGCACATCGGACAGGGTTCTCCGGTCGTGTGAATCTCGCATCCCGCCAGCGAAAAGCTCCCCATGCGGGCACAGGCGGCGCGGATGGCCACGATTTCACCGTGGGCGGTCGGGTCCTTCGTGGCGATGACCTGGTTCCAGCCTTCGCCGAGGATCTCTCCGTCGCGGGTCACCACCGCCCCGAACGGCCCGCCGTCTCCCCGTCGCATCCCGGTCCGCGCTAGTTCGATGGCCCGGAGCATGAAGACCTTCGCCTTGTCCATGACCAAGCGGTGAGGAACGGAAGGCCCGTGGTTCACTCCGACTTCATCGGCCCGATCAGCTCGATGAAGTTGCCGTCCGGATCCTTCACCGCCACGAGGTAATTGTCCCCACCGAGAGAGGCGGGCGTTTCCCCGAGCAGCTCGACCTTCGCCTCCTTGAGACGCTGCAGGGCCGCCTTCATGTCGGTGACCCGCAGGGTGAGATAGCTGAGGCCGATCGTGGAATGGATGTAGGTCTGGTCCGGCTTGGTGCCTCCCGCCGTCGGAAAGGACATCAGCTTGATCCGGGTCGCGGCGGACCCCTCGCCGAGGACAAACACGCGGATGTCCGCGCCGAGATGGTTCGTCAGGCCGAAGGCGGTGGCCTTCTCGGGCGTGGCGGTGAAGCCCTTGGTTTCGGTCAGGCCGAGCGCCCCGGTGTAGAACTTCGCGGACGCCTCGAGATCGGAAGCGACGACGCCGATGTCGACCGTCGTCGAGGAAAAGACCGGCTCCGCCGCGGAGTCCTGGGAACGGACCGTGGAAACGAGGCAAAGGGCGGCGAGGCAGAGGACTGGAAAACGGACAGGGGATTGCATGACCCGATTCTGGCACCCGGAGCCGGGCCTTCAAGCCGCAAGAATGCCCGATACAAGGATTCGTCGGGGGATTCCAGCCCGGGGATCTACGAGCCCGGAGTGAGGAAGGTCTAGTGGCATGCATTGTTGGCAGCGTCGATCCCTTTTGCCGGTTCTTGTGGAGCGGGGATTCTGCCGATGCGTTCGATCGAAACGCCCGGACCATCGGTTACGGGATTGGCCCCGAACCGCCCGTCCTGAAGGGACGGGAGAAAGTAGCCGGTGGTGGAGCGTAGCGGAACCGCCGGTGTAGCGCGCCAGGAAACGCTTGCGCCCCGGATGCCATCGACGCACCTCTCGTTGCACTACCATCTGGTATTCTCCATGAAACACCGCGAACCATGGCTTGGTCCCGAATCCCGTGCGCGGGTTCATGAATACCTGGGAGGCACGATTCGCGGAATGGAGGGTGTAGCCCATGCGGTCGGAGGAACCGGCGACCATGTTCACTTGCTGGTAGGATTGAAGGCGACCCACCGCCTAGCGGATGTGTTGAGGGAGTTGAAGAGCGAATCGTCCGCGTGGATACGCAGAGAGTTTGGGTGGCCTGGATTCGCGTGGCAGGAGGGCTACGGTGCCTTTACGCTCGGGGCCTCCGGGATCGAAAGGGCGAGGACATATGTTCTCACCCAGGAGAAGCACCATCGGGCGAAGACCTTTCAGGACGAGTATCTGGAGTTTCTCGAGCGAGGCTTGGTGGAGTTTGACGAGAAGTGGCTCTGGTGATCGGCCCGTTTCTTCCGCCCCTCCGGGGCGGGTATTTCGCGCGTGGGTGGTCCGGTGGTTCCGCCAAGCTCCACCACCGGCTACCCTCTCCGGCCCCTCCGGGGCCAAGTCCCGGTTCCACGCAGGATGACGACCTCGCCATCTGCATCTCGCAACTCCGTCAATCCGGCTGCCCCGCCTCGTCTTCCGGGCAGAATTCCTCGGCCGCGGCGGCGATGCCTCCCGATTCCTCCTCCCAGAGAATGAGCCGGTCCTCGTGGGCATCGCGGATGCGGATCCTCACGTATCCGGGCTCGAGATCCCGTCCGAACTTGTCCCCCAGGAGGTGCTTGACGGTCTCGTAGCATTCCGAGCAACCCCGCAGGGCCTCGCGCGGCGTCGCGAAGGAATTGATCGTGTCCCACTCCTCCTCCTCGTCCGGTTCCGGAAAAGACACCTCCAGCAGGTAGCGGAGCGTGAGGTCGGGACCTCCGTCGGGATGGGAAGGGGAAGACATGCGGTGACGGGGCGGACCGTCCGCTGCCGGACGCGTTCTTGCAAGCTCACACCTTTCCCCGAAACCCTTCCCACAGGCGCACCAGGGCCAGGGTGTCGAGTTCGCAATAGGCGAGGAGCTGGCCCTCGATCTTCGCCCGTCGCTCCACCGTCGTCTCGGGGGCGATCGCCTCGCGATAGGCTTCCACCGCCATTTCCCCGTCCGCCACGCCTTCGAGCCGGTCGTAGGAAAGGTCGGGAGCGATGGCCGGCAGCACCGCCTTGAGGCTCCAGCTGCCGTGCTGGGAGGGATCGTAGAAATGGGTCTTCGCGATCGGATGCAGATCCACGAGCCGTGCCGCGATCGCGACGAGCGGTTCCGCCCATTCCGGAAACCTCGCGGCAAGCTGGTGGATGACCATGCGCTCGAACTTGGCGTTGTAGGCGAAAACCGGACCGCTCGCCCCGGTTTTGGCGACGAGGCTTGCGGCGAGTGCCGCCGACGGATCGTCCCCGCTCAGGTCGAGGAAAGCTTCGTGTCGCCTCGTCCCGTCCTCCCCGAGCCGGTGCAGGCTGAATTGAAAGGGGATCTGCTGGTAGGGCCGCGTCCCCTTCCAGATCGGCACCGGCATCATGACCGTCTCGAAGTCGAGGAACCAGGCCGGGAAGCCGTGGGGCGCCAGCGCCGCGGCCGCGCCCTCCCGGTCGAACCAGGTCTCGCCCGAGATCGTGACGTCGCGGACGTGTTTCTGGAGCTCGCTCAGGTAGGCGTCCGGCACCTCGCGCAGGTCGGTGATCCCGAGCGCCTCGACCGCGGCCCGGCGGGGGCCGTTGAAATTCGGCAGCCAGGAGAGCGGGCACTCGACGACCGGCTCGCCCCGCGAACACCAGCCGGCGAAAGGGCAGTCGAAGGGATCGGAGCACTGCGGCCCCATGGGAATGGCCGGCTCTTCGGGGGCGTCGGCCACCTCGAGGGCTTGATTGATCCAAGCCTCCACCTCGACATCGCGAAACCGGGTTTCCTCCGTGAAATCGACTTCGCGGAAGAGCCCCCGGTAGTCGCCGTCCCCTCCGTAGACGAAGGTGTTCTCGATGTGGGCGATCCCGGCCCCGGTGAGGGGGATGCCTGTCCTCCTCGCCAGCCAGGCCTGGATGGCGAGGTCGTCCCGGTGGTAGTCCTTCACCCCCGTGGTGGACTTCACCTCGAGCATCCTCCAGCCCGGCTCTCCGCGGGACCCCGTCGGCAGCATCACGTCCGCGAAAGCGAGGGCTCCCTTGGCCCGAAGAGCGGCCTCGAAGACCGGACCTTCCGCCCTTTCGAGCAGGGAAGCGGTGAGGCGAAAGGCCTCTTCGTAGCCCAGTTCGTCGACCTCGACGAGGGTGCCCTTTCCCTCCGGGTCATAGACCCGCCGGGCCACCTCGCCGACCTCGCGACCGACCCGGAACCCCGCCATCGCCCCCGAATCGTCGCGCAGCTCGCGACGATGGATCTCCCGCCAAAGCCGCCGCGGACACTGGCGGAAAGCGATGAGTTTCGATTTGGAGAGGGGCATAGGGGGAATGTTAGAATACTCCTTTGGCTCGATGCTTTTCCAAATAGCTCTGTGAAGGGCGATATCGTGGTGGAATCCAAATTCGCTTTCCTTGATACCCAAGAAAATGAAGTTTGACCGCTTCGGACGAATAGTGATCTGAAATGGCTCGGGAAACGACAATCCGATAGTCTTCGTCCAAGGTAATAAGGTTACGATCGAATGCGGCATCGTAAGTCGCTGAAAGGAGAAGCCCGTTTCGTGGGTCCATTCGAGTTTCTCGAGACTCAGTCCAAGGTATAATGTGGCTGGCACGATTGATCTCCGGCACATCAATCCCGGTGACGCAGCACGTTTCCCGGTACAGATTGAGAAGAATCGAGCGGAAGACTTTTTGATTGAGCCGAACCTTCATCAAACGAAGTCCTTCGCGACCTTCGTGCAACTCGATCTCTTCTCGGAGCAACTTTGGATACTTCACGTCCTTATTCAACTCTTGAGCAATACCGTCCTCGGCACCGTCAAAGTTTTCATAGCGGTCGAAGAGTTCTTCATGGTGCCTATGTTCTGAAAGAAATCGAAGATAACTGGAGAGGGCTGCAGAACAAAAACCGTTCCGAAGATAGGATGGAGGTAATCCCTTCAATCGCCACGGACTCGCTTCCCAATCCCGTGTTTGCTGACGAACAACTCGATAAAGCTTTTCCATTCTCCCAAGAGATATGGATTCCCAGATCGCGATGCAGTCCGAAAACCCCATCGGAGCCTGCTTTAGCATCTCAGACAAGAGATCCAAGGCGCGGACATATGAAGTCGCTCGGCCTGACCCGGGCAACTCATCAGTTTCGAGGTAAGCTCTGAAAAGGTCCTTTTGAGTGGCTTTCATTGGAAGGAAGGTACAAAGGCTTGAGACCTGACGCACGAAACCCAAGTAGGCCTGGAGAAAACTTTAGTTGTTTTGGGAGATAATGGAATATCGAAGTATTCTGACCGACTAAGATTTCAAAAATGCATAGTTACGTGTCACCCAAATAGCTATTCCTAGCATGCCATTTCAATAGGTCCGATCCGGGTCGTAACCGCGCCCTCGGATCGAAAACCAGCGCCTTCCCCTGCCGACAGAACAGGGTCCGCCCGTCGATTGAACCCTCTTGAAACCGTCCCTTTGCCACCTTCACGAGGAAGTGATCCCCCTTCGGCAAGGCGGTCCAGAGTCCCGCATCAAACATCCAATGGGCATCCGGCGTCAAGGCCAGTCCATTCCGCGGATCGTTATTGCCGCTCCGGGCGTGCTGGTGAATATGGGCAGCTTGGACGAGCGAACTCGTCTCGGTATCGAGCCGGTAGCCGGTGAGGGCGCAGGTGTAATGGTAACCGCCGAGGACCTCGCTCTTGAAACGGCTATCGCGTCCCTTGCGCTGGCTCGCCTTGAAAGCATCGGCGTCACGGCGGAGCGACTCGATCTCGCTCGTGTCGGGGAGCGGCAGTCCGAGTCGGGCGCAGAGCATGACCTGTTCCCGCGGCATGAAATAGATCGAAATCAGGGTGCGGCGCGCTGCACGGCGGAAGGACGCGTCCCAGAAGAGGCGGAAGAGGTCGGAATCGAGGAGGGCGAGTCGTGTCGTGGTCTTCGCATGAGAGGGCGCACCATCGGACGTGAGCCGTGTCCAGACACGGTCGCGCTCTCCTCCAAGGGCGTGGAAAGGCATGGGGATATCCGGTGAGTTGCGCTGGCGGTCGAGGACGAGTTCCCAATAGTCGCGGAAGCGAGAGACGAGACGCACGTCGTAGACCACGATCCCATCCGCCTCGACCTCGCCGGCCTCGATCAGGTCCATCACCGTGAGCAGCATCAGCGGTTTGTGCGGCGAAGGGCCGCGGCTCTCTGAGCGCGAGACGTTGAGATTGCCGAGGCGGCCGAGCCAGGAAGAGGACATAGGGGAAGGGTCACGGGTCACGGGTCACGAGTCGGATTTGCCTTCCAACTGGCGCTTCTGCCATTCCTCTGAAGCTTTGGCCTGGATCATCACCTGCTCGAGGGACGCGGGCGGCTGCTTTGCCAGAGCGGCGCGTGCGGCGAGATCGTTGGGATGGGGCAGGCGTGTCGAGGGACGGGAGTTCGCCGATCCGCTCTCCGTCTGCCGCCGGTGCCACTCTTGAGCCCCGAGGATTTGCTGTTTCACGCTTTCGATGGTCGGGCGCGGGCGCTTTGCCGGGGCTTCCCGGCCCGCGACGACGGAAGGATGCGGGAAAGGGCTCTGTTTCTTGGGCTCCGTGCGCGTGAGGGGTCAGTGGTCCCGTCAGGGTGTCACGAGCGGTGGCGGGAGTCAATGTGGGAACGGCATTTTGGGAATGGCGGCGTCACAATAATAGTGTTCACGCGCCGCCAACTACCAGCGTAGGAACGCTTGCTCCGCCAGACCGATACTACCCGGGCAGCGGCGAGTGAATCATGTGAAGTAGATCACTTTGCCCGTTTCCAGGATTTTGAGAATCCGGTCATGAATCAGGTAACGGATGGTTTTCTCAATGACTTCTTCGTTTAGCGCCCGGTCGAATGCCTGGTGTATCGTGGAGGCTAAAGATTTCCTGCTTTGCGGTCTACTGGCTTTTGGGTTCTTCAAATCAGACAGCAGTTTTTCGAACCGCTCTTCCGTTGTCAAAAGCGCGGGAATTTCGGCCAAGCATTCGCGTCGCGCGGCAAGGATTCCTTTTTCCTTAAGGTGTTTGACGAGGACATCGAATCCCTTGTCCTTAGAAATAATGTGGAAATATCCGTCAGGGTCTATTGCGGCCTGCATGCCGACTTCGAGGGCGAGGACAAAGTCGAGGGCATTTTTTCCGGTCGAAGGGGTTCGTGTCAGCCCGGCTTTCTCTCCCAATTTCTCGACTTGTTGTTCGATTTTATTCCAAGTCGACTGTTGCCGCGCGCCTAAAATCAGGTTCACGATGGCTGTCTTGTTAGCGACGCGTGATAGATCCTTTTCGTGGACGTTTTCGGAATCGATGAAGATGTATTGGGTGCGCGACATGGTGAAGAAGCTTTGAATGCGGCGGAGATCAGAAGGTCCCTCGTGTTTTGGGGTGTGAGGTCATCGCTCAAGCCACGGCACACTCGGCCCCCGCCATCGCCCCCAACCTCTCCGTAATCCCATTCCTCCCCGAAGCCGTGATGAGGAGGTGCTCCTTCGCGCGGGTCATGCCGACGTAGAGCAGCTTCATGGTTTGTGCCACCTCTTCCTCCGAGTCATCGATCTGGCCGAGGCCGAGGAAGAGGACGGAGCGGAATTCGAGGCCCTTGCTGCTTTGCACGGAGAGGATGTTGACCCAGTTCTTTCGGGGATTGTAGGACCGCTTTCCGCTGCGCTCGGCCATGAGGAGGTGGGGAATGCCGAGGGACTGGAGCTGATGGGCGACGCGTCGCCCGTGATCCATGTTCATGCAGATGACGGCGACATCGCCGAGGAAATCCCCGCGCCCGTGCCAAGCCTTGAGGCATTTTGTGGCGTAGGCGATCTCGTCGCCGATGCGTTCAAACTGCCGGAAGACCGGTCCCGGGCCGGAGGCGCCCCCGGTCTCTGGAAGGACCCGTGGAATGTGGTCGTCGTCAGCCGCCTTCGCATCTAGGAAACGGTTCGAGAATTCGCAGGCGAACTGGAGGATCTCGCGGGTGTTCCGGTAGTTGAGGCGGAGGATAGAGGTCCGTCCGGCGGCCTTGATGCCAACGCTGGAGAGACTGAAATCGAGTCCCTTGGATTTCCGGTAGATGGCCTGGGCGTCGTCGTAGAGGAGGAGCAGCGAATCGGTGTCGGGGTCGACCATCTGGGTGACGAGCTTCAGCCACTCGGGTTCGAAGTCGTGTCCTTCGTCGATCAGGATGGCACCGTATTGGGCGCGGGGGATGCGTCCGGCATCCACGCCGGCGATCACCGCCTCGACCTGGCGTTCCCACATCCGGCCATCGTCGTGGGGAACTTCCACATGGTAGGTCCGGAGTTGTTCACCGCACCATTCGTGGAAGTGGTGGATGTTCACGCGGTCCTCGAGTTCGCGCTCGGCGATGAAGGTCCGAAGCCTGGCGGCCAGCGTGATGTTGTAGCAAAGAACTAGGATGGGCTTGTGGAGCATCGCGGCGAGGTGGACGCATCGGAAACCGAGGATGAGGGTTTTCCCCGAGCCGGCCACACCATGGATGACGCGGTGGCCGCTGCCGAGGTTGCGGGCGAGCTGCTCCTGCTGGAGGTCGAGCACGCGGATGAGATCAGGGATGGATTCCGGCTCCGGCTGTCCCCCGCCCTTCTCCTCCAACTCGGTAAAGAAAGTCGTCTGCCTCTCGCCGATCCGGATTTCCGGAAAGAGGTGCCAGCGGATGCGCTCGATCTGCGGAAGGGTGAGTGGGCGCTTGAAATGGTAGTGGAACATGCCCCAGAGCCGCTCCTGGAAATCCATGGCATCGACGGACTCGGTCATCTCGTCCTGACAGATCAACAAACGACCGGGAAGGACGAGATTTTGCTCCTCCTCGGAGAGCGCGCCGTCGAGCTGCTTGCGGGTGATGTTCGTCAGCACGACGCCGTAGCCGTAGGGGAAGCCGATCTTTCCCTGATAGGGTCCCTCCGGCTCGCAGAGCTGGGGATCCCGGCCGAGTGTGTTGATCACCAGATTCAGGTAGCTGCGCGCTTGTTCTAAGGGATTCGCGACCGTCTTGACCGCCCCGTTCACGCAGATCTCGGCGGAGATTTTGTCGATCCGGCGGATGATGTCGAGTTTCCAATCTTTCACCTCAAGGAGGAGCAGCCCTCTCGACGGATGAAGGATCAGAAAGTCCGGGTAATGCCGCGCGGGACCGACCGGTACATCAAACCAGCACAGGTAGTCGTCCTCCAACAGGATCTCCAAACGCTTCGCAAATCGCCGCTCGCCGGAAGTGACGTTTCGCCGGTTTTGGGTAAGCGAATGGATGATTCTGGCCATCGGAAATTCTGGATCGAGGCTTCACTTGGCGGCACGGGTCACCAGTGATTGTATAATTACCATAATTTGATCGCTCCTCAACCAAATCCTTCCCCGTTCTGCCGCCAAGCTCCTGCCGGAGGGCAAGCGGGCGCATGAGTCAACCGGGGGATCAGCGGTAACGATCTCCGCGACGCCACGAAAAGGTGGTTCAGTCACCACGGGCCACGGGAATGTCGGACGGTGAAGCCAACCAACTGTCGGATTGGTGCCTGGAGGCACCTGTGCGGATTGCCTCGCTGACGCTCGGAATTTTCTCAGCCACTTCGCGGCGAGGGGCACGCGAACCTTCGGTTCAAGCCCGAAGAGATGTTTTTCGAAAATAGGGAAGCCAACTGTCGGATTGGTGCCTGCGGCACCTGTGCGGAATGCCTCGCTCACGCTCGGATTATCTCAGCCACTTCGCGGCGAAGGGCACGCGAACCGAGTCGGTTCTCGTCCGAAACCGCCCCTTGAGAGAAAAGGGAAGCCAACTGTCGGACTCGAACCGACGACCGGCTGATTACAAATCAGCTGCTCTACCAACTGAGCTAAGTTGGCCCGTGGGGCCGGGTGGCGGCGTGGGAGGGGATT
>JAGRPC010000254.1 GCA_020439925.1 Verrucomicrobiia bacterium | reverse complement strand
CCAGATAGCGCCCTTCTCGTTCATCGGGTAACCGCCGCCCCAATCGACGCCGCAGAGGGCGCCGTCGGGCGAGAACTGAAGCCCCACGAGCGGAATGCCGTCGCCGATGCGGTGGTCGTCGCGCATCGCCCAGGAGTCGCCTTCCGGCTCCACGCGGAAAGCCCATTGCTGCCCGTTCGGGGCGCTCGTGAGAAAGAAGTAATTCTCGTATTCGGGACTGAGTCCGGTCCCGGGATTGAACTTGAAGCCGGCGGGCCCGTTCTCGTAGTTTGCGATGGTCGGGGTGTACCAGCGGGGCTGATCCTCGTACCAGGGCTTGTGCATGAGGTCGTCGTTCCACGGATTGTAGTCGTTGCGCAGATACTGCCAGTGCGAGCGCCACCCGAGATCGCTGTAGTTTTCGATAAAAACGAGGCGCTCCTTTTCGCCCTCGAAGTCGGCGTCATTGTCGACTCCGAAGAAGTTCCCGAACTGGTCGAAGCTGACTTCCTGAATGTTGCGAAGCCCGTGTGCGAAAACCTCGAAATTCGTCCCGTCGGGTTCGCATCGCATCAGGCCGCCCTGGTGGGGGAAACGATAGTCGAGACCCTCGGGAGTCTTGACGCGGATCCCCTTGTCCCCGATGGACCAGTAGATGCGCCCGTCGGGGCCTACAAAAAGACCGTGCATGTCGTGTCCGGCGTAAGCGAGATGGATTCCGAATCCTGACACGACTACCTCCTTTTCATCCGCGACTCCGTCGCCGGTGGTGTCACGGAACTTCACGAGCTCGGGAACCGGGCAGGCATAGACTTCGCCCTCGTGCCAGAGAACTCCGCCGGCCACCCCGCCGATGAGATGATCGAGCTGTTCGGCGAAGACCTTGGTCGAATCCGCCACGCCGTCACCGTCCGTATCCTCGATGAGATGAATGCGCTCGCTCAGAGCGGTCAGGTCGCGCACGTCGTGGATTCCGTCTCCGTTGAGATCCTTGACCCTCTTCGCGTTGAGAGCGCTGTTTCCGGGTGTGAACTGTGCACGGTAAAACGCTTCCTTGTCCTCCGCGGAGGTGAAGCTGAGGTCATTGGGAATCCAGTCGGTGTTTTCGCGGATGTCGAGGTCGTTGGCTTTGCGACGTCGGGTCTGGGTGACATAGGCGCGGCCCTGCGGATCGAAGCTGATGGCGACGGGATCGGGCACCTGGAAGCCCGGGGTCCACTTCGTGAAAGTGAGCCCCTTGGAGTCAGGATGACCTCCGGAAAGGACCGCGACGGGAGGTTCGACGGCGACGCCCCGCAGTTCCACGTCGTCCCAGAGCCCCATGTCGTCGAAGGTCCCGATGCCGATGCGCCCCCAGGTGAAGGTCTTGTCATGTGCGACATGGGTCGGCTTTTCCATGTCGTCGAAATAGATCTCGATGAGCCCCGTGGCGACGGTTCGGACGATTTTCACGTGGTGCCAGGTGCCGTCTTTCCACGGCGTGCCGTCGCTCGCCTGCTCCGAGATCGCGATGCGCGGTGCCTCGTTCACGAGGAAGATCTGGTTGGAGTGCGGATCGGCCTTCTCGCCCAGGTGAACGTAATAGAAATTCGCCGGATCCTGATAGCCGAAGACAACGCACATGTCGCGATGGCCGCGCGAGGTCTGTTTTGTCTGGACGCGGGCGGTGAAAACGAAGTCGCCGACGAATCCTCCCTCGCGGATCGCGATGTTGACCGGGCTGCGATGAGGTGGGTTGTATTTTGAGCCTCCGAGGATCTCAAATGCGGGATTGCCGTCCACCTCCGTGATCTTCCACGCCTTCGCGTCGGTCGGAGTCCAGGCTTCAGAGCCCTTCGAGAAGTCGTCCCGAAAAATCAGGGACAACTCCTCCGACTGGAGAAGCGGGGAAAGGGCGAGACCGAGGATAATCAGGGGGAATTTCCGCATCCCGGACTTTGCCACAAAACGGTCGCGGCGCCAGTCGTGGCAAATGGCCCTGGTTCCGTTCCCCGATCGGGAATTGCGGGAACCCTGTCCGCCATTCCGCGATTTGGATCCCTTCACTGAAATTGCCAAACGAGCTGGACGGGGCCGCGAAGGGGGCGGGGTGTGCCGTCTGGGGGGATTTGTGGTTCCCCTTCCAAGGCACGCATTCGCTCTGCAGTCTTCCATTGCCCGTCGGCATCTCCCTGATTAGATTGGGAAACGATCTCTTCCGTTTCGAGCATGTCCGACCCCGATTCCGATCCCTTGAACCCGCACCCGACGGGCAAGCGTCCGAAATCCCGATTTCTCAGCGACGGTCGCCGCGTCGGCCTGGTTCCGCAGAAGGGCTGGGCCATGCGCAATTATCGTTATTTGAGCGGCAGCCTGCTGCCGGCCATGATGCGACGCCGGGAGTCCACGGGCAGCCCTCATCCCCCGGAATTCCCAGGGCTCGCGCAGGACCAGATCGAGGTAGTCTGGATCGGCCATGCCAGTTTCCTGGTGAGGACTCCCGGATTCAATGCGCTCATCGATCCGGTGTGGGCGAAATGGATGGGGCCGGTGAAGCGCCACCGGGATCCGGGCATCGATATCGAGCACCTCCCGCCCATCGACCTTGTGCTCATCACACACGCCCATTTTGATCACCTCTGCCGCATGACCTTGAAGCGCATCGCCGATGGCTCGCAGACGGTGATCGTTCCTCGTGGCGTGGCGAGGGTGTTGAAGAAACTGAATGTCCGCGAGATTCACGAAATGGGTGACTGGGAATGTGTTCCCTTCCGCGATTCCGAGGTGCACTTCACACCCGCGCACCATTGGGGGGCACGTTACATTCACGACAACCACAAGGGTTTCGGCGGCTTCGTCCTGAAGCTCCCTCACCACACGGTCTACCATTCGGGTGATTCCGCCTATTTCGACGGGTTTACCGAGATCGGGAAACGCTATGACATTCATACCGCGCTCCTCCCCATCGGAGCCTACGATTGTCCCAGTGGCCGCGAGGTTCATATGAATCCCGAGGAAGCCCTTCGCGCCTTTTTCGACCTCAAGGCCCACCGCATGGTGCCGATGCACCACGCGACTTTTCCGCTGAGCAACGAGCATCGTCACGAGCCGTTGCAGCGCCTCCTTGAGGCAGTTTCGGCGCTGGGCCTGGAAAACCGCGTGATTGCCCCCGGGGAAGGCGAGCAGGTGCTGCTCTCCGCTCACGAGATCTGAGCAAGTCAGGGGAAGGGGATCGGTCCAGGAACTGAAGTGTCGAGTTCCACTTCTGGTAGCGGCTCGAATCCCTGGGTGATAAAGCCCGTGTCGAGGGGGGGAGGCGGAAAATCGTCGCTGAAGGCTTTTGGGGCGGGAATTTCAAGATCGAGAGGCGCGGAGCTGTCTGGTTGGGTCCCCGGTTCGACGGCGGAAGTTTTGGTCGGGAGAGGTTCGGGTGAATCCGGCACCCCGGATTCCTTCAGCCCCGGAGGGGTGGGGAAAGGTGGTCCGATGAAGAGCAGGGGCTCAATGGCCGAGGGAGCGGGGGCTCCCTGTGGCTCTTCGGTCAAGGTTGGGATTTCCGAGGAATCTTTCGGTTCCGATGAGGGGGACGTGGTGGCGGGATCAGGAGAGACAGGTGGATCGTTGCGGTTTGCGGGGGACTCCTGCCCCGCTAGGGTCCGGGTTTCAATCACGGCCGCGGCCGGAATGCGGTTGTCGTAGGTGCCGGCAAGGAGCGGGACGGATTCCTCCCGATCGGGCGCGATGCGCCAGTCCATGCCGTTCTGTTCGGCAATCAGTTTCCATTCCGTGATCGTGCGGAGACCTCGTTGGGCCGCCGAAGTGTCACGGAAGACCCGCGAGTGAGTGGCCTCGGCAAAGACGGTTTCAGCCTCGTCGATACGACCGTTCCGAAGATGGAGTTCGGCCTCGGCGAGGGTCAGGTTTCCATAGAGCGGAGCCATCTTCCGGGCCTCCCGGATGCGGGAAAGAGCCTCGGAGGGGCGGCCAAGTTCTTCAAGCACGGCGGCATGACCGATGGCGGCGAAGACATCCTGGGGATACAGGGCACGGGCGTGGCTGAAGTAGTGATCGGCCTTTTCGAGGGCCTCGCGGCGGGCAGGTTCGGGCATCTCGGGTAGAATTCCGGCCACCTGAGCATGGGCGCTGAGAGTGTAGAGATACGGATTCTTCGGGTCGAGCGAGCGGGCTTCCTGGAGGTGACGGAGATGGACGAAGCCCGATGGGTCGGTTTCGAAGGCCCGGCGGGCCATTTCGTAGTGATATTCGCTCCGGGAAAAGACCATGCCGAAGACGGCAACGGCAAGGCCGAAACCAAAAACGAGGGCGCGATTGGCAAAGACGAGAGGCCCGCCCGGGAGAAAACGCCGGGAGCTGGCCGGTTTGGCGGCCACGTTCATCGGGTCGGGCACGGCGAGGGCGGCAAGGAAGAGGGCCGCGACGATCACGAAAACCGGGAGATGGAGAAGGAAATCGAAAAGGGCGAGCCAGGCCATGGTCCCGAGGGCCGCGAGGGCGCCAATGGCGAGAGCAAGGTGATCGGACTTGGGAGCCAATGATCCGGACGGCGGATCGAAATCGGCGTAGGCGCTCACGAAGCGGACTCCGTGGGAAAGGTGAAGGGCGAGGAGGCCAGCGAGGAGGAGGAAACCGAGAATCCCGTAGTCCGCAACCATCTGGAGATACTCGTTGTGAATGAATTCCGGTTCGGTCGATGAGGAAAGCGCCTCGTTCCGGAAAAGACGGGTGAAAATGTAGGAGGTGCGGCTCCCGGTTCCGGTGACGGGCGATTCGGCGATCTGGTCGAGTCCCGATTTCCAGACAAGCGGCAGGCTGAGCTGTCCCGATTTGGTAAGCAGGGTGCGATCGAGGAATCGACCGGCCGGGCCATGGACAAAAACGGCCCCCAGGAGAAGGGCGAGAGCGGCGGCCGCGATCAGTCTCGTTCCGGTTCGTTTCCGTTCGGCTCCGATCCGGCGATGGACGACAAGAAGCAGAAGGCCAAGAAAGACAGCCATCCCGGTTGCCAGAGCCAGGATCGCCGCGGTGCTGCCGGAACCGAGCACAGCGAGAGTTGAGACGGCGCCCAGCACTCCGAAAGCGGTTCGTTCGATTCGGGGGCGACGTCCGAGGAAGGCGTTCGCAAGCCAGAGAGGAACCAGCATCGCGAGAAAGCCTGCATAGTGGTCAGGATGATTGAAGAGCCCTCCGGGTCGCTCGGCGAAAGTTCGTTCGTATCCCGGAATGATCCAGAGGGTGGGGCGGAAAGTTGCCTGGATGGCGGCGAAGGCAAGGTTCAGGACGGCGAGGAAGGCGAGGGTTTCGACAAGGCGGCGGCGCGCGACCTGGGTTCCGAGCAGGATGTGGAAGAGTCCGTAGACAACGAAGGCGAGAATGATGAGAGAAGCGTCCTCACGCGCAAAATAGGCCACCGGCGAGGTAGCGGCGCGGAAAAGGAGGCAGGCCGCGAAAGCCAACACGGCGAGGGCGCAACTCCGCGGGAGAGAGTAGTGCGCTTCCTGCAGGATCAGGCCCAGCGACAGCAGGGCCGCGATACCAAGCACCGCGCACGCAGGCCAGAAGAAGGTCATGGACGCGGAGGTTCCCGTCACTCCGGCAAGGACAAGCCCGGCCAGGAAGACGGTCAGCACCATTCCGCGCCATTTAGAAGTCATAACAGGTGGTTCCCGAAAAAGGAAAGTCGCATGAATTATGCCGCAATTTGAGAAAAACTAAAATCTAATTTTGTTTAAATATCTGGTATTTTTAGGAAGTTTTGCTGATCAGGGGCCCTCGGGGCGCAGATTCGCGTTGATTTAGGGGGAGCGATCCCTGACAATTACCGTCTCCCCTCGAGGTGTTGAACGGCTTATGAATTGCAAGCGTTTCTCTCTACTTTCGATCCTCGCGATCTCTCTGTTTGCAGTGCCGGGCATGGCCCAGATCAACCTGGAGCTCAAGTTGGACCGATCTCTCTACCTGGCCAACGAGCCGATCACCGGCGAGTTGATCGTCGTGAATATGGCGGGTCGCGACCTTATTTTTGGGGACTCCGGAGGAATGAGCTGGCTCGATTTCACGGTTACGGACGGGCGCGGGCATCTGATCACTCCGGTCCAGGGAGTCGAGGGAGCGAGGCCGATCGTGATTGGTGCCGGCCAGACGCACAAGCACAAGGTAACGATCAACAAACGCTACCCGATGTCGACCATCGGCACTTATCGGGTCAAGGCGGCGGTCAACTTTCCACAGATCAACCGGGTCTTCGAATCCAAGACGATCACCGTCCAGGTTACCGAAGGTCAACCGATGTGGAGCCAGATTGTGGGCGTACCGCAGGGGCATCCCGATGCCGGAACCTATCGCGAGTATTCCCTGATGACTTATTACCACGGGGCACGATCGAAGGCACTCTACTTCCGTCTCAAGGACAGTGACTCCAGTCTGGTTTTCCGTACTTATCCTATCGGCGACTATCTGGCCCTGAGACCCCCCGCTCACGCCATCGACTCGCAGAATCAACTCCACGTCCTTCACATGACGGGTCCACAAGCCTATCGCTACACGGTGATCAACATCGACGGCGAACCGGTTCGGCAGCAGACCTTGTATGAAAAAGGGGCCAACCGCCCCGAACTCAAGTCCAACGGAATGGGTGATGTCACCGTGACGGGGGGAATGTCGGAGGATGAAGCCCGGCAACCCTACGAGGAACAGCAGTTCCAACCGCTCTCGGCCCGGCCTCCGGGGCTTCCGACCTTTTGAAGGAACCGGGTCAGGGCAGGATCGGAGCGACCGGAAGGTCAGTGGCTGCGGTTCCACGCGACGCAGTCCTCGTAGCGGATCCCGCTGCCGCCGAAGAGATCGAGTGCGCTTCCAATGGTGAGGTCGACCTTGCCTCCCCCGACTCGATCGACGAGGGCGAGATCGGATAAGGTCGAGGCACCGCCGGCATAGGTGAGCGGACGTTCTCCCCACGAACCCAGCAGGGTGACGAGTTCGGCGTCGATGCCCCGACATTGGCCCTCGACGTCGGCAGCGTGAATGAGAAATTCGTCGCAGGACTCTGCCAGCAAGTCCAGCGTTTCGCGGTTGACCATCAGATCGGTGAGGGTCTGCCAGCGATTCATCGCCACGACCCAGATGTCTCCTTTGCGCCGGCAGCTGAGGTCGATGACCAGGCGTTCCGGACCCGTCTCGGCGACAAGAGCCTTGAGTTGGCCTGGCTGGAAATGTCCCTCGCGGTCGAAGAGGCAGGAAGTGGCGATGACGTGGGATGCTCCTGCGTCGAGCCAGCGTACCGCGTTCTCCGGAGTGATTCCCCCCCCGATCTGAAGTCCACCGGGGTAAGCGGCGAGGGCTTCGCGAGCCGCCGACTCGTTTCCGGGACCGAGTTGGATCACGTGCCCTCCCCGCAGGTCGTCCTCCGCGTAGCGGGCAGCAAACCAGGAGGCAGGACGGTCGCTGACGAAATTGGTCCTGAGAGCCTCGGTGGAGGAATCGAGGGTACCGCCCACAATCTGCTTCACCCGGCCTTCGTGAAGGTCGATGCAGGGGCGGAACTGGGCTCGGCGGTTCATCGGGTCAGGGTAAGAGGGAAACCGGAAAGGCAAAAGGCCGGATCATTCACGCGACACAGAAAAAATCAAGGCCCTCGGTCCAGCCCGTCGTTTTCAGGAGAGTGCGGACCTTTTTCCGGCCTTCGGCGCTGCCGACGGCGGCAAGCATGATCGCCCTTCCATGGAACGTGTCCGCCTTCGTGGAGTCCTGAACCGGTACTCCCGCGATCCTTTGTCCGATCTGGCGCGGATTGACTTCGAGAAAGGCGTGCAAGGCAATTCCGTGCTGCCGCAATCGCTTTGCCATGTCCTTTCCCGTAGGTCCCGCTCCGCACACGACCACTCCGGATTCCCGAACTGCCGGGAGACGGGAAAGATAGTGGGCCTTGGCCTGCTGGAACCGGGACAGGGAGTAGCGTTCGCGGGTGCGCGTGGCCCGCGTCGATCCGTCGATCCAGTCGAGGAGGACCTCGGGGACTTTGCCGAATTGATGGCCGGCTTCAAAAAGCCTGAGCCAGAGGTCGTAGTCTTCCGCCCAGGGGGGATCGGCGTATCCGCCGGCTTCCTCGAGCACCTCCCTTCGCAGCATCACCGTGGGATTGGGCAGGGGGCTGTCGACGAAGCGCTCTGCGGCCAGGGTCTCGGGGGAGAGCACGCTGTTGATCCAGGTCTCGTAACGACGGTAGCCGTTGTCGGCTTCGCGCAGGTCTCCGAGGGGACCTTGCCGCAGGATGCGAACCTGAGTGGCACACCCAGCCAGATTAGGGTGGTCCAAGAGAAAAGCTCGCTGTTTGCGTAGCCTTGAGGGATCAGCAATGTCGTCGGCATCCATGCGGGCGATG
>JAGRPC010000253.1 GCA_020439925.1 Verrucomicrobiia bacterium | reverse complement strand
GTGCGGATGAAGGCTCAGTTCGAACTGGTGAAGCGGACGGCCTTGGACGAACTCTCCGCGGTCGCGTCGAAGGTCGACGCCCCGCAGCTGGCGCGCCTTCACGCGATCTGGGGCATCGGGCAACTCATCCGCCAGGAGAAAGCGGAGGACTCCGCCCTCGTCGGGCTCTTCGGGGACCCGGATCCCGAGGTGCGGGCTCAGTCGGTCAAGACGGTGACGGACCGGTACGGCCGTCTGCTGGGACTCGATCTGATTCCAGCACCGTCCGGCGAGAGTCATGCTCTCGCCGCACCCCTCATCCCCATGCTGGAGGATCCCTCGCAGCGAGTCCGCATCCAGGTCCTCCTTGGCCTTGGCCGCCTCCGCGACACCGCCGCGACGGACGCCATCCTGAACCTCCTCGCTCGCAAGGAGCTCGTCGTCAGCCTGACCGCCCTGCGCCATGCCGGGACGACCGCCCTCGCCGGAGCCGCAACCACGGACAAACTTGCCTCGCTCGCGAATCATGAGTCCCTCTTCGTCCGCACCTGCGCCTCGCTCGCCCTCGGTCGTCGCAACGACCCAGCCGTCGCCGCTTTCCTTGGAGACTCCGATGACGTCCTTGCCGGAGATGCGGCGAGGGCGATTCACGACGACTGGATGATTCCCGACGCCGTGCCAGCCCTGGCCGCGCAACTCGGGAACCACCTCGCTCACGAGGGTTTCACCCGCCGTGCCATCAACGCGAATCACAGGATCGGCACCGCCGAGGCTGCCCGCCGCGTGGTTGCCTTGGTCGCCGAGGAAGAAGCCCCTGTCACTCTCCTCGAGGCGGGACTCGAATCGCTCGCGCACTGGAACAGGCCACTTGATCTCGACCTCGTCACCGGTCAGTACCGTCCCCTTTCCGAACGCGATCCCGCGGTGCTCGCCGAAGCCCTCAAGCCACACCTCGACACACTTCTCACCGCGAAGCTTTCAAAGATCCGTTCCGCCGCGATGGAATTGGCCACGGAACTCAAGATTCCCATCGCCAACGAGACCCTTCTCGCCGTCTTCAACAATGCCGAGGCCGAAGGCCCTCTCCGTGCGACCGCACTCCGCTCTCTCGCCGCGCAGGAAGCCCCGGGTCTCGACACACTCGTCACCTCGGCCCTCGCCGAGAAGGACGATTCCCTTCAAATCGCCGGGCTCGACCTCCTCGCGAAGTCAAACTCTGACAAAGCCGTCTCAGAAATCGTCCGTCGCCTCGAATCCAGATCGTCAGTCGCGGTGAAACAGCATGCCATCCGCACCCTGCCCGCAGCGCAGGCGACTGACATGATGCGCGCCCTCTTCTCGGACCTGGGAGCCGGCAAGATCGAACCAGCCCTGCAACTCGACGTTTTTGAGGCTGCCAAGGATCCGGTATTCGCGGGCCAAGCGGAATTCGCCGACACGATTCTTTCCTTGGAAACTGCCTGGCAGTCCGCCGCAGCGACCGATCCGCTCGCTCCTTTCCGCCTCGCCCTGGAGGGTGGGGATCCCGTCCACGGAAAATCCGTGCTTTTGAACCACCCTGCCGCCCAGTGCACCGCCTGCCACAGGATCGGGGACGGGGCCGGGAGCAGCGTCGGGCCAAACCTGAAAGATGTCGGTAAAAGGAAAGACCGCCTCTACCTTCTGCAAAGCCTCGTCGACCCGCAGTCCGTCATCGCCCCTGGTTTCGGAAACCTCGCCCTGACGATGAAAGACGAGACCTCGATCGCCGGGCAATTCCTCGGAGAGAAGGACGGGAAAGTTTCCCTGCGAGATGCCGAAGGAAAGGAAATCACGGTCGATGCCGGGGAGATCAAAGAACGCACTCCCGTCATTTCGACCATGCCTCCGATGGGATTCATTCTTCAGAAGAATGAAATCCGCGATGTGGTCGCTTTTCTCGCCACGCTGAAGGGAGGCAAGGACAAGGGAGTGGATCACTGATCCGCCAATTCTACTGCACCGCCTTGAAGTAGATCCAGTGTTCCTCTTCCCCCGGCAACCGCATCCGGACGCCGGTTTCGGCGCGGCTCCAGGTGACGATCTCGCCATCGGCATACTTCAAGACGAGCGTTCCCGATTCCGGACGCTCAATCATCTCGTAGGAGACCGCTTCACCCGTGCCATTGCGCATCCTGCGCATCTCGGTGGCGGTGAACTCGACCTCGACACCCTCAAACTGAGTGAGGAGCAAACGCGACACCCCCTTCTGAAGACCCGTCACGATTTCCTTCAAAAAGCCTTCACCCGCCGATCCCTCCGGCTTTTCCTCTCCGGCGGAAAGCTGGGCGATCGTGGTCTCCCGGTCGAAAGTCCATTTCCCGATGAGCCAACTGCGGCCGCAGCCGCTCAGCATCGTGGCCATGAGGAGAAAAAAAGCGAAGCGAAGGAGCGGTTTCACAGGGGCACGCTAGTCGCCGACATGGCCCTGTGTCAATCGCCGGGGCAGACAGTCCTTTTTCTTTGGAAATCCGAGATATTCGTTGCCCAAAATAGTCAACAGGTTCATATTTAAGCTCAAATCTCCTTTTTCTGAAGTTTTCTATAAATTTCAGAAGAAACCGTTTGTTCCTTTCCCCGAGACAATGGCAGGCAAAAAATCGAGTGATGCGAACCGGAAATCCGCCGCGCGGAAAGCTTCGAAAGAACTCGATCGGAAGGCGGTACGGGGGCAAGAGGGCGAAGGCCCCTATGCCTTTCACGAAGGAGTGGCGATTATTCTCGGGGGCATCTGCGCGATGCTTGTGCTCGCCCTGATCTCCTACTCGCCCGGGGACCTTCCCTCGTGGGTGCCTTTCAGCAGTCAAGCGGGCCAAGGGGCCACGGTGCAAAACTTTATCGGACCAGTCGGCGCCGTGCTTGCCGGTTATTCCTATTTCTTTTTCGGGGCCGCCGCCTACCTCATTCCCGGGGTCCTTGCCTGGTGGGCCGTGCAGGTGCTGACGGGAACTCGGCCTTTTCACGCGCGCAATATCGGATCGTTCGCCCTTCTCGTGATTTCGGCCTCGTGTCTCGTTGAGTTTCAGTCCTGGTTCTTCCAGGACTGGACGTTGAGATTGAACCTGCCGAAAAGCGCAGGGGGATTTGTGGGCTACGGCTTCGGACAGAAGGTGGTCGAACAGCTCCTCGGCTCGGTCGGCTCCGTGATCGTGATGGCTCTTGTCTATGCGATCTCCCTGATCGTGATCACAGGCATTCACCCCTTCCAATTCCTTGTCCTGCTTCGTGACGGATTGCGCGAAGGTTTCTCACGCCTTGCCGATCTCGGACCCCTGATTGCGAACATCCGTCTCCCGTCCTTCGGTCGGACCCCGGAAACGGTACCACCTTCCCGGACACGCCCCCGTTCCGAACACGAGAGCCGCACCGACACTCCCAAGCGCGACCCCAAACCGGCGAAAGCGGCGGAGTCAAAACCCCAATCGGGGCCTTCGCAAGCCGACCTGTTTGAGCAAACTCCCGCACCCGAACCCCAGATTCTGGATGCGACCCAGCGAGCACGCAAAAAACTGACGCCCGAGGAGGCGGCCGGTTCTCTCTTTGGAAAGGAAAAGAAAAAAGAAGCCTCCCTGCTCGCCGGCGGCCAGTTCCCCGACTACGAACTGCCGAGCCTGTCCATCCTACAATATGCGGACGACGAAGGGACTTCACCTACGAACCAGTCAGAACTCCTCGCCCAACAAAACAACATTGTCACCACTCTGGCCACTTTTGGCGTGGAGGTGAAGCCGGGCAACATCACCCGGGGGCCGACCATTACCCGGTACGAACTTTATCCCTCGCCCGGGCTTCGCGTGAATCGCATCACCGCCCTCGAGGCCGACCTTGCCCGCGCAACCAAGGCGGAGCGGATCAACATCCTCGCTCCGGTTCCCGGAAAGGATACCGTCGGCATCGAGATTGCGAACAACGAAAAAGTCCCGGTAGCCCTGCGCGAACTCTTCGAAGACGAAGCCTTCCGGGACACCAAGGCGAAGCTTCCGCTCGCGCTCGGCAAGGACGTTTACGGACGCACCATCGTCGGCGATCTCGCCCGCATGCCTCACCTCCTCGTCGCCGGGGCGACCGGCAGCGGCAAGAGCGTCTGCATCAACAGTATCATCGCGAGTCTGCTCTATCGCTACACCCCCGACGAGCTGCGTTTCATCATGATCGACCCGAAGGTCGTGGAGATGCAGCTTTACAATGACCTGCCCCACATGGTGATACCCGTGGTGACGGATCCGAAGAAGGTCCTACTCGCCCTCCGCTGGGTCATCAACGAGATGGAGCGGAGATACGCCCTCTTCGCGAAGGTGGGGACGCGGAATTTCGACGGTTTCAACTCGATGCGCGCCAAGGAAATGGCTGCCGAAACCGAGTCCGGAGAAGAAACCAAGCCCGGCAAGCGGGGTCGATCCGCAAGTGCCGCCAAGGCATCGAAATCCGCCGAAGCACAGGCGGAAATGGAACTCGTCCACCATGTGCGGCTCAGCGATGAACTGGAGGAAGAGGGCTTCCCTCCCTTCGAACTCACCGACCTGGCCGAGTCGCCTGCCCCTCGCCAGACCCGCCCCGCTTCCCCCTCGGAGGAACTCCCCGAGAGCCTGCCTTACATCGTCGTCATCATCGACGAGCTCGCCGACCTCATGCAGACCGCCCCGGCTGACGTTGAAACCGGAATCGCACGTATCGCCCAGAAGGCGCGGGCAGCCGGGATTCATCTGATCGTTGCCACCCAGACGCCCCGAGCCGACGTCGTCACCGGCATCATCAAGGCGAACATTCCCTGCCGCATCGCCTTCCAGGTGTCCTCGAAAACGGACAGCCGCATCATCCTCGACGCCAACGGTGCGGAAAACCTGGTGGGCAAAGGAGACATGCTCTACCTCCCGCCGGGCAGTGCCCAGCTCGTTCGCGCTCAGGGCGCCCTCATCACGGACGAAGAGGCGCAGGCCCTGGTCGAAGCTTGTGCTGCTCATGGCAAACCCCGCTTCGAACCGGACGCTCAGGAGGCTCTCGAATCGGGAGGCTTCGGCGATGAAGGCGAGGAAATCACCGATGCCGATGAGGAGACCCTCGAGAAGTGTCTCGAGGTGATCTACACGGAGAAGAAGGCCTCGACCTCGCTCCTGCAGCGACGTCTGCGCCTCGGATACACACGGGCCGCCCGCATGATCGATATCCTTGAAAGCCGTGGGATCGTGGGCCCCGGAGAGGGTGCCAAACCCCGGGAAATTCTGGTCGATCTTTCCGACGACTTCGCTTAAGTTCCCGCCCGCGGAGGTCCCGGAGGTTCCACTCCAGCCTTGGCACAAGTCCCGCTGGGTAAGTCCGGCGCCTCCGTGATCTTGACCGGCCCGGGCCGGGGTCCATGCCGACGATCGGACAGAAACTGGAAGAAACTCGCGTCAGCCGCGGCCTCAGCATCGAGGACGTGGCCCACGAAACGCGTATCCACCCAAACATGCTCCTCCGCATCGAGGAGGATGATTTTTCGCATTTTCCAAGCGTCGCGTATGCGAAAAGCTTCGTCCGTAAATACGGACACCATCTCGGGCTCGACCTCGGCGACGCCATGGAATCGCTCGATGTCGGGGTTACCCGGATCGGCGAAAACGAGCTGATGGGGGAAATGAAGCGGACGATCCACAAGGACCGCCTCTTTCACTTGGAACGAACGCGACGGCTTTTCCGCCGACGCCGCCCCGTTAAGAGGGGATCTCCGCTTTTCCTGAACTTTGTGCTCGCTACCCTCATGGCGGCGCTCGGCCTGTTTTATTTCCTCGGCTACAACGCGCCGTCCGCCCAGAAGGCCCGGGAGGAGATCACTCGCGGTATCGCTCGCGGTATCGGCATCGACCTCCCTCCGGCAGCCGAAAAGCCCGCCCCCGATTCCGGCTCTTCCCTCGCCACGAATGTCGCCTCCCCTGCTTCCTCGGTCGAGCCAAACCGGACTGACCCGCCTCCCAACTCTGGACAGGCAGAAGCAGGGACCTCTCCAATCTATCCACCGATCAAGGAAGCCATCGATCTGAAATTCGAAGACGACCTCCCGCTGCTTCCTGCGGGCACGGCGCCCGAACGGGCCCCCTCGAACAACCTCGTCGACTCGCTGCCTCGTCCGCGAGAGACCCCCCGCCTCGTTCTTACCGAAAACCCCGTCTCCCCACCCGGAGGCAACGTTCCTTCCGCCACCACCCGGAAGGTGGAACCGCAGCCAGTACTCCGTCCCGCGGGTACCAATCCTTCCGCTTCTCTCGCCACCGAACCATCCGGCTCAGCATCGAAGGCTACCGAGGAAACCTCCGGGATACCGAGCGAACAAGGCTCGGAAGACCGGAAAGAGCCCGATGTTCCCGCACCCACCTCACCTCCGAGAGCGGTGCCGGTCACCGAAGCGAGGTGATCTCTGCCAGGAATGCGGACGATCTAAATCTGATCGCATAACCTGCCACGATCGGCCGTCTTTTAGTCGCATCATCACCTTCCGGAAAACCCGGAAGGCGAGTTGAGTCAAACAAAAGACCTCTGCATCTCCTCCCATGAAAAATGCCCTTCGTTCCTCCCGTCCGCTGAAATTCCTCGTGGTGGTATCGGCGGTTTCCCTCCTTGCCGGCAGCGCTCTTTTCGCCCGATACGGGGCTTTCGTCTACTCGACCGGCAACGACTCTTTCGGTGCCTATGGACTCAGCTGGAACTGGCGAACCGTGAGGGGCGCCATCAATTCCGCGGCTGCCACTGCCCGCTACTACAACGGCGGGTTTCTTGACGGCTACCGCTACGCCTGGTGGGGTCACCGCGGCTATGAAGCCGGCGCCCGCGGTTACAATTACGATGGTTCCTACGTCAATTTCGGGTGGGCTCGTGGATGGCGCACCCGTCGTGGGGCCGTCAACTATGCGATCAACCGTCTTGGCTACAACACTTACTCGCTCGGCTACGCCAGCGGCTTCAATCGTTGACCGGAGATTCTCCCACCCGAATCTTCTCTTCGACTGGTGACGCCCACGATGTCCACACGAATCCGATTCTTCCTCCTGACCCTTTCCGGGATCGGGGTCTTTGCCCTTGGATATGGAACCGGATCATGGGAAAGGAAGACACAAGACCGCCATCTTTCCGAAGCGGGAATCTTCAGCCATCTTCCCAAACGATCGGCGGGGAAAGGCAGCTTTCCGAGCGAACATCCGGAGAGGGGTGGTTCCGGGGGGGCAGCAGGAGGAGCCGCAAGGCTCCCGGACGATCAGGTCCGTCTGGACCTTTCCTCCGTTCTAGAGAACCCCCACCGGGAGTCGAGGGAACGAGACCTCACGGAAATCGGACGACAAGATCTCCGATCCGGGCAAGATTGGAAATCCGCTTCGGCCACCATCGGAGATCTGGTCGACCGCAGTTTCTATCTCCGTGGAGTCGTCGAGGCATGGGCGCTGGCGGATCCTCGGGAGGCAGTTGATCACCTTTCTGGTTTGGGACTTTCGGCACGATCCGATCTTATTCCCCGCGCCGTGTCCATCTGGGCCTCCACCGATCCAGAGACCGCCGAAGGCTGGGCTCTCTCGTTGGATCACGGTGAAGTGAGGGACCTCGTTCTGGAAAGCCTTTATCGTTCCTGGGCGGTTCTCGATCCCGAAACCGCCGTTTTACGCAGCCTTGCTCTTGAAGAAGACGACTCCCGCCACCGGGCACTTGCCGGAGTGGTGCAGGAATGGAGCGCCAACGATCTCGCTGCGGTAGGGCAATGGGCCCGTAGTCTGAAAGATCCCAATCTAAAGGATTTTGCCACGATGGCGGTGGCCGACGAGATGTCGACCCGAGCTCCAAGAGAAGCTATGCGCTGGGCGTCCGAACATCTCGCGTCAGACTCCCAAGCCAATCCCGAAATTGTCGCCCTCGTCGCCTCCAAAGCGGGTTTTGAGAGCCCCTTGGAAACATTCGAATGGTTGAAATCCATTCCTCCCTCTCCCGAAGCCGCCTCCTCGCTGGCCGGAGTCGCCACCTACCTCGTCGAGGACGATCCCTCCTTCGCCTGGGAAGGGTTTGCCGAGCTTTCCGAGAATCTCCGTTCCCTCGTGGGGCCGGCCGTTGCCTCGACCTTAGGTTCCCAGGATCCGGAAGCCGGGATCCGTTGGCTCGCGCAACAACGCGCCGGAGAATCGAAGAACCGGTCGACCGGAGCCTTTGCTGCCGGTTGGTATCAGCGGAATCCCGTAAAGGCGGAGGCCTGGGTGGAGCAACTGCCGAACGGCCCGGAAAAGGATGCCGCCTCACGAGGGCTTTCAGCTTCAACCGGAGAGCCGGGAGGCAGTGCCGTTTCCCGATCCACCCCCTGACTGTTGACCGCAGGTTCGCCGTTTTCGGCAATTCATGGGTTGTTCTTTCCCCGTGCTACCCTAGAAATATTTCGGAGTCTGCGTGTCGAAGAAATGAAAGTGCGGGAATTGATCTACTTGCTCGGCATCAAGCCGAAGATGCGACGCTACGGCCATCGTCTCGACACCTTCGAACTCGTTCCCGGTGACCGGATCCAATTCGCCAACTGGCTGCATCCCGCGGCCAAGCGAAAATCCATCGAGGCTGCACAGGTGGCCGCTCTCTCCGAATTCCTGAGACCCGGTGATTCCGCCATCGATGTCGGGGCTTACATCGGAGACACCGCAGTACCAATGGCCCTGGCGGCGGGAGCTTCGGGCTGCGTCTTTGCCTTCGAACCGAATCCCTCCGCTTTCGCCGTGCTCCAGGTGAACGCTGCGCTGAATCCGGACACAACCCGGATCGTCCCCCTGCCTTTTGCCGCCGGAGAAACAGAGGGTCGCCTCATTTTCAAATACTCGGACCCTGACCTCTGCAACGGGGGAGAACTTCGCGGATTGAGTCGATGGCGCCACGCCCATGCGTTCGAAGTCGAGGTGGCATCGATTCACGCGGAGACCCTTCTCCGAGAAGATTACCCCGAGGAAATTCAGCGCCTCCGCTACATCAAGATCGACTCAGAAGGAGCTGATTTCCGCATCCTCAAGTCGATGGATGGACTGATCCGCGAATTCCGGCCCTACCTGCGTTGCGAAATCTACCGACACCTCGGAAAGGAGGAGCGCCTCGATTTGTTCCGCTTTCTTCTCGAACGCGACTATCGCGTCCACCGCTTCCTGAGCCCGATCCACTACCGGGGTCCCGAGCTTTCCCTCGAGGACGCCTGCAAAGAGGATCACTACGATATTTTTGCCGTGCCCGCGGAGGAAGGATAATCAGTTCCTAAGAGCATTCAGGATGTAGTCGCTCGGGCGAAAGTTCTCGATGATCACCTCTTCCTGCTCTCCACGCTTCATGCGAACCTCGCGGATGTTGAAATTGGGAGTCTTGTGAGGGGCGAAGAGAATGTCGTCGTGGGTCGAGTTCTCGTGCTTCTTGAACATGCCGGGAACGATGTCGCCACCGAGATGGTCGTCGCGCCCCGTGGCCAGATGACAGGTCCCGAGAATCTTCTCGTCCTGGATATCGGCACCGGAAACCGGCAGCACCTGGGTGCCGAAACCGAGTTCTCCAAGAGTTCCGGTCATGGGATCGTCGGCGAGGCGCGCGTTGTGGGCTTCGATGGTCGACGGATCTCCGGCGATGAGCGTCGACCTCACGATGCATCGGTCCTTGACGTCGAGCACACCGAGAGTTCCGTCGGCATATTTCATCGGAAAGTGACCGTTGGCGTCGACGGGAACGAAATACACCTCACCGGCGGGCAGGTTGGCGACATCGGGAGTTCTCCCATGACAGAGACCATGGGACTTCTGGGCCTCCTGCCCCGCCAGATCAAGGGCCGCGGTGAGAATCCGACCGTCCTCAAGCTCGAAGTCGATCTCGATCGAGTCGGCGCCCGTCATGGCAAGCCGCATGCGTTCGGCGTCGGCGCTGACTTCCCGGTAGTCGACGGACAGCCCAGAACGAAGGATCACGTCGTTGACCCCGTGCAGCGTCGCCCCGCGAAATCCGAACTCCTTGCACTTCGCCGTGAGCGGTGCGGTTGCCGAAAAGGTCGAGAGGCAAAGAATGATGTCGTAGTGCGGATAGATATCCCGGTCGAGACTGAGTTCGCGCCCGGAGGCGTCGACACACTCGTCGCGCAGATCGAGGTTCGACCCGCCCGTCTGATGATAAGCGTACATCTCCCCGCCACTCATCCCGAGTTCGCAGATCCCTCCGTCCTTCAAGCCGAGATAAAACTCCTCGTAGGCCTTTTTCTGCACTTCGTGCCCGGCCGCGTTCAGGAAGGCATACCCCTTCATCTTTGAGAGATCCTCCAGATCAATAAGGATCGCTACCCGGCATCCTTCGGTTGGCTCGAAGACTGTCTTCATGAGCCGAACCAGGCTGAATTCGGGAAAGACCCGCTTTTCCGGTTGCAGGATCACTTCGTTGGGTAGGGATGAAACGGACATGACTGAATGGGGTTTCGAGTTCGGCGTTTACCGAAAGCTCGATAAAAGGACGCCGATAGCGGGCGGATGCTTACAAACGTTCTGCGAAGATTACGATCTGAGGAAAGGGTTGGGTCGATTCGAAATCAGATAACTGCGTTCAGGCGATCGCGGTCTGCGCCACCGGAAACGAAGGATCGATCCCACCGCCATTGCCTGAGTTGTCCCGGGAAGAGACAATCCCGGCAATCGGTGGCGTCCTCAAGGCAGAAATCCTCATAAATCTGGAGCAGCCCCTGCTGCTGGTGGTAATAACTTGTGAATAACTTTTTCCGGTCGGCATCCAGCCCGAACAGTCGCAGCGCGGCCCTCCTCAGTTTCTGATTGGAGCCGACCGCCCGGAGGCGGATATACTCTTCCCACAAATCCTCCGAAACCCCGATAGCAAAAGGAAAAATGACGTTTCCCAGGAGATCGCACAGGCGGTCCCGACCCACCATCCGGACGGGACGGGGAAGTGCTCCCGATGAAATCGAAACATGCCGTGCCCAGAAGGAATGATCGAAGATTTTCGACAAGTTATTCACATGTTTTTCGAGGTTTTTACCCGGGATATCCAGCAGGCGCTTCCAGGATCCCCATTGACCGGCCACGAGGGCGAGAACTCCCACGCGGCGCTGGGGATGATTGAGTGGGCGGGTGCCGTCCGCTCGCCAGTGAAGCGCCCTTGGGGGCGTGGTATCGGACTCGCCACGGAGTTTCCACCACTCCGACCACAGGTTCTTCACGTAAATGGCTGCCTCGCGGGTTCTCGCTTCCTCAAAAACCCGGGCACCGAGGAATCCGGCACTCCCAAAGAGCCAGGCCTCTCGCTCGAGGGGATCCATTCCACACAGCGCTGAAAGCGGGCAACGTTGCGCGAGAACCGCCATCGCCACTTTGTTGTGCCGAAAACCCAGGCCCTCGGCAAGCCCCTGAAAGAAGGCCTGTTCTGGATCCGTGGATCCTGCCATGACACGAAGACGCGCCCCTTTGCTCCGGATGCGAAACTGCGCTGCGGCCAGGAGAAGGGACTCGACCTCGTCATCGACCATCCGGGACAGGGGAACCAGGCAGCGTCCCGGAAAAGCCTCGGGAAGAAAGTCCGGCGGCCCTTGGAGGCCGGAGTATTGCGGGAGCAGGACTTGTGATACCAGGCCGTGGGCTTCGGTCCGGGTAAAAAAACGGGTCGAAGCGGGACCATCGGTGAAGACATGAAGAACCGTGCCGTTGAACTCGCGGTTCGCCCCATGTCCATGTCGTTCCCAGTTTCTCACGTCGAGATCCAACTCGATCGCTCCGCGCCGAAGACATCCGTCGACAAGCACGGCGGCCTCGGTGAAATCGGGCCCTGCGCCCCGGTTCCAATGCCCGAACTGGACGATTTCGATCCATTCCCCGCTCGTTCCCCTGAAATGCCTGCCGTATTCCCCACCAAACCACCTTGCCTGAATTTCGAGTTCATCCGG
>JAGRPC010000252.1 GCA_020439925.1 Verrucomicrobiia bacterium | reverse complement strand
GAAATCGCCTTCATCAAGTCGATGACCTCGAAGTTTTCCGAGCACACTTCGGCGAACTATTTCCTCCATACCGGCAGCGGCCTTCAGGGACGTCCCAGCATGGGAGCGTGGCTTGGCTATGGCCTCGGCACGATGAATCGCAACCTGCCCGGGTTCGTGGTTCTCAACGGTGGACTCATCCCTCCAGGCGGCCTTGACTGTTTCGGTTCGGGTTTCCTTCCCGCCGCCTACCAGGGGTCGGTCTTCCTGCCACGCGAGCAACCCATCGCCAACATTCATCCTGCCGAGCCGAAACCCGAGCTGCAACAGAACAAGCTGCGCCTGCTTTCGCAACTGGACCGTTCCATCCTCGCCTCGAGCGGAAACGATCCGCAGATCGAGGGCATGATCGGCAATTACGAAACCGCATTCCGGATGCAGGCCTCCGTGCCGGAACTGACCGATCTTCGCGGCGAACCCGAATCGGTGAAGAAGCTCTACGGTCTCGACGCCGAATATGCGAACACTCGTACTTTCGGTCTGCAGTGCCTTCTTGCCCGGCGACTCGTCGAGCGTGGGGTTCGCTTCATCGAGCTGACCTGTCCGAACGGAAACGGCGACCGATGGGATCAGCACGGAAAGCTTTTCGACGGCCACACCAAGAATTGCAAGACGGTCGACCAGCCTATAGCCGCTCTTATCAAAGACCTGCGCCGCAGCGGCCTGCTCGATTCCACCCTCATCGTCTGGGCAGGCGAATTTGGTCGCACTCCTTTCGCCCAGGGCGCTGACGGCCGCGACCATAATCCTTTCGGCTTCACCGTCTGGATGGCGGGCGGCGGCGTGAAGGGCGGGGTCAGTGTCGGCGCCACCGACGAATGGGGATATCGGGCGGTCGAGGACCGCTTCGAGATCTATGATCTCCACGCAACCATGCTGCACCTCCTCGGGATCGACCACACGAAAAGCACGTTTCGCTTCAGCGGTAGAGACATGAGACTCACCGATGTGCACGGCCACCTCATCGAGGCGGTGGTGGCTTGATCCGGATTCACGACGACCGGTTCTCCGGGTCGAGAAGTTCCGACAGGGGAATCCTCGCCTCGGCAATACCTTTGTAACGGGCCGCTTCCTCCGGCATCGTTCGCAGGACTCTCGCGACACGCTCCGCGAGGCCTTGAGTCGCAGCGACCAGTCGATCGAGCCGGTGGTTGCTCACGCGGATTCCAAAAAACACTGCCCCTCCCGGCAAGCGCACGAGGAGCTGACGCTCGAGGCGCACCCAAACGGCATCGGCTGGTTCCCTTCCCGTGAGTCGGATACGAGGATGACGAGGATGATGGTCGAGTTCGGAATCCGCGCTGAGTCCCCAGTTTTCCCGTTCCCATGCAACCCCCGGAACGAGACGCGAGAGAAAACTCCCGACCTGGCGTCCGAGAGCGTCGTTGAGACGCGGCACGGGTCCATGCACCGCCATCATCGGAAGACCAGCTTTTTCCGGCAGAGCCCAGCCCGAGGGAAAACAGACCACGCCGGCAACCACCCGATGCTCCCCGTCACCGCCGGGGGCCAGCAGAACCCAATCCGGTTCGAGACATCTTCCCGCCTCCAGCGCGCTCTCCAGCGGGAGCCCGCTCCAACGGGAAAGGTGTCCGACCGCATCGCGGACCGTATCGCCCTGGTCATCGGGCAGCAGGACATAGTTTTCCGGTGCCGTCTCGAGAAGGTGCCTTCGCAGTTCCAAGGCTTCGGCGCTTTCCCCCGATGGGGAAAAGAAGTCACGCGAGTCACCGGAGCGAAGGTTCATCGCCCAGCGAAAGTCATCTTCGGGAAAGAGCCTGAGCCAATCGGGTTCACGCATGGGAAGTAGATGGACTTATAAAAACGCATCGTCGGACGATTTCGATTAAAATCGGTGAACGGATTTCAACCCGTATCCGTCTAATCCAATAGAGCGCTTCCGGAAGGGGGCGCAGAAGTTTCCAAACCCATCTGAAGAATAACCCAACCCCCGGCGACTTGCCGCCCGCATCGCAGTCGGGGGCCCCCGAAAGAAAGCGAGAATCCTGACAGAATCCTCACCGAGGAAAGTTCCGAACCAGCGGAGCGATCCCGGGGACCCCGAAAAAGAGACGGGCTGCCGGTTGCCGACAGAGCAACACGATCATGGCAGCCTGTTTTCATCTCCACCAAACCTCCGGAGCTGGCAATGTCGCCTTCCCGCCCCGGGATCCGGACCGGAAGCCGCGCATCGGAGTCGCCCTCTCCTCAGGTGGCGCCAAGGGTCTCGCCCATATCGGCGTGATCCAGGTGCTCGAAGAGAACGGAATCCCCGTCACCGCCATCGCCGGAACGAGTATGGGTGCTTATGTCGGTGGCATGTGGGCTTCGGGCCTGAATGGCCTCGAGCTCGAAGAACTGGCCGCGACCATGGTGGAACGGCGCGATCTCTGGAGTCTGGTCGACCCGGCTATTCCTCCCCGCCGCGGATTTATTCGCGGTCACAAGATTCTCGACCGCCTCCGTCAAACGCTCGGCGAAAGGACTTTCCGCGACCTCCCGAAGCCCTTCTATTGCGTGGCGACGGAACTCAACGGCTACGTTCGTTCCGTATTCCACGAGGGTGACGTGGCTTCCGCCATTCTCGCGAGCCTCGCCATACCCGGTATCGTCGTTCCGGTAATCCGAAACGGCATCGAATACATCGACGGCGGCGTCTCCGAGCCGCTTCCGGTGAACGCGCTTCGCGAAACCGGGAAGGTCGACAGGATCATCGCGGTGAACGTCCTTCCCCGCCCCGGCGAAACCCGGCGATTCAGCCATTCTCCGGACGGAGGCAAGCTGTGGAAGAGCCCCTGCGCATGGCTCAACCAGAAAGCAAACCTCTTCGCCCGAGGCAATCTCCTCGACATCCTGCGAGGTGCCGCGATGGGCTCGCAGATGCGCCTTGTCGAACGCAGTGCCTCCCACGCCGACCTCGTGATCCGGGCTGTCAGCCCCATGCCGCGCTGGCACGATTACAACAACTTCGGCTCCTACATCGAACTCGGTCGGCTCGCCGCCGAATCCTGCCTGCCCGAGATCCGGACCCTCGCCGGAGTTTCCCCCGAAACCGAACCACGCAAAGCATCATGAATACGAAGCGCCTGAGCAGACACTGGGATTGTCTTTCCGCCGACGAGACACGGCATCTTCAGGGCGTGAAGTTGCGCAGCTACCTCACGGAGCACGTTGTCCCTTTCTCGCCACACTACCGCGAACTGTTCGCCAGGGAGGGCATCGACCCGCGGGAAATCCGCTCGATCGGCGACCTCGCAAAAATTCCCTTCACTTCCAAGCGCCACCTCGTCGACGATGCTGTTTCCGGATCGCGGACCAGGGATTTTGTCCTCGTTCCCGAAGAGACTCTCCTTCGCAAGCGTCCCGGAACGATCCTTCGAGCCCTCCTCCATGGACCGGCTGCGGTGAAAAGGGAATTTGAACATGAATACCGTCCCATTCTCCTGACGAGCACGACGGGACGTTCCACCGAACCGGTGCCTTTCCTCTACTCCGCCCACGATCTCGACATTCTTTCGATCACGGGGCGACGCATGATGGAGATCTGCGATTCGGACCCGGCCTTCCGGCATTTCAATCTCTTTCCTTTCGCTCCCCATCTCGCCTTCTGGCAGGCCCATCATGCCGGCCTCGGCTACGGCACCTTCATGCTTTCAAGCGGTGGCGGAAAGGTCATGGGAACCGAGGGCAACGTCCGCTTTCTCGAAAAGATCAAGCCAGACGCTCTCATCGGCATGCCGACCTTCCTCTACCACCTCCTCACCATCGCGGTGGAGCGGGGACTCTCGGTGCCCAATCTGCGCAAGATAGTCCTAGGCGGGGAAAAGGTGCCGCAGGGAACCCGCCGCAAGCTGCGGGCGCTCTGCGCCGAGCTTGGTGCAGGGAAGGGCGATGTCATGGCGACCTACGGATTCACCGAGGCAAAGATGGCCTGGCCCGAATGCCCCGGTCACGGCATGGAGACGCCTCCCGGATACCATCTCTCCCCCGACCTCGGTATCATCGAGATCATCGACCCCGAAACCGGCCTCGTCGTCGGGGATGGCGAACCGGGCGAGATCGTCTTCACCCCTCTCGACAGCCGTGGCAGCGTGGTCCTGCGCTATCGCACCGGTGACCGCATCTCGGGGGGCCTCGTCCACGACCCCTGCCCCGCCTGCGGAAGAAGCCTGCCCCGGCTCATGGGCGAGATCTCTCGCGTCACCGATCTGAAGCGCCTGCGCCTCGGCAAGGTGAAGGGCACCCTCGTCAATTTCAACGAACTCGAGAACCTCCTCGACAACCTCGACCGGGTTGGCTCATGGCAGATCGAGCTCACGAAGCGAAACAACGACCCGCTCGATGTCGACGAAATCGTCGTCCACGTCTCTCCGCGAGGTCGCGTCTCCCATTCCTCGCTCACCCGCGAGATCGAGGACCGTTTCCGCCAGCTCACCGAACTGACTCCGAACCGGATCGAGTTCCACAGCGCAGCCCACCTTCGCGCCCTCCACGGTGTCGGCCGCGCCCTCAAGGAGGAGAAACTCGTCGACCACCGCGAGAGCGCGGTCACGGAGGACAGACCTGAAACCCCCACCCTCACGGAATCATGAATACCACGGCCAATCGAGATCCTGAAAAAACTCTCGTCATTGTCGACGGGGTTCGCACGCCCTTCCTGAAGATGGGTGGCGATTTTGGCACGATCGACGCGACCGAACAGGGGCGGGCCGTGGTTCAAACCCTCCTGCTCCGCACCGGTATCGATCCCGCGCTTGTCGACGAATTGATTTTTGGCTGCGTCTCCCAGCCCGCCGACGCCGCGAATCTCGCCCGTGTCATCGCCCTGCGGGCGGGGCTCCCCGAGACCGTCCCGGCCATGACGGTCCATCGCAACTGCGCCAGCGGACTCGAAGCCCTCACCGTCGCCGCCGACCGCCTGACCGCCGGGCGGGGAGAAATCTTCGTGGTGGGGGGCACCGAAAACATGTCCCGAATCCCTCTCTTCTTTTCTTTGGTCGCGGCCGCCAAGTTCGCGGCACTGTCGCGGGCGAAATCAGCGGGCGGAAAGGCGGCCGCGGCCTTCGGCTTCCGACCCGCCGATTTCGCTCCGATCGTGGGATTGAAACTCGGCCTGACCGACCCCGTCTCGGGACTGAACATGGGAGCAACCGCCGAACTCCTCGCCCGCGAGTTTGCCATCTCGCGCGAGGCACAGGACGAGTTCGCCCTGCAATCCCACCTCAAGGCCGCCGCCGCCCGGGAAGCTCTCGCCCGAGAGATCGTTCCGGTCTACCTGCCGGGTTCGAAGGCGGGATTTGTGAACCGAGACAACGGTATCCGGGAAGGCCAGACGATGGAGGCCCTCGGAAGGCTGGCTCCCGTCTTCGAGCGCCCCACCGGAACGGTCACGGCGGGCAACAGCTCCCAGATCAGCGACGGCGCCGTTGCACTCCTCGTCATGAGCGAGAAAAGAGCCGGCGATCTGGGACTCGAGCCGCTGGGACGACTTGTCGATTTCGCCTGGAGCGGCTGCGATCCCAAGCGCATGGGCCTGGGGCCCGCCTTCGCCATCCGCGATCTGCATAAACGCACCGGACTTCGTCCCGACGACGCGGATCTCGTGGAGGTCAACGAAGCGTTTGCCGCCCAGGTCCTTGCGGTATTGAAAATCCTCCGTTCCCCGTCTTTCGACGGGCTGGCAATTCCGGAAGATCGCCTGAACCCACAGGGCGGAGCGATCGCCCTCGGCCACCCCGTCGGCGCAACCGGTGCCCGACTCGTTCTCACCGCGCTGAAGCAGCTCAAGGCCTCAGGCGGCAGGCGCGCGCTCGTCAGCCTCTGCATCGGCGGAGGTCAGGGGGGGGCCGCCTGGCTGGAAACACACTGACTCAAGAAAGGAACACGATATGAAAACGATCATCCCCACTCTCAAAACCGGTTCAAGCCACCACCTGCGCCGTCCCTCGGTGAAACGGCGGCTTCACCTCGACCTGGTCGACGGGGTGGCCGTGATCACCTTCGACCGGCCTGACAAAAGCGTGAATGTCATCGACTCCGAGTTTCTCGAGGAGTTGGAAACGGCCCTCAGGGCCATCGGCCACTACGAGGTACGAGGTGTCTTGTTTCTCAGCTCCAAACCTTCCGTTTTCCTAGCCGGAGCCGACCTGGAAGCCTTCGGGAAATTCGGCGGTGAATCTCTTGCGAAACTCGTCGAGCGCGGGCAATTGCTCTTTTCAAGGATTGCCTCACTTGGCGTCCCGACCATCGCGGCGATTCACGGCGCCTGCCTCGGAGGAGGACTCGAACTGGCGCTCGCCTGCGACCGCCGCCTCGCCAGCGACGATCCGGCGACGAAACTCGGACTGCCGGAAACCCAGCTCGGCCTCCTCCCGGCGTGGGGAGGGTCGACCCGCCTGCCCCGGCTCATCGGACTGCCGAAGGCCCTCGACCTGATTCTTTCCGGCCGACAAGTCGCTTCCAGGCCTGCCCACAAAATCGGCCTCGTGGACGAGGTCGTTCCGAAAGAGCGCCTGCGGGACCGTGCCCTCGCCCTCCTCGGCAGGAGCATGCCAAAACGGAGAAGGTTCTTCCTCACGAACAATCCGCTTTCGGCGGCCTTGACCCGAACCCTGACAAAACGACGTCTGATCAAGAAGACGAGAGGCAACTATCCCGCTCCAATGGCGGCGCTCGAAGTCGCGGGCCGAGGAACCTGGAATCCCGGTTCGAGTCTCGAGCCTTCTTTCAGGCGGGAACGCAAGGCATTCGTGCACCTTGCGGAAACCGCTGCCGCAAAGAATCTTCTCAGACTTTTCTTCCTCCAGGAAAAGGCGAAGCATGGTCGCCACGACCGGTCTATCGACCTGGGAAACCTTCTCCCTGTGAAGCGCACGGCCGTCATCGGCGCAGGCGTGATGGGCGCGGGAATCGCCCAGGCCTTCGCCTCCCGGGGGTTCCCGGTCATCCTAACCGACCTCGATCCGGAGCGGGTCGCGGCCGGAGTGAAGTCGGCAGAAAAACTCTTCGATGAGGCGATCAAACGCCGGATCTTCTCCGCTCACGAAGCCGCGAGGAAACTCGACCTTATTGCCCCGACCGCCGAGCGGGTGTCCCTGCGACATTGCGACCTGGTCATCGAAGCGGCAGTCGAGGATCTCGAGGTGAAGAAGAGGATTTTCGCCGATCTCGGTTCCAGGACCTCTCCGCACACGATCCTCGCCACGAACACCTCGGCGCTCTCCGTCAGCGCGATCGCCGTGGCCGACGGAGTGACCCATCCGGAGCGCGTCGTCGGACTTCACTTTTTCAATCCAGTCAGCCGGATGAAGCTCGTCGAGATTGTGACAACTGATTTCACCTCTTCCGAAGTGGTCGAACGTGCCCTCGCTTTCGTCCGCTCTCTTGGCAAGACACCGGTAGTGGTGAAGGACTCGCCGGGCTTCCTCGTCAACCGGGTCCTCATGCCCTATCTCATCGAAGCAGGTCGTCTCGCCGAATCCGGTCTTCCGGTCACGTTCATCGACGAGGCCATGCTCGACTTCGGCATGCCGATGGGACCGCTCCGTCTCCTCGACGAGATCGGACTCGATGTCGCCGTCCACGTCGCCGAAACGATGGTCGCAGCCTTCGGTGAACGTTTCGCTCCGCCCCTGCTCCTCGCCGATCTCGTCCGTGCCGGACATCTCGGCAAAAAGAGCGGACGCGGCTTCTATCGCCACGAAGGGTCCAGGGCCTTCCCCGAGACTTTTGCCACCCCACCTCGGGTTCTGCCGCAGAAAGCCGAAATCGCCGATGGGCTCGACGACCTCATGGTCGAGGAATCGAAGTGTTGTCTCGCCGAAGGGCTCGTCCGCGATGCCGATGCCATAAACCTCTCTCTGATTCTCGGAGCCGGCTACTCGCCCTTCCGCGGAGGCCCCCTCGGAGGCGAAACCTTTTGAACCACTACCGACCAACGACCACTCCCCCTTTCACCCAGTCAATCCCATGAAAACCCACACTCCTCCTCCCACCGTCATCGACACCTCGAAAATGACCGCGGCGGAACGCGCCGCGCTCGAACTCGCCGAGGATGCCCGCGTCCAGGCGGGGCCCGGCGGCAGCTTCGGGAGTTCCCTCTTCCTGGGCCGCCCGCGGTTCGACACGATCCTCCCCTTCCCGGCACAGTCGGTCGAGGACGAGGATCAGGGCGACGCCTTCCTCGCCCGTCTCGAGGCTTTTTTGAAAAGCGAAGTGGATCCCGATGAGATCGACCGCATGGGCGAGATCCCCGAGCGGGTCATTCGTGGACTCGCCGAACTGGGGGCCTTCGGAATCAAGATCCCCCGGGAATACGGGGGGCTCGGCCTTTCGCAGACAAACTATTCGCGCGCGGCGATGCTCCTCGGTTCCTACTGCGGTAACCTCACGGCCCTGCTCTCGGCGCACCAGTCCATCGGGGTGCCACAGCCGCTCCTCCTTTTCGGCACCGAGGAACAGAAACGCAAATTCCTCCCGCGTTGCGCAATGGGCGAGATCTCGGCCTTCGCTCTCACCGAACCGAACGTCGGCTCCGACCCGGCGAAAATGGAAACCACCGCGAGTTTCGACACGGCAAAGGGCGAATACGTCATCAATGGCGAAAAGCTCTGGTGCACCAACGGGGTCAAGGCCGGAGTCATCATCGTGATGGCCCGCATGGCCGACTCGACTCCCGACCGCCCGAAGATCAGCGCCTTTCTCGTGGAAATGGACACGCCGGGCGTCACCGTGACACACCGCTGCCGGTTCATGGGCCTGCGGGCGCTCTACAATGCGGTGATCCGCTTCACGAATGTGAGGATACCGAAAGAAAACCTTGTCCTTGGGGAAGGCCGCGGGCTCAAGGTCGCCCTGACCACCCTCAACACCGGACGCATCACCCTGCCCGCCGCCTGCGTCGGAATGGCCAAACGCTGCCTCGAGTGGGCTTCGGACTGGGCGGCAAAACGCGTGCAGTGGGGGGCTCCGGTGGGCAGACACGACGCCATCGCCCAGAAGCTCGCCAGGATGAAGGCCGAGACCTTCGCGATGGAGGCCATGGTCCGCTACGTCTCCCTGCTGGTCGACCGCGACAAGAAGGCCGACATCCGCATCGAGGCTGCCTTCGCCAAGATGTGGGGCACCGAGCGGGGCTGGGACATCGTCAACGAGACGATGCAGATCCGCGGCGGACGAGGTTACGAAACCTCCGACTCTCTCGCCACAAGGGGCGAGGAGCCCGTGCCGGTCGAGCGTTTCCTCCGCGACAGCCGCATCAACACGATCTTCGAAGGGTCGAGCGAGATCATGCGCCTGCTCATCGCCCGCGAAGCCCTCGATCCGCACCTGAAGATGGGAGGACCCGTTCTCAACTCGACGCTGCCGCTCAAGGCACGCGCCACGGCGGCCCTGCGCTCGGCCTGGTTCTACGGACGCTGGTATCCAGTACTGTGGCTGCCTGTCCTGCGGGGAGATCGCGGCGTCCTTCCCGAGTTCCGTGCGGATTCACGCCGCGTCCGCGCCTTCAGCAAGCGACTAGCCCGCGCCCTCTTCCATGCCATGCTGCGCCACGGACCGAAACTGGAGAAGAAGCAGGTTCTCCTCGGGCGCTTCGTCGAAATCGGAGCCGAGCTGTTCGCCCTGACTGCGGCGATGGCCTATGCGGGTCAACTTATCGATCAAGGGAAGGGCGACCGCAGTGATCTCGTCCGCACGGCGCGCTACTTCGGACGACTCACATCGATGAAGATCGACCGCCTGTTCCGCGAGGTGCGGCACAACGCCGACGAAGAAGGTCACCGGATGGCGAAGGAGATGATCAAGAATGGATGAAGCAGGTAAACGGGGATTCACAGCACCGCCAACACCTCGATCTCGATGCGCGACCCGAGGGGGAGACCGGCGACCTGCACGGTCGAACGGGCCGGTCGGTGGGAGCCCATGGCTTCGCCATACAGACCGTTCACCACGGGAAAGTCAGCCATGTCGGCGAGAAAGATCGTTGTCTTGGCCACGTTGGCAAAACCGGCCCCCTGCGAGGAAAGCACGGAGGCGATGTTAGCGAGAACGCGGCGGGTCTGCTCCTCGATGCCTCCCGGGACGAGTTGCATCGTTTCCGGGTCCAGGGGAATCTGGCCGGAGCAGAAGAGCAGATTTCCGACACGGGCCGCGTGGGAATAAGGACCGATCGCCTTGGGGGCACCGGAGGCATCAACGAGTTCGGGGAGAACGGACATGCCTCACCATGCATGCGGTCGCGGGATCGCAACAGGCAATTCCGCGGGATCCCCAAAGGATTCAGGTCATGAGGCTCTGTCGGCAGAGCATCGCATAAGTGCCATTGAGAGCGAGGAGGGAGTCGTGGTCGCCCTCCTCGACCACTTCGCCATGATCGAGCACGTAGATCCGGCCGGCGTTGCGCACGGTGGAGAGGCGGTGCGCGATGACAAAGCTGGTGCGATTGGCCATGAGCTGCTCGAGAGCCCCCTGGATGAGCTTTTCCGTCTCCGTGTCGACGCTCGCGGTCGCCTCATCGAGGAGGAGGATCGGGGGATTCTTGAGGATGACCCGTGCGATGGAGATGCGCTGCTTTTCCCCGACGGAGAGTTTGACGCCGCGCTCACCCACGTTCGTGTCGAGTTGTTCGGGCAAGGCCTCGACAAAGGCGGACGCGTTGGCGGCGCGAAGAGCGGTCCACATCTCTTCCTCCGTCGCATCCGCTTTGGCGAGGAGAAGGTTCTCGCGCACCGATCCGTTGAAGAGGAAGCTCTCCTGGGTGACGTAACCCATCGCATCTCGCAGCTCTGATTTTTTCGATTCGTCGATGGAGACCCCGTCGATGGTGATCCTCCCGGCGTCGGCTTCGTAAAAGCGGGTGAGGAGGTTGATCACCGTCGACTTGCCGGCCCCGGTGTGCCCGACGAGGGCAACCATCTGGCCCGGTTCGGCCCGCATCGAGACCCCCTTCAAGGTCGCGATTTCCTCGCCGTAGGAAAACCGCACATCTTCGAGAATCACTTCCCCACGGACGGGGCAGGGCAGGGACAACCCTTCGTCGAGCCCGGGTTCCTCTTCGGCGTCGATGATTTCGAAAACCCGCTCTCCCGCGGCGCGCCCTGCCTGGAGGATCTGATTGAGACCGTTGAGCCGGGAGATGGGTTCGTAGAAAAGGTTCAAGGCAACGAGGAAAGCGACAAAGACGCCGGTCTGAGCCTCCAGCGAAGCCTGGTCCGGCGCCTTCATGACCGCCCAGGCTCCGAAGGCGATGACAAGGGCGTATCCGAAATTGCGGCAGAACTCCATCGAGGGATTGTAGAGTGCCCAGACGCGCATGAGGTGCAGTGTGGCCTTGCGGAGCAGGTCGCTGGCGACATTGAACCTCCCAAGTTCCGCCTCCTCGCGAGTGAAGGCCTTGATCTGCTGGATCCCGTCGATGTTGTCGTGGAGGAGCGAATTCATCTCACTCGTCGCCTCGCGGACACGGCGATGACGTCGGGGTGAAGTCTTTGTGTAGGCCCAGGCACCCCCGATGAGGAAGGGCATCGGAATCATCGTGGTGAGCGCCAGGCTGGCATCGAGGTAAAAAAGGTAACCGCCCACGACGAGGACCTGGAGGAGAGCCACCAATCCCTGCTCGATCCCGTCGATAAGGACCCGCTCCATCGCCGTGACATCCTCTGTCACACGGGTCATGACGTCGCCGGTCCGCTTGTTGTCGAACCACCGCATCGGGAGCCGCTGAATCTTCCGGTACAAGTCGGAGCGAATATCAAAGATCACCTTTTGCTCGAACGTATTATTGAGGATGATGCGCAACGCATTGAAAAGGTTGGTGGCGAAGAAGGTGCCCACCGCAAGAAGGGCGAGCGGAACCAGACGGTCGAAGTCCCTCTGCGGGATCACCTCGCCGGTGATGGTCTGGGCCACTCCGGGAAAGACGATCACGAGCACCGTCATGAGCACGGCGCAGGTCAGCTGCGCCGCCGCGAGGAAAGGATAGCGTTTTAGATAGGAAAAGACCCTGAAGACGGTGCTCATGCGGTTGGCAAGGGCACTGAAAGCACGGATAGTTGGCAAATTCGAACAAAAAACCCCCGGGGACCGTTCTCTCCCGCAAGGTCCCGCTGTTTCCCATGCCCCGCACCCGCTGGCGACGTCTGTGTTTCTGGACCCTCATCCTGCCGTCTCTTCTGGCGGCTGGGCTTGTCCTCGCCTGCAATCTCTGGATCGTCCTTTCGACACGCGCCCTCGTCCACGACGACGCCGCGGAGATCGAGGCGCGCGAGATCGGCGTGGTTCTCGGCACGTCGAAAAAGACCGGACCCGACACGCCCAACCGTCATTTCGAGAATCGCATGGCCGCAGCCGCCGCTCTTTTTCACGCCGGAAAAGTCACCCGGCTTCTCGTCAGCGGCTACCGTGATTCGGATTATTACGACGAGACCCGCGACATGATCGCCAAACTGAAGGAACTGGGAGTCCCGGAGGAGGCCCTGCTTTCCGACGACCGCGGTGCCCGCACCCTCGATTCCATGGTGAGGGTAAAATCCATCTTTGGATTCGACCGGATCACGATCATCTCCGACGATTTCCACGTGAACCGCGCCCTCTTTATCGCCTCCCGCTGCGGAGTCGACGCGATCGCCCTTCGCAGCGAGGCAGTGGATTATGACAATTCTCGAAAAGTTCGCCTGCGAGAATATTTTGCCCGGGTCAAGGCGGTCCTCGACCTCTATGTTCACCATCCCGTCTCGGGTGCCGCCGGGCTTCCAGCCTCCCTCGTCAGCCGGTCCTGAGGTCTGCCTCGGACGGAGAATGCCGAACCCGGCCGATTCCCCGGGTTTTCCCTCTTGCGTCCGGGCCGGTCGTCCCTACCTTTCCCCCCTTTTCACCTGCCACCCCTCCCTCATATGAGCCAGCGCCGCGTCCTTGTTTGCGATCCCATCTCTGAAAAAGGTCTCGAGTTCCTTCGGAATTCCGGCCTTTCCGTGGACGTTAAGCTGGGACTCAGCGAAGCCGAACTCGTCGAGAACGCCCCGAATTACGAAGGAATCATCGTCCGTTCTGGCGTCAAGATCACTGCCCCTGTCATCGAGGCGGGAGCGGGAGTGCTCCGTGCCATCGGTCGCGCGGGAGTCGGCGTCGACAATATCGACATCCCCGCCGCGACCAAACACGGGGTCGTCGTCATGAATACCCCGGGCGGCAACACCATCTCGACGGCGGAACATGCCTTCACCCTGATGATGTCGCTCGCCCGCCACATCCCTCAGGGGCACCAGTCTGTTGTCGAAGGCCGTTTCAAGGAGGGTCGCAAGGCCTACGCCGGTGTGGAGCTCTACAACAAGACGCTGGCCATTCTCGGCATGGGACGAATCGGGGGCGAGTTTGCCCGGCGCGCCATGGGTTTCGGGATGCGGGTTCTCGCTTACGATCCCTATCTTGCCGCGAGCAAGGCCAAGGCGATGCGGGTTGAGCTCTGCGAAACGGTCGACGAGGCCGTAGCCCAGGCCGATTTCATCACTCTCCACATGCCGAAGACTCCGGAGACGACCCACCTCATCAATGCCGCCCGAATCGCGCTGATGAAACCCGGTGTGCGTATCATCAACTGCGCCCGCGGCGGACTCATCGACGAAGCCGCACTTCTCGAGGGAATCAAGTCCGGCAAGATCGCTGGCGCTGCCCTCGACGTGTTCGAAACCGAGCCTCCCGCGGCGGAATACGAGCTGCTCACCCGGCCCGAGATGGTCTTCACTCCGCACCTCGGAGCCTCGACCGAGGAAGCCCAGGAAAACGTGGGCATCGAGATCGCCGAAGCCATTGCCGGACGCCTCCTCCGCGGCGAAGTCGTCAACGCGGTCAACATGCCCAACCTCGACGAAGCCACCCTCCAGCAGATCGGCCCTTATCTCGGCCTCGCGGAGGTCCTCGGCAAGTTCGTCAGCCAGATCGCGCCGAATCAGTCGGATCTATTCCGCATCGAATATACCGGCAAGGTCGGCGAAAACGACACCACCCTCGTGACCCGCTCGGCCCTGAAAGGATTCCTCGAAACCGGTTCGACCTCGGGATCCGCCAACTACCTCAACGCCACCACCCTCGCCGAAGGCCGTGGCATCCGCGTCACTGAAAGCCGGCCGGCCGAGGAATGCGAGTTCACCGACCTCATCACCGTCACCGCGGGCAACGAAAAGGAAAAGGTCACCGTGTCGGGCACCTTCTTCGGAAGCCAGCCCCGCGTCGTCCGCATCGACGCCCACAACCTCGACGCGACCCCGCAGGGGAACCTTCTCATCTTCGAAAACACCGATGCTCCCGGCGTGGTCGGCGCGATCGGCCGCGTCCTCGGTGAAGCCAAGGTGAATATCGCGAACATGTCCCTCAGCCGGAATCAGGTTGGTGGCCAAGCCCTGAGCGTTCTCAATGTCGATTCTGCGATCGACGCCGCGACCCTCGAAAAGATCCTCGCCATTCCCGGAATCCAAAGCGCCACGACGGTGGTTCTCTGATTTCCGTCACTTCTGGCAGCAGCAAGAACCTGAAAATCCGATGCAGGTCATTCCACCTTTTCCTTGAAAGGTGAGAGAAGGAGAAGGCGTATTCTCGCCTGGAATTCCCCCTTCCTCTTTTCCTCGGCATGCCGTACCGTTCGCTTTCTCTTTTCCCATGAAATCCCCTCTCCTTCGATTGCTCACGAGCCCCCGGGGCATTGCCGTCCTCGCCGCTCTCGGTCTCGCTGGCGCCCTCGCAGGTCTCACCGCCTGCAGTGAAAAGGTCTTCGCCGCCGCCGAAGGGAAAACCCGGATCGTCTTCATCGCCGGGAAGAAGAGTCACCCCTCGGGCCAGCATGAATTTAATGCCGGAGCCATCCTCCTCACGCGCGCCCTCAACGAGCAGAGCGGTCTTCCCATCGAAGTCAAGGTGGTCCACAACGGATGGCCCGAGGATGAGTCCGTCTTCGAGGGAGCCAAGGCTGTCGTGATCTATTCCGACGGCAACGCCAGCCACCCCGCCAACGGCAACGAAGCAAAGATCGAGGCGATGCTGGCGAAAGGGGTTGGACTGATGTGCATGCACTACGCGGTTGAAGTGCCCAAGGGCGAACAGGGCGAACGTTTCAAGAAATGGATCGGAGGTCACTACGAGAGCGGCTACTCCACCAATCCTCACTGGACCGCCGAGGTCGAAATCAAGAAGGACCATCCCATCAGCCGGGGCGTGCCCGGATTCAGTGCCAACGACGAGTGGTACTACAACATGCGATTCGCCGACCCGAAGACGGCAGAGGACATCGTGACCGGGGTCCCCACCCGCGAGAAGATCAACCGCTACATCCACTGGACGCCCGATGGCGAAAAGGGGCTGGGCAAACGCCAGACGATGATGTGGGCGGTCGAACGGCCGGACGGAGGACGCGGCATCGGTTTCACCGGCGGGCACTGGCACCGGAACTGGGCCGTCGATGATTTCCGCAAGCTCGTTCTCAACGCGATTCTGTGGACGGCTGGGGTCGAAGTCCCCGAAGGAGGCGTCGAATCACTGCCGGTTACCGAGGAGCAGCTCAACGAGAATCTCGATCCGAAGGACAAGATGGAACACGTTGCCCTGCCCTCGAAGGCCGACCTCACCCAGCCCGCGGCAGAGCCGGTCGAATTCCGTTGGCCGGGGAAAAAGTAGGAGGCCGGAAACTAGACGGACTGGGCGAAACCGGCCATGGTTCAACACGTCTCCAAGCCTTGAGCCCGAGCCCCACGCCCGTCAGGATCGGACTGCTCGACTCAGGGGTCGGCGGACTTACCGTCCTGCGCGAAATCCACCGCCTGATCCCGGGAGCCGACCTGCATTACGTGGGGGACTCAGCCTGGTGTCCCTACGGAAACAAGAGCCCTGAAGTGATTCAGCAACGCGTCTTTGAAATCTCCGACCACCTTCTCGCGCATGGCGCGGAGATCCTCGTGATCGCCTGTAACTCGGCCACAATCCAGGCCGTCGGGGCACTCCGAGCCGCCTACCCGCTTCCCGTCGTCGGGATGGAACCCGGCGTAAAGCCCGCGGCCGAACGCTCCCGGAGCGGGGTCATCGGCGTGCTGGCGACGGAGGCTTCTCTCGCAGGAGAAAAATTTCATCAGCTGGTGAGCACTCACGCCCGGGGCGTTCGGGTCATCACTCGCCCGTGTCCTCGCTTCGTCGAACTCGTCGAGAGCGGAGTTCTCGACGGGCCGGATGCCGAAGCGGCGGTGGACGAGGCGCTTTCTCCGCTCCTTGAAGCAGGCTCCGACGTTCTCGTGCTGGGCTGCACCCACTATCCTTTCCTCCGCCCCGTTATCGAACGAAGAGTTCCCGCGGGAACCGAGGTCATCGATACTGGTCCGGCGGTGGCCAGGAGGGTGGCCTCCCAGCTCCCCGGCACGCCACCACCCGGCGGCGGCACGATCCAGATCGAGACTACGGGTTCCCTGGCTTCCCTGGAACGTCTCCTGCCCATTCTGATGGCCGGCATCACCGCTTCCGCCAGCGAATGCCGGATCGGCCAGGGAAATCGTTGAGCGAACGGAAACGGGTCAGTCCCCCGTTCGACAAGGCACGAGGATGGCGTCTCGCATGCCGTGCAGGATCTTCTTGTCGGAGGGACAAATCGTCGCAAGAACTCCCCCCAGAGAGACCGAGTCGTCCTTTGCCGAGACGAAATAATAGGGACAGAGCCTCACTCTTCCTTCCATCATTTCGATTCGCCCGCTCTCAGGATTCCACCAGGGATGGGTGACAAGACGTCCCGCGTGAAAGCGCTGCAGAACATACGGAGCATGTTCGTACGAAGCGATGGCTTCGTCGACCGCTTCACCCCATTCCAATTGAGAGGCATCCTGGCCCACCGTGACACTGCGACTGCCCCACGCTTTCTCGTTGAAGCCGCTCAGTTTCAGGACCAGTTCTCGTTCTTTCTGGGTGAAGCTCTTCAATTCGGAAAAACTCCCGATTTCGAGCCCCGGAATGACGGCGTGATGCGGCACGTCGGCCGGATCCACGATCCAGCTTTGGGGAAACACTTCGCGCAGCCGTTTCCAGTTCGATTCCCGCAACTCGCGTTTCCAGACCTCGCGAAGGGGATGTGACCAGAAGAGGGCCGACCAGAGTTTCTCCTCGAGCCAGGGTTTGAAGGGTGCCGTAACCTTCACCCGCCCCGCCGCGGCCGCCGCGATCAAAGCATCGCTTGCGGGGAGATTCGGCAGATCGAAGAGCTCGAAGAAGCGATAGACATCGCGCCCGGTGATCTCATGGGTCTCCGCATCTGCGACCCGCCAGTCGCCGGGGAGATGTCCGGCGAGCCACTCCATTTCAGGTCGATATCCTGCAGACTCCTGAGAAACGAGAAGATCGGCCCCACCTTCTCCAAAGATCGAGGCGAACCCTTCGAACATGCCTCGTGGACCTCCGACAATCTCGTGTGCCGGATCAAGCGAGGCATAGGTCTCCCCCAACCAGGCGGTGAGGCCGATTCCTCCGGGAACGGAGTCGAGTTCCGTCGCCGAGAAACCGTCCGGAGTGAGAATGAGATCCGGCCGGATAACCCGCGGGGTCTCCGTCACCGTTGCCGGGGAGAGGCCCGCTTCCAGCAGGAATGCCGGCTTTCCCCGATCGAGATCTCTCGCGATCCAGGCCGGCAGGGTGCCTCCCCGGCTGCGGCGATAGAGAAGATCGCAGGCTTTCTGAAAACGGTGGAGGAGGGGACCGAGCTGGTTGAGCTGCCTTACCTCGGCTTTCGACAAAACAAAGGGCTCCGGGGAAAGGCGCCATTCCTTCTCCGCAAAAAGACCTCCCTGCGGCATCGCGGCACGGACGCGTTCGGCTTGGAGGTTCGGATCCGGCATCGCGGACGGCGGGGAAAGACGGGAGAGAACGGGCATCATCCCTGCAGAAGACGCAGGGCGGCCCTTAACATTTCATCGGGTTTCGACAAATCGTCGGGGAGCTTCTCGATGACTTTCTGGGCCTCGACCTGCTTATAGCCCAGCGAGATGAGGGCGAGGAGAGCGTCGTTCTTCGCCGCCGCCTCGGGGGCGAGCGTGGCACGTGCGGACTGGGCCTTCCAGGCGTCCTTCACTCCCACCTTGTCTGCGAGTTCAAGAACAATGCGCTCGGCGGTTTTCTTGCCGAGACCTCGGATCTTCGAAATCGTTCCAATATCGCCGCTCACCACCGCTTCCTTGAAATCGGCCGCGGCCATGCCGCTGAGAATGGACATCGCCACCTTCGGTCCGACGCCCGAGACGTGGTTGATGAGGAGGCGGAAAAGATCCCGTGCTTCCTCGTCGGGGAATCCGTAGAGAGTCTGTTCCTGTTCGCGGATATGGTGGTGGGTGAGCACCCGGATCTTCGTTCCCGCCAGGCCGAACTGTTCGTCGCCGAAGAGAGGCACCATCACCTCATAGCCGACTCCGCCGACGTTGATGACGAGCCGACCCGGCCAGCTTTCCTCGAGGGTTCCTTCTAGAAATGTGATCATCCGCGTTTAGCTTGGAAAAGCGCATCGAACCCCTTCCCCAGCCCGATGGCAACCGGAATTCCCAAGCACCTCGTTCTCATCCTCGCCCTCATTGGCGTTCTGACGGGCGCGTCACTCAACGCGCAGGAGGCAAAGGCGCCCGACGAGGCTCCAGCTCGCCGGGTCGGCATCATCTTCGGGGGCAGCTTCGAGTCTTTCGACATCACCGGTCCGATCGAGGGGGCGAAGTCCACCCGCATGGCGGCGCACTACGAATGGGATTTCGGAGTTCGCGCCTTCACAAAAAAAACCTGGGAAGAACGCGGCCTCGACTGGGATCGCTTTTTTCCTCTCGCCCGTCAGGTGGCCGATGCCGTCGCCGAAAAGATCGAACCGAAGCTCGTGCGCGACAACCGGGGGATCGTTCTCTACGCCATCGTCGCCGACGAGGACCCCTTCCTCACCAGCTCGATTCTTTCTCCAAAACTGCACGAGCGATTCAAGGAGACCCTGGGCGACCGCATCCTTGTGATCCTTCTCGAACGGAACCGCCTTTATCTGTTTCCCGCGACCGGAGGCCTGCTCGACGAGTTCGGTCCCGCCCTCGTCGAGGATTACCGGAAATCGAAATTTCCCGTCAGCCTCGAGATCTTCCTGCTCGATCGCGAAGGCTTCAGGGTGGTCGGAGAACTGGAGAGACCCGCTCTGGGACCGGAAAAACTGGAGATCAAGGAGTAGGTCTCAGCGATATTCGAGCCAGGCTGTCACCGTCGCCGCGGCTTTGCTCCGACAGCGCAGCCAGTAGGCCTGATAACCGTCGGGAAAGACGTGATGCAATGGCTTGCCTGCCTCCAGGGCATACTCGCGATAGTCCACCCAATCGCCCATGCCGGTGAGATCGACTTCTACCGTGACCGTGGTGGAGCGGTCAGAGGAAAGGGTCAGTTCCTTTTCATCGTATCCGGTCATGAGGTAGGCATCGGAGATCTCCCCCGCCTCCACCGGGGTCTCCTTCCACGGACCACCCGATCCGACCGGTTTTCCAAGTTCCCAGAGATCGTCGATCGCCCCGACCCAGAGCCCGGTTTTGCCATCACTGCTGCGGATGATATGGCGGTTGTCTCCAGCCTGCGCCAAGTCAATGCCGGAGATGACGAGCAGACCCCGGTAGCTGCAGTAGTCGACGATACGCAACCCGTGCGTCGCGACCGGACGAACGCGACTGAAGCCGGCGGCATTCTCGGCGGGCAGTTCGAAGAAGGTCCCCTGGCAATTGAACAGATCGCGTTCCGTCGCCACCTCGCGGCAGAGGCGCTCTCCGCCAAGCGGGTTGGCTCGGTCAAAGGCGGCGTTGCCCCTGGGGAGACGGAATCGTTTCCCGGCGTCGTCCGTGTAGATGACGGAGGCCGCATCGGTCGCAATGACGCCCTCGCGAGAAGGAACGGCGGCGTGTCGCTCGAGCCACGCGAGTTCCTGGGAGTTGCCTTCAGGAGTCAATGTCAGGGTGTCCGAGAGGGTGTAGAGCCCGAGCGAACCCTTTTCGGTCCTCGCGGCAAAGTGCAGGTTGCGCTTGTTCTCGCCGCGCGCTCGGATGACTCCGCCGGAAATCGACCCGGACTCCGTTGTCGCGATTCCGGTGAATTTCGCGGGTGCCGCTCCCGCGGCGGTCCGTTCCTCGCGACCGGCGTTGGTGAAGGCGGCGGTCAGGGCGGTGGCATCGGAGGATGGAACGAGACGGATCCAGACCCCGAGCTCGGTGTCTTCGAAATCGGTCCAGGCATAGCCCTGGGACGGAATGGAGACACTGCGCAGCGGTTCCCAGCTCCCCTTCCCATCGCGATCAATCTCCAGCGAGATCTCGACTGCTCCCGTTCCTCCGTGGGCCAGGTGCAGGGCCCGACTCTCCAAACCGCCGAAAAGGTAGGGATCCGACTTGGTCCCGGCGGCGACGTCCTCCTTCAGCCACACCGAACCACGCCCGATGACCGGTCCGAGGTGGTCGAGATTCGCCGGATCGACAAACCAGAGGTTCGATTGTGACTGCGGCGCGGCAATTTCGCCCTTGGCCTTGCGCTTGTTGAGAAACTCGCTGTTGGCAGTGTCGTCACACCCGAAGACGATACGGTCCTGCCACCGACAGAAGTCCCCGATCACTTTGAGATAGGTCGAGCGAGGGGCGATGCCCGACGTATCGGCAAGGGAAAAACCCTTCGGAAATCGCCAGAACATGCCGTGCATGGTCATGAGGAGGTTCTCACCCTCCCCGATCTCGCGGATGCGAGGCCACTCGGTGTTCCATCCATGGGCGCCGTCGTAGCTGTGGCTGGCCTTAGGCAACCGGTAGCTATGCCAGGCGCTGCCGTCGCGAAGCATGAGGATGAGCGACTTCGCGTCCCATCCCATACTCCAGAGAGGGTCGAACGCGGGATTTTCGTTCCCGAAAATACCCCCCGGACCTGTCACCTCGGTGAACTGGGTGCGGCGCACGACCTTCCAGTCCTTTCCATCCCATTCGGCGAGAACACCAGAGGGAACGAAGGGGTCGCGTCGCGCTTCCGGAGAATGTTCCCCGTTGTTCGCGTAGACGAGGACACCCTGACCGGAATACATGCCTTTTCCATGATACCCGGGAAGATCCGCCTTGGGTCCCGGGGTCTTGTCCTGCTCGTCGCGATAAAGATTGTTTACCGCGAGGGATTTCACGTCGATTTCGTAGAGCGCTTCCTCCATCGAAGCGCAGTAGATTTTCCCCGAGGGGTCGGTGAGATGCCGGGCATTCGCAGTGGGCCGCCCGAACATCTCGGTATACGGAATCACCCGAACCTTTCCTGTTCCGTCGATCACGTAGGGCCCCATGAACAACTGCCCCGATTCACGGTGAATCATCCGGTTCGCCGGAGTGCCTCCGATCGATTCCGGTCGCACGGTCAGAACGAGGTCGGGCGAAATCTCGTAGAGCTTATCGGATGACCCGTTGGGCTTGTGGGGAGCATAGGTCAACGCCCAGAGACGCCCCGCCCACGGCACCAGGGCTCCGGTTCCGCACTCACCTTCGTTGTTGAAGAAGGCGAGTTGGGGATGGATCCCGCTCCATTCTTCAGCCGATCGAAGCGATGGGAAAACGCCAATGAGAAACAAACCGAACGCAGCGGGGAAAATGGTGGTGAACTTCATCGGTAGGGTAAAGACAGAGTCTTCTACTTTCTATCGCCCGGGATTCGGATTTTGGACGGTGTTTTTGTCGGAACCTCAGATATCCCAACCGATTACGGGCAAAAACTAATCCTTGCCTAATTATGATTTTTAATGGAATTTATTGTTTTTGATGAAACCCCACGGAAAGCGGAGCCTGCCCAAGTTGCCTCCCCCGGTAAAAAAAGAAGCGACCGCCGCCATCGCCATCCGGCCGGTGTTGCCGGGGAATCTGCGTTCCAGTCAATCGGTTCCCAGCGACGCCGAGGAAACGATTCGACAGCTTGAGAAGGTGGTCTCGGAGTTCATGATCCAGTATCCGAGCCACACCCAGCGCATTCCCGCCCTGCGTCCCGGAGAACACCCGCTCATCGCCTTTGTCCGCTCCATGGCAGCCTCCATGGCCGCCAAGCAGGAGCAACTCGAAAAACTGAATCAGGAGGTCATCGAAGCCGCCAAGGAGAAGGAGCGCTTCTTTGCCAACATGAGTCACGAGGTCCGGACTCCGATGAACGGAATCTTCGGGATGGTCAATCTTCTCCTCGAGATGGATCTGGACCCCGTACAGCGCGAGCATCTCGAGACGATCCATTGTTCCAGCGAATCACTCCTCAACATCCTCGACGACATCCTCGATTACGCGAAGCTCAACGCGAAGGAGATGCAGTTGAAACCTCGGCCTTTCGAGCTGCAGAAGCTGATTCGCGAGGTCCTCCTCGTCTACAAGGCGAACGCGGATTCCAAGCACCTCCACCTCTCGGCCACGATCTGTGAAACCCTTCCGGAACGTTTTGTCGCCGATGACCTCAGGCTCAAGCAGGTGCTCTCCAATCTCACCAGCAACGCGATCAAATTCACCGATCACGGCGAAGTGACGGTGACCGTTCAGGGCCATCGCAAGGCCGGACGCGACCAACTCCTCTTCCAGGTCCGCGACTCGGGGATCGGAATCAGCGAGGAGGCAGGGGCGACCCTCTTCTCCCCTTTCCGCCAGATCGATTCGGCCAAACCCAGGTCCCATTCCGGCACCGGGCTCGGCCTCGCCATCTCAAAGAACCTCGTCGAACTGATGGGCGGGCGGATCTGGTTCGAGAGTGAACCTGGTGTCGGCACGACCTTCTTCTTCACGATCGACTACGAACCAGCGGGACAGGAGCAGGACGAAGACCTCATCCACCGCCGTCGCCTCCCCTCTCCCACCGAAGTGCCAAGTCAGCGTGGCCATGGCGGACGCTCGAAGGTCCTGCTCGTCGAGGACAATCTGGTCAACCAGAAGGTCGCCCGTCTCACCCTCGAACAACTCGGCTGCGATGTGACCCTCGCCTCCAATGGTCGCGAGGCGGTCGATCTTGCCGAGGGACCGCTGACCTTCGATCTCATCCTCATGGATGTGAACATGCCGGTGATGGACGGCTTCGAGGCCACCACCTCGATACGCCGTCTCGATCACCCCAACGCGGCCACGCCCATCATTGCGATGACCGGGATGGTTTTCGATGAAGACCGCGAACGCTGTCTCTCCGCCGGCATGAACGAAGTGATGACAAAACCTTTCTCCCTCAACGATCTGAGGAACCGCATCACGGAGCTCAACCGAAGGGAAGAAACGGTGACCGGAAGCGTTGCCCTCAGTTCTTGATTCCAGAGCTCGGGGAAGCTCAGTGCGTCTTCAGAAAATGCGCAATTTCCTCGGCGAGCTTCTCGGTGATACCCGGGACCTCGGCAATGCGGGCGGCACCGGCTTTCCGCAATCGTGAGACAGACCCGAACCGCTCCAACAGCCGCTCCTTGCGAGCCCTGCTGATGCCCGGACAATCATCGAGGATGCTCTCCTCCACCCGCC